>NZ_JBYSYE010000025.1:0-75816 GCF_058782925.1 Pseudomonas sp. FW305-E2 | reverse complement strand
CATGGTCACTTGTGATGCTGATAATCTTTTTGACTATCAGTCCGTACTCACAAGCACCCACACGAATTGCTTGATTCAATTTGTTAAAGAGCGTTTGGTTAAGAGCTTTTCGCCTCAACCGAGGCGCGCATTCTACGCTTTCCTCAGAGCCTGTCAAGCGTTTATTTTGAAGTTTTTTGCGAGAAACTCGTTTAGCTTCAAACACTTGGCTCGCTGCGATCTCTCGTAGCGGGAGGCGAATCATACAGCACTTGGAAGCGCTGTCAACCACCATTTTCAACCGCTTTCGATCATTCGATCGTAGCCCTTTCAGCTTTTGCCTTCACTACTTAACTCATTGAATCTCAAGGAGTTTTTCGTTCCGATGTCGCTGGAAGTGGGGCGCATTATAAGGGGATTCGAGAGGGCGTCAACCTTTAATTTCAATAACCGTTGATAGCGCAGAAAAAACAAAGCGGGGAGGCCTGACGGCCTCCCCGCTTTGTTTACCCTCCCTTAAAGGCTAGGGAATGCAAACTGCGACGCTTCATGACTGGCCCGCTGAGGCCAACGCTGGGTAATTGCCTTGCGACGGGTATAGAAGCGCACACCATCCGGGCCATAGGCATGCAGATCACCAAACAGCGAACGCTTCCAGCCACCAAAGCTGTGGTAGGCCACCGGCACCGGCAGCGGTACGTTCACACCCACCATACCCACTTCGATCTCGTCGCAGAACAGACGGGCCGCTTCACCGTCACGCGTAAAGATGCAGGTGCCGTTGCCATACTCGTGATCGTTGATCAGCTGCATGGCCTGCTCCAGGCTATTCACACGGACCACGCACAGCACCGGGCCAAAGATCTCCTCTTTATAGATGCGCATCTCCGGGGTCACCTTGTCGAACAGGGTGCCACCCACAAAGTAGCCATCTTCATTACCCGCCACTCGGAAACCACGGCCATCCACCACCAGCTTGGCGCCAGCAGCAACACCGTCATCGATGTAACCCACGACCTTGTCACGCGCTGCCGCAGTCACCAGCGGGCCCATGTCCAGGCCGCACGAGGTGCCGGCACCAATCTTCAGCGCCTTGATCTGTGGCTCCAGCTTGGCAATCAGGGCATCGGCCACTTGGTCGCCCACGCACACGGCGACCGAAATGGCCATGCAACGCTCGCCACACGAACCGTAAGCCGCGCCCATCAGTGCACTGACGGCGTTGTCGAGGTCGGCATCCGGCATCAGCACCGCGTGGTTCTTCGCGCCACCCAGGGCTTGTACACGCTTGCCACGCTTGGTGCCTTCGGCATAGATGTACTCGGCGATCGGGGTCGAGCCCACGAAGCTCAGTGCTTTGACTTCCGGCGCTTCGATCAGCGCATCCACCGCTTCCTTGTCACCGTGCACGACGTTCAGGATGCCCTTCGGCAGGCCGGCTTCCAGCAGCAACTGGGCAATGTACAGGGTCGAGCTCGGGTCACGCTCGGAAGGCTTGAGGATGAATGCGTTGCCGCAGGCGATGGCCAGCGGGTACATCCACAGCGGCACCATGGCTGGGAAGTTGAATGGGGTGATACCGGCAACCACGCCCAACGGCTGGAAGTCGGACCAGGCGTCGATGTTCGGACCGACGTTGCGGCTGTACTCACCCTTCAGCACTTCAGGGGCTGCACACGCGAACTCGACGTTCTCGATACCACGCTTCAGTTCACCGGCGGCGTCTTCCAGGGTCTTGCCGTGCTCTTCGCTGATCATCTGCGAAATCTTGGCTTCGTTCTGCTCCAGCAGTTGCTTGAAGCGGAACATCACCTGGGCGCGCTTGGCCGGAGGGGTGTTGCGCCAGGCCGGGAAGGCTGCCTTGGCCGAGTCGATCGCTTCCTGCACGGTTGCGCGGCTGGCCAGTTCGACCTTGCGAACGGCCTGGCCAGTGGACGGGTTGAAGACATCGGCGGTGCGCTCACCCTTGGTAACCAGTTCGCCGTGAATCAGGTGCTGAACAATGCTCATGCAAAACTCCAGATAAACAAAGGAGAGCCAGGCGCGCGCTGCGGGCATGCGCCTGGCATCAAAATCGGAAAGATCAGTCGATCAGGTTCAGGGTTTCGCCTACAGCATCGAACAGGCGGTCCAGTTCCTGCGGCTTGGTATTGAAGGTTGGGCCGAACTGCAGGGTGTCGCCACCAAAGCGTACATAGAAGCCGGCTTTCCACAGCTTCATGGCCGCTTCGTATGGGCGAACAATGGCATCACCGTCACGGGCGGCGATCTGGATGGCGCCGGCCAGGCCGTAGTTACGAATATCGACGATATTCTTGGTGCCCTTCACGCCGTGCAGCAGCTTCTCGAAATGCGGCGCCAGTTCAGCCGCGGACTGCACGAGGTTTTCCTTCTGCAGCAGGTCCAGCGCGGCGAGACCGGCGGCACAGGCTACCGGGTGCGCCGAATAGGTGTAGCCGTGTGGGAATTCCACGGCGTATTCCGGGGTCGGCTGGTTCATGAAGGTCTGGTAGATCTCGCTGCTGGCAATCACTGCGCCCATCGGGATGGCGCCGTTGGTCACCTGCTTGGCGATGCACATCAGGTCCGGGGTAACGCCGAAGGCTTCCGAGCCGGTCATCGCGCCCATGCGGCCGAAGCCTGTGATCACTTCGTCGAAGATCAGCAGAATGTTGTGCTGGGTGCAGATTTCACGCAGACGCTTCAGGTAACCCTTCGGCGGCGGCAGCACACCGGCCGAACCGGCCAGCGGCTCGACGATGACTGCTGCGATGTTGGAGACATCGTGCAGCTCGATCAGCTTGAGCATTTCGTCAGCCAGCGCGATACCGCCCTCTTCCGGCATGCCTTTGGAGAAGGCGTTCACTGGCAACACGGTGTGAGGCAGGTGGTCGACGTCCAGCAGCTGACCAAACATCTTGCGGTTACCGTTGACGCCACCCAGGCTGGTACCGGCGATGTTCACACCATGGTAACCACGGGCACGGCCGATGATCTTGGTCTTGGTTGCCTGGCCTTTCAGGCGCCAGTAGGCACGCACCATCTTCAGCGCGGTATCGGCGCACTCGGAACCGGAGTTGGTATAGAAGACGTGATTCAGATTGCCCGGCACCAGCTCGGCGATCTTTTCCGCCAGCTGGAACGACAGCGGGTGGCCGAACTGGAACGCTGGGGAGTAGTCCAGCGTGCTCAGTTGGCGGGTCACCGCGTCAGCGATTTCCTTGCGAGTGTGCCCTGCGCCGCAGGTCCACAGGCCAGACAGGGCGTCGAAGATCTTGCGCCCGTGGTCATCGACCAGGTAGTTGCCTTCGGCCGCCACGATCAGGCGTGGGTCGCGCTGGAAGTTGCGGTTGGCGGTATAGGGCATCCAGTGGGCGTCCAGCTTGAGCTGGCTGGCGATACCCGCGGGGGCGGTTTCGGGCATGTTCATCGGCGGTTCCTCGGAAGACGATTAGGCAACGATGGATGTTGTTGCAGCTAAGTTGGCACGGCGATAGAGTCTGAAAAAGCCTACATTTCTAACCTTCAGGCAGGCCGAGACTAAACTGATGAGCCGAAGACCCGATCCACTCGCCCAAGTCAGCGATTTCGACATCCGCCTGCTGAAGATCTATCGCAGCGTCGTCGAGTGCGGAGGCTTCTCGGCTGCCGAAAACGTACTGGGCATTGGTCGCTCGGCCATCAGCCAGCAGATGAACGACCTCGAACAACGCCTCGGCCTGCGCCTGTGTCAGCGCGGCCGCGCCGGTTTCTCGCTGACGGAGGAAGGCCGCGAGGTCTACCATTCAGCCCTGCAACTGCTCAGCGCGCTGGAAACCTTCCGCACCGAGGTCAATGGCCTGCACCAGCATTTGCGCGGCGAGCTGAACATCGGCCTGACCGACAACCTGGTGACCCTGCCGCACATGCGTATCACCCATGCCCTGGCGGAACTCAAGGACCGCGGCCCTGATGTACGCATCCAGATCCGTATGATCGCCCCCAGCCAGGTCGAGCACGGCGTGCTCGACGGCAGCCTGCACGTTGGCGTCGTCCCACAGACCAGCCCGCTATCGGGGCTTGAGTACCAACCGTTGTACAGCGAACGCTCGCTGCTGTACTGCGCAGTCGGCCACCCGCTGTTCTACGCCGACGACCAGCAGATAGACGACGAACGCCTCAACAGCCAGGAAGCCATCACCCCCACCTTCCGCCTGCCGGCCGACATCCAGGCGCACTACCAGGCGCTGAATTGCACAGCCAGTGCTTCTGACCGCGAGGGCATGGCGTTTCTCATCCTCACCGGGCGTTATATTGGCTATCTGCCCGACCACTACGCCATGTTCTGGGTACAGCAAGGCCGCTTGCGTGCGCTCAAGCCCAAGGAGCGCTTTTATGACCTGAGCCTGAGCTGGGTTACCCGCAAAGGTCGGCGCCCCAACCTGGTGTTGGAAAGCTTCCTCGAAAGCCTGGCTGCGACACGTTGATGCCAGTCTGTGCCGCAAACGCTTGTCACTTCGGCACAGGCAGGTAATCTTGTCCCACAGCCGCAGCCACTGCCCCGTACGGAATCGTCCATGACCCTAGAAGTCCCTGCGCATCGCCTCTCCGCCTCGGGCAAGCCCGCGGGCCGTATCCGCCAGAAGAACGAACAGGCCATTATCCAGGCCGCCGAAGATGAGTTCGCCCGCCATGGTTTCAAGGGCACCAGCATGAACACCATCGCCCTCAAGGCGGGGTTGCCCAAGGCTAACCTGCATTACTACTTCACCAACAAGCTGGGCCTGTACATCGCCGTGCTCAGCAACATCATCGAGTTGTGGGACAGCACCTTCAACGCCTTGAGCGTCGATGACGACCCCGGTGAAGCCCTGAGCCAGTACATCCGCACCAAAATGGAGTTCTCCCGGCGCAACCCGCAAGCTTCGCGCATTTTCGCCATGGAAGTGATCAGCGGTGGCACCTGCCTGACCGAATACTTCAGTGCCGATTACCGCGAATGGTTCCGCGGCCGTGCTGCGGTGTTCCAGGCTTGGATCGAAGCAGGCAAAATGGACCCGGTCGACCCGGTGCACCTGATCTTCCTGCTCTGGGGCAGCACCCAGCACTATGCCGACTTCGCCACCCAGATCTGCCAGGTGACTGGCCGCAGCCGCCTGACCAAGCAGGACATGGAAGACGCGAGCAACAACCTTATCCACATCATTTTGAAGGGCTGCGGCATCACGCCGGCTGCCTGACCGTCCTTTATGCCTTCTACCCTGCTCGACCTCTGCGAATACCGCGAGGAAATCCGCAAAAGCCGCTTCATCACCCTTGCCGGGCCGATCAGCAGTGCCGCCGAAGCGATGAGTTTCATCGAACGTCACAGCGACCTGGCCGCTACCCACAACTGCTGGGCCTGGAAACTCGGCGCGCAGTACCGCAGCAGTGACGACGGCGAACCCGGCGGCACTGCAGGGCGACCGATACTGGCGGCCATCGAAGCGCAGGACTGCGACCAGGTGGTGGTGCTGGTGATCCGTTGGTACGGCGGCATCCAGCTGGGTACCGGCGGCCTGGCCAGGGCCTATGGCGGCGGCGCCAACAAGTGCCTGCAACAGGCGCCCAAGCGCCTACTGGTGCAGCGCAGCCATTTCAGCTGCAGTTGCAGTTTCAGCGAGCTGGCGCTGGTGAAGCTGCGTTTGGCCGAGGTTGACGGCCTGGTCCTGGACGAACAGTTCACCGCCAATGGTGTGGACCTGATGATTGCCCTCGGTGACGCCCACCTGGCGCCATTGCAACAGCAACTGGCGGACCTGAGCCGCGGGCGTATTTTGCTCGAAGCACGCTGAACATTGCCCACAACAACTGTGGGCCTGCCTGTGGATAAGCTTGGGGCACTCTCTTGCAGGCTAGTGATTTCGAGGCCCCCAGAGCTTTGATCATATTTTGATCACTATTTGATGACAGTCGTAAACTGCTGAATGTGCGCGACTTATCCCCAGCGAACCGCCCATCCAAGCCGCGCCCCGCGTGCTCACCTTGCACACAATAACTGTGGACCAGCTTGTGGATAACCCGTGCGCCAACAGGCGAAGCGCCCGGCCCCGCAAGGCCCAGACAAAACTGACCATTTTTTAACCAGACGCAAACCAGGCACGCGTATTCGCCGTGACGTATGCTCAATTCCTTTCTCCTACACCGATAAAGGAATGTTCCTATGGCCAATTCAAGAACTGCCCTCATCATCGGCGCCTCGCGCGGGCTTGGCCTGGGCTTGGTACAACGCCTGCACGAAGACGGTTGGCACATCACTGCCACCGTCCGTAACCCGCAGCAGCCCGGCGCCCTGGCGAACGTGCCCGGCGTGCATATCGAGCAGCTGGAAATGAACGACACCGTTCAGCTCGACAGCCTGAAGCAACGCCTGCAAGGCCAGGTGTTCGACCTGATATTCGTCAACGCCGGGGTCATGGGCCCCCTGCCGCAAGACCTGGAGGCAGTCCACAACAGCGACATTGGCGATCTGTTCATGACCAACGCAGTGGCGCCGATACGCGTGGCTCGCCGCCTGGTGGGTCAAATACGCGAAGGCAGTGGTGTGCTGGCGTTCATGAGCTCGATCCTGGGAAGCGTCACCATCCCAGACGGTGGCGAAATCTGCCTGTACAAAGCCAGCAAGGCGGCACTGAACTCGATGATCAACAGCTTCTTCGTTGAGCAGCAGCGCCCGGACCTGTGCGTGCTGGCCATGCACCCGGGCTGGGTGAAAACTGACATGGGTGGCGAAAACGCCGAAATCGATGTGCTCACCAGCACCCGCGGCATGATCGAACAGATCAAGGCCCAAAGCGGCAAGGGCGGCCTGCGTTTCATCAACTACAAGGGCGAACCCTTGGTCTGGTGATTCACCAGGTCGCAGCCCGGCTGGGCGCATTGCCCAGCCAGCCCCTGTAGAATGGCCGCAACCGTACCTGATTGAGATGACCACTATGTATGACTGGTTGAACGCCCTGCCCAAGGCCGAACTGCACCTGCACCTGGAAGGCTCACTGGAGCCCGAGTTGCTGTTCGCCCTGGCCGAGCGCAACAAGATCGCCTTGCCCTGGGCCGATGTGGAGACCTTGCGCGGTGCCTATGCCTTCAACAACCTGCAGGAGTTCCTCGACCTGTATTACCAGGGCGCAGATGTGCTGCGCACCGAGCAGGACTTCTACGACCTGACCTGGGCCTACCTACAACGCTGCAAGGCCCAGAACGTGATCCACACCGAACCCTTCTTCGACCCGCAGACCCACACCGACCGCGGCATTGCTTTCGAAGTGGTGCTCAACGGCATCAGCCAGGCGCTCAAGGATGGCCGCGAACAACTGGGCATCAGCAGCGGCCTGATCCTCAGCTTCCTGCGCCACCTCAGCGAGGATGAAGCGCACAAGACCCTCGATCAGGCCTTGCCGTTCCGCGATGCGTTCATTGCCGTAGGCCTGGACAGCTCGGAGATGGGCCACCCGCCAAGCAAGTTCCAGCGGGTGTTCGACCGCGCCCGTAGCGAAGGCTTCGTCGCGGTTGCCCATGCTGGCGAAGAAGGCCCGCCCGAGTACATCTGGGAAGCCCTCGACCTGCTGAAGATCAAACGTATCGACCATGGCGTGCGCGCCATCGAGGACGAGCGCCTGATGCAGCGCATCATCGACGAGCAGATCCCGCTCACGGTGTGCCCGCTCTCCAACACCAAGCTCTGCGTGTTCGACCACATGAGCCAGCACAACATCCTCGACATGCTCGAGCGTGGTGTGAAAGTCACGGTCAACTCGGACGACCCGGCCTACTTCGGTGGCTACGTCACGGAGAACTTCCACGCTCTGCATACCCACTTGGGCATGACCGAAGACCAGGCTCGTCGCCTGGCGCAGAACAGCCTGGACGCACGGCTGGTTTGAGTAGCCTGACGACGTTGCGCTCAACCGACCTGCAACGTCGCCACGCGGGCTATGCGATTGATCTGCTGGATACCCAGCGCCGAAATATGCAGTGCCCGCGAGTCCTCTATCTCGCGCATCCAGCCAGATTGCAGGAACAACCTGAACAAGGCCTGACCCAGTACGCCACCCAGATGCGGGCCCTGGTCATTCCATTCGGTGCAGCGGCAGATCACGCAACCTCGTTGCTGGTGTGGCGCCAGGGCATCGATGTACACCCCGACCAAGGCCAACTGCGCCCGCCCCTCGTCACTGACCCTCAAATGCCGTCCGCTGCCTTCCAACCAGCCAGCCACCACCATGCGATGGTACAGCTCACTGGCCAACTCCCCACCCAGGTGATCGCCACAACGGCGCGCCCGGCGCATCGACAGCGGCAGCGACGATACCGGCGCTTCGGCACGCTCTCCCCTGGCGCTTTCCAGCTGTACGCTGGCCAAGGCCTCTACCGCCGCTCCGACCTGCGGGGTAGCCAGGCAGAAGTAACGTTTGCGGCCCCTGGCTTCATGCCTGAGCAAACCGGCCGACGACAGCAGCGAAAGGTGCGCGCAGGCTGACGATGAAGTCAGGCCAGTCATTATCGCGAGCTCATTGGCCAACCGTGGTGTGCCATCGATCAATGCCCACAACATGGCACTGCGCTTGGGGTCGGCCATCAGGCTGGCGATCTGGCTGATACTGCTGGCTGCGTTCATGTCCTTGTAACTCCCTGCAAGTTCACTGTGGGGATGCGATGGCCAACCCTGCCAGGGAAGCGCCTCTCGCTGGCACTGGCCTGGCTCGCCAGTATAAGCCGCAGAAAACGCCGGTTCAGACGGCCAGGTGCCATCGTACTCATGACGAAAAACCACTGGGTATGCCTACCCATGGCAAGCAGCGAGGCGGCTTCGAAAACGCCCCGGCACCCAGTCAATCAAGGCACCGGTACGCCCACACAAACGCGCTGAAACATCTTGATGAAAACAAACTTGCAGCCATATCAGATGTGGCCCACAGCAACCTTCCACAAATAGTGCGAAACAAAGCGAAGGTTCTGCGGGTTTGCAGGCATTGAGCCCAAAGTAGGAGACACCGCCAGGAAAATGCACACTTACCGTCAGTCAGGACGCTGAAGCCGTGTCATGGCAGGCTGGCGGGCCAGCGCTACACTTGAGCGGCTCCCCTTCCTGGAGGTATGCAGCGATGAAAATTATCGTAAGTGCGTCGAGCCGAAACCCCGCCTGCCCTTGGCAAGTCCAGCTCGATCAGCATGTGGTCAGTTTCCGCAGCGAGGCTGAGGCGCGTGCCTTCGTCGCCACGCTGGAAACCCGGCTGCAGGCCCCTCACCCGCTCATGCGGGAGCCTTGGCCTGCAAACGCCGGGTCAACAGCGCAACACTGACCACCAGCGCCCCGCACAGGCTGATCACGATTGCCATGGGCACCGCACTGCCATCATGCAGCAGCCCGACCAGCGCCGCAGCACCCGCAGCTACGCTGAACTGCACACAGCCCATCAGTGCCGAGGCGCTGCCGGCACGCGCGCCCTGTCCACTCATGGCGCAGGCCGAAGCATTGGGAATGATGCAACCAAGGCTGGCGATACAGATGAACAGCGGCACCAGTAGCGGCCACAGTTGCGCAGGGCGCAAAGCCGCCACGCCCAGCAGCACCAGGCCCGCAACCAGATACAGCCACACCGCACGGCCCAGCAGGAAGGCCGGCCCGCGTTTGGCCAGCAGGCGGGCGTTCACCTGCGCCACCAGAATAAAACCTGCGGCGTTGGTGCCGAACAACCAGCCGTAGTGCTCAGCGGGCACGCCATACAGTTTGATGAACACGAAAGGTGAACCGGCGATATAGGCAAACATGCCGGCAATGGCGATACCGCCGGTCAGGGCATGGCCGAGGAAAACCCGGTCAGCCAGCAGCCGCAGGTACTGGCGCAAGGCGCCAGACAGCGGTTGCCGGGGTATATGCTCGGGCAGGCTTTCCGGCAGGCCCAGGCTTACCGCCAGCAGGCAGCCGGCACTGAACAGGCTCAGCGCAAGGAAGATCGACTGCCAGCCGGCCAGGTTCACCAGCACCCCACCCAGCATCGGTGCCAGGATCGGCGCCAAGCCCATGACCAGCATCAGTTGCGAAAACACTTTGGCTGAAGCTACCGGGTCGCACTTGTCGCTGACGATGGCCCGCGAAAGCACCATGCCGGCACAACCACCCAGTGCCTGGATGAAACGCGCCACCACCAAGGTATCGAGGTTGGGGGCGTAGGCACAGGCCAGTGATGCCAAGGTGAACAGCGTAACGCCGAACATCAGCGGTTTGCGTCGGCCAAAGCGGTCGGCAACCGGCCCATAGGCCAACTGCCCGATAGACAGGCCCAGGAAGTAGGCGGCCAACGTGGCCTGGACGTGTTTTTCATCGGTGGCGAACGCTTGCGCCATGGCCGGGAAGGCTGGCAGGTAAAAGTCGATCGCCAAGGGCCCGAACGCACTGAGTGCGCCCAGGATGAGCACCATTCGCAGGTTCATCAGGAATCCATAGCAGGCTAAGCAAGTGACTGATTCTACCTGCTGTGGACCCTGTCAATGTGAAAACATTTGCAACACTGTTACCCCCGGTGGGAGCAATCAGGTCTTCAGGCGATTTCGGCCTGATACCCCTCATCGCGAATCGCAGTGAGAATCTGCTCCTGCGCCAACTCGCTCTGCACACGCACCTGTTTGCCTGCCAGATCAACTTCCACCCTGGCTTCCGCATCCTGCTCCTGCACCGCGCGGGTCACGGCTTTCACGCAATGGCCGCAGGTCATGCCTTGTACATTGAACACTTGCATGGGGTTACCTCCTTCAGGTTTTTCACAAGTCTCAAGCTTGCCATCAGGGCAAGGTCAAGCCCTGCCTGCAACGCCCGGGGTGGAAATCCGCGTCCGCGTCGGCCAAGCTGCGCCTTTGACGATCAGGCAAGCAGGAGATTTTTCATGTTCAGGGCAGCATTGGGCGTCGTCGGGCTCTTGGGCGCGCTGGCTGTGGTGCCACCGGCATTCGCCGAGGGCAACTCGGCCTACAGCGTACTGATCATTTCCCGGGAGCGCCTGGAAGTGGCCACCAGTTGCGAAATCGGCGTGTACCTCAACGACCAGCTTTCCGGGCGCGTTTTCCAGGAGCAGTCCACCTCGTTCAACCTGCCGCCTGGCCCGGTGGATGTGCGCCTGCGCCTGCTGCCTGGGCAAATGCCGGGTTGCGCCGCAGGTATAGAGGACCAGCGCAGCGCGCGTTTGAATCTGCAGGCGGGCCAGATCAACAAATACCGCATCGCCATGGGGCAATATGGGCTGGAGTTGAAACGAGCCGACCTGGGCTATTGACCTTGCCTGCGTGGCAAGGTTGATGCTGGAGGCCTGTCCAAGGAGGAGAGCCATGCCCGCATCCACCACATACGACCTGCCGATCTCCGGCATGACCTGCGCCAGCTGTGCTGGCCGGGTCGAGCGCGCCCTGCGCAAGGTCACCGGCGCTGAACAGGTCAGCGTAAACCTCACCACTGAAAAAGCCCGGGTTGTAGCCCCGCCTGCCAGCCTGCCAGCCTTGGTCGAAGCCGTGCGCGAGGCCGGTTACGGGGTACCAACCCGCACCCTCGAACTGCAGATAGGCGGCATGACCTGCGCCAGTTGTGTCGGCCGAGTAGAGCGCGCCCTGGGCAAATTGGCCGGGGTCGAGCGGGTCAGCGTCAACTTGGCCAGCGAACGCGCGCACCTCGAAGTGCTTGCGGCCCTTGATGACAACCTGCTGATCGACGCTGTGCAAAAGGCAGGCTACAGCGCCAGCCTGCCGCAATCGACCAAGGACGACCAAAGCGCTGTCCAGCGCCGCCTGCGCAACGAGCGCCTGGCAGTCGGTGCAGCCTTGCTGTTGGCCCTGCCGCTGGTATTACCCATGCTGGTACAACCGTTCGGCTTGCACTGGATGCTACCCGCCTGGGCGCAGTTCCTGCTGGCCACACCCGTGCAGTTCATTCTCGGTGCCCGCTTCTACATTGCAGCCTGGAAGGCCGTGCGCGCCGGCGCCGGCAACATGGACTTGCTGGTGGCCCTGGGCACCAGCGCTGGCTATGGCCTGAGCCTGTACCAATGGGCACAGGCTCCCGCCGGTATGGCCCCGCACCTGTACTTCGAAGCCTCAGCCGTGGTGATTGCCCTGGTATTGCTGGGCAAGTACCTGGAAAGCCGCGCCAAACGCCAGACCGCCAGTGCCATCCGAGCCCTCGAAGCCCTGCGCCCGGAACGCGCCCTGCGCGTGGTCGACGGCGTGGAAGAGGACGTGGCCATCGCCCACTTGCGCTTGGGCGACCTGGTACTGGTCAAGCCCGGCGAACGCTTCCCGGTCGACGGCGTGGTCGAAGACGGCAGCAGCCATGCCGATGAGGCCCTGATCAGCGGCGAGAGCTTGCCAGTGCCCAAGCAGCCCGGCGACAGCGTCACCGGTGGCGCCATCAATGGTGAAGGCCGGCTGCTGGTGCGTACCCAGGCGCTGGGCACCGAGACCGTGCTGGCGCGCATCATCCGCCTGGTGGAAGACGCCCAGGCCGCCAAAGCACCGATCCAGAAGCTGGTCGACCGTGTCAGCCAGGTGTTCGTCCCGGCCGTGCTGGTACTGGCCCTGATCACCCTGATCGGCTGGTGGTTGGCTGGGGCACCGCTGGAAACCGCGCTGATCAACGCCGTCGCCGTGCTGGTCATCGCCTGCCCCTGCGCCCTCGGCCTGGCCACGCCCGCCGCGATCATGGCCGGCACCGGGGTCGCCGCCCGCCACGGCATCCTGATCAAGGATGCCGAAGCTCTGGAGCGTGCCCATGCGGTCAACCGCGTAGTGTTCGACAAAACCGGTACCCTCACCTCCGGCAGCCCGCGGGTGGTTCACAGCCAGGCGCTGGACGGCAACAGCGCCGACCTGCACCGCCTGGCCGGCGCCCTGCAGCGCGGGAGTGAACACCCGCTGGCCAAGGCGGTACTGGTGGCCTGTGCAGAGCAAGGGCTGGACGTGCCAACCGTTGCCGACAGCCAGTCACTGACCGGGCGCGGCATTGCCGGGCGCGTTGAAGGCCGTGAACTGGCGCTGGGCAACCGCCGACTGCTTGACGAAAGCGGTCTGCAGCCCGGCGATTTGGCCGCCCAGGCCCAGGCCTGGGAAGCGGAAGGGCGCACACTGTCGTGGCTGATCGAGCGCGGCGCGCAACCGAGAGTGGTGGGCCTGTTCGCCTTTGGTGACAGCCTCAAGCTTGGCGCCGCGCAGGCCATCGAAACCCTGCACACCCAACACATCAGCAGCCACCTGCTGACCGGTGACAACCGTGGCAGCGCCAAAGTGGTTGCCGAGGCACTGGGCATCGACGATGTGCACGCCGAAGTGCTACCGGCCGACAAGGCCGCGACCGTGGCCGCGCTCAAGCAGGATGGGGTGGTCGCCATGGTTGGCGATGGCATCAACGATGCACCGGCGTTGGCCGCGGCCGACATCGGCATTGCCATGGGTGGCGGTACCGACGTGGCCATGCAGGCCGCCGGCATCACCCTGATGCGTGGCGACCCGCGCCTGGTGCCCGCCGCGCTGGAAATCAGCCGCAAGACCTACGCGAAGATCCGCCAGAACCTGTTCTGGGCCTTCATCTACAACCTGATCGGCATTCCGCTCGCCGCGCTGGGTTACCTCAACCCGGTACTGGCAGGTGCCGCCATGGCCCTGTCCAGTGTCAGCGTCGTCAGCAATGCCCTGTGGCTTAAAACGTGGAAACCCACCAGCAGCACCCAGGAGGTACCATGAATATCGGCCAGGCCGCCCGCCGCAGCGGGCTCAGCACCAAGATGATCCGTTACTACGAGTCCATCGGCCTGCTCAAACCCGCCACTCGCAGCGACAGCGGCTACCGCCTGTACCAGGCGCAAGACTTGCACAACCTGGCCTTCATCAAACGCTCCCGCGACCTGGGCTTTTCCCTCGAAGAGGTCGGCAAGTTGCTGACCTTGTGGCAGGACCGCCAACGTGCCAGCGCCGATGTGAAGGCGCTGGCCATGCACCACATCGATGAACTGAACCGGCGCATCGAGGAGCTGGTGAGCCTGCGCGACACCCTCGGCGAGCTGGTTTCGCACTGCCAGGGTGACGACCGCCCGGACTGCCCGATCCTCAAAGACCTGGCCAATGGCGCTGCGGGCAGCTGCTGTCACTGAGCTGCCACGCGCCTTTGGCATGCCATAAATGTCCAAACACGACCGAATAGTCACCAACCACGACTTTATCCAATAAATACGGGCGTTTTGGCTTCATAAAACCCGGATGCTGCCGATGCAGTTGCTACCTGCCTCGTGTGTCGAAAACAAAAATTCCGGGAGCGTCGATGAGCATCAAACAGAAACTGACCTGGGCATTCGCGGTCATCGCCGGCTTGCCCATCGTTCTCGTGGCCACCCTGGTGGTCATCAACCTGCGCGGCGAAGCCCGCGACGGATTCCTCGACAGCAGCAGCCGGGAAATCCGCCAGGTCAGCAACGCGATGAACATCTTCTTCCAGGGGATCAACCAGAACGTCGAGTACATGGCTTCCCAGCCAATGGTTGCCGCCACGGGCAGCGAGCTGAACAAGTACATGAGCGCAACTCCGTCCTACGAACTGGGCGAGCAGGCCAGCAAAATTCTCGACTTCATGACTCGCCTGGCCAACTCACACCCCGCCTACGCCTACCTGTCCTACGGGGTGAATGATGGCGGCTACACTGGCTGGCCGGCCGGCCAGAAGTTTGTCAATTATGACCCACGCACGCGCCCCTGGTACCAACTTGCCATGGCCAACCCTGGCAAGACGATGCGTACCGGCGCCTACTACTGGGCCGCCGACGATGCGGTGCTGGTCAGCACCGTGCGCACCGTGGCCAACCAGCTGGGCAACCCCGGCGGCGTGGTCAACATCGACGTGTCGCTCAAGGGCCTGACCGAAATCGTCAAGCAGATCAAACTGGGCGAAAGCGGCTACCTGATGCTGGTGGAAAGCAACGGCAACGTGATGGTCGACCCGCGCGACGCCGCCCACAACTTCAAGCAGCTGGGAAGCTTTGGCGACGGTTACGCCAAGCTGGCCAAAGCCGGCAAAGGCCTGGTCGAGGTCGAACTCAATGGCGTGCACTACATGGCCAACGTCTACCCCGACCAGCAGCTGGGCTGGACCTTCATCGGCCTGATCGAACAAAGCGAAGTGATGCAGACCACCACCCGGCTCACCTGGCTGATCGGTGTCATCGCTGTGGTGTTGGCCTCGCTGTTCGCGGTGGTCGGTGCGGCCTTCGCCAAACTGATCGTGCGCCCGATCAACAGCGTCACCAACGGCCTGGAGGACATTGCCCAAGGTGAGGGTGACCTGACCCGCAACCTGGAAATCCGCGGCCGCGACGAAACCGCGCAACTGGCCAGCTGGTTCAACCAGTTCCTCGGTGCCATTCGCAGCCTGATCCAGCACATCGGTGCTGCCGCCAGCAAGATCCTCAGCACGTCCAGCAGCTCGACCCGCGTCTCCAGCGACATGGCCGAGGCGGCCGGCCGCCAGCGCGAAGCCGTGGATATGGTTTCCACTGCATTCCACGAAATGGTCGCCACCGCCAATGAAGTGGCACGGTCCTGCAGCCAGGCCGCGCAGTCGGCCGACAGCGGCCAGCAGCAGGCCCGCGAAGGGCAGCAACAGATCGATGCAGCGGTACACAGCGTTGATCGCCTGAGCCACGAGATCGAGCAATCGGCCCAGTCGATCCAGCAACTGGAGCGTGACAGCAACGCCATTCAGTCGATCCTCGGCACCATCCGTTCGATTGCCGAACAAACCAACCTGCTGGCCCTGAACGCCGCCATCGAAGCGGCCCGTGCCGGTGAGCAGGGCCGCGGCTTTGCCGTGGTGGCCGACGAAGTACGGGCGCTGGCCAAGCGTACTGCCGACTCCACCGCTGAAATCGACGGTTTGCTGGGCAACCTGGCCAGCCGTACCGCCGAAGTGGCCGAGCAGATGCACGCCAGCCTGGAAGTGTCGCAGCAGTCGGTGAGCCGCATTGGTCTGGCCCGCGACAGCTTCGGGCAGATCCGTGAGTCGGTGGATGTGATCCGCGACATGAACACCCAGATCGCCACGGCAGCCGAAGAACAGCATCAGGTGGCTGAGGACATCAACAGGCACATCAGCCAGATTCACGGGGATGCGCAGTTGGTGGCCGAGCTGGCCCAGGCGGCGCGCCAGGACTCCGAGAGCCTGGCCGGGCTGTCCAATGAGCTGGATACGCTGGTGCGCAGGTTCCGCACCTGACGTATGGCCTGTGCCGGCCCTTTCGCGGATAACCCGCGAAAGGCCCGGCTCAGGCAACCGAAAATCAGAGCTTCAATTCCCCCGGTGTCGCGCCAAACAGCTGCTTGAACGCCGCAATGTAGGCCGACGTGGAGTCATACCCACACCCCAGCGCCGCCTCAGTCACATTCTCCCCCGCCTCCAACAACGCCAGCGAAGACAACAGCCGCATGCGCTGGCGCCAATTACGAAAGCTCAAGCCGGTCTCCCGTTGAAACAGCCGCATCAGCGTCTTCTCCGAACACCCCAGCTCCCGCGCCCATTGCTGCAAGGTCTGCGGCTGATCTGGTGCAGCGATCAAGCCATTGCACAGCGCCAGCAAACCAGGGTGGCGGGGCAACGGCAGCGAAAAACCGACTTCCGGCAAGGTGCGCAACTGATCGAGCAGCACTGCCACCAGACGCGATTCGGCGCTGTCGTCCTCTGGGTAATCTGCCGGGAACAGGCAGAACTGCTTGATCAGCTCGCGCGCCAGCGGCGTGACTTCCAGCACTCGGCATTGTTCCGGCGCCCATGGGCAGGCATCACGGCGCACATACAGGCTGCGCATCTCGGCTTGCATCGAGGTGACCACTTCATGCTCGGCATCGGCAGGGATCCACACCCCCCACTGCGGTGGGGCGAAGTAACTGCCGTCGCGTGTGTACACGCCGAGTACACCGCTGATGGCGTAGGAGAACTGCACCCAGTCGTGCTGGTGGCGGGTAGTCCACGAACCGGCGCCAAGGCTTTCGGCACGGGCGTAGAGCGGTCTGGGCAGGTGTTCCAGCGCGGGGATAGCGCGGGGGTGTCCGATGATCGGCATGGTATTTTCTTGTAGTTCTGACCAGACAAGCCTAACAGCTGGATCATGATCGAGGCACTCACCGCCTCTGCAGTTACCCTGGAGGTGCTTCAGCGCTCGACGATAACGGTCACTCCCTGCCCGCCTGCCGCACAGATCGAAATCAGCCCGCGCCCCTTACCCGCCGTCGCCAGCAGCTTGGCCAGGTGGGCCAATATCCGCCCACCGGTTGCCGCAAACGGGTGCCCGGCCGCCAGCGAACTGCCCTTGACATTGAGTTTGCTGCGGTCGATCGCGCCCAGCGGCGCCTCCAGGCCCAACTGCTCACGGCAGTAATCGGCATCTTCCCAGGCCTTGAGCGTGCACAGCACCTGGGCAGCAAAGGCTTCGTGGATTTCGTAGTAGTCAAAGTCCTGCAGCGTCAGGCCATTGCGTGCCAGCAAGCGTGGCACGGCATACACCGGCGCCATCAACAACCCTTCGCGCCCCGTGACAAAATCCACCGCAGCAGTTTCGCCATCGACCAGATAGGCAAGCACCTGCAACCCCTGCTGCTGCGCCCACGCTTCGCTGCCCAACAGCACCAGCGAAGCACCATCGGTCAACGGCGTGGAATTACCCGCCGTCAACATGCCCTGCCCGCTGCGGTCAAAGGCTGGTTTGAGCCTGGCCAACTGCTCAAGGCTCAGGTCGGGGCGCAGGTTGTTGTCCCGCGCCAGCGAAAGAAACGGCGTCAACAGGTCGTCCTGCCAACCCTCGGCATAGGCAGCGGCCAGCTTCTGGTGGCTAAGCAGCGCCAATTCGTCCTGCTCGGCGCGGCCAACGCGCCAGGTGTGGGCCATGCGCTCGCAATGCTCGCCCATCGACAACCCCGTACGCGGCTCGCTATTGCGTGGCAGCTCGGGTTTCAGGTGATGAGGCCGCAGCTTGAGGAAGGGCTTTAACCGTTCGCCAAGGCTTTTGCCACGGTTGGCCTGCAGCAATATATGGCGCAAGCCTTCGTTGACGGCGATCGGCGCATCGGAGGTGCTGTCGACACCGCCTGCAATACCGCAGTCGATCTGCCCCAGGGCAATCTTGTTGGCCACCAGCAGTGCAGCCTCCAGCCCGGTACCGCAGGCCTGCTGGATGTCATAGGCCGGGGTCTGCGGTGACAGGCGCGAACCCAACACGCACTCGCGGGTCAGGTTCATGTCGCGCGAGTGCTTGAGCACGGCACCGGCCACCACCTCGCCCAACCGCAGCCCGTGCAGGCGATAGCGTTCGATCAAGCCTTCAAGCGCGGCCGTGAGCATCGCCTGGTTGCTGGCCGTAGCGTAGGCGCCATTGGAGCGGGCGAAAGGGATCCGGTTGCCGCCCAGGATCGCGACCCGGCGAGTTGAACGCATGCGCGTGTTCCTCCTGAAACAATTTGTTCGGTACAGCCTAGGTGTTTTTACCGCATTCGAACGACCCTGCCGCAAAGTTGGTCCACACTTTCAAGCTTGCCTTTCGGGAGACCCCTCATGAGCGATCGCTACCTCGGTTTTGCCAACTCCAATCTCGGCCGCCGCCTCGTGGATGCCCTTGGCCTGCCACGCCCGGCGCCACTGGAGCGCTGGCAGGCTGGCCGCCTGCGGCCGGTGGAAGGTGCCCTGGTACTGGGTGGCGGGCCACTGGCGAAGCAGGTCGAAGCCATCGCCCCGCGCCTCACTGACGAGGTATACAGCTTCAATGCCGACAACCTGCAGGCTGAAGCCTGGGTGGCCGGCCTGGGGCCGAAAATCAAGGCCGTGGTATTCGATGCCAGTCACTTGTCCGACAGCGATGCACTGAAGCAGTTGCGTGAATTTTTCCAGCCGCTGCTACGCAGTCTGGCCCCATGCGCCCATGTCCTGGTGCTGGGCCGTGCACCGGAAGGCCTCGACGACCCACTGGCCAGCGTTGCACAGCGTGCCCTTGAGGGCTTTAGCCGCTCACTGGCCAAGGAACTGCGCAACGGCGCCACTGCCCAGCTGTTGTATGTCACCCCCGGTGCCGAAGATCAGCTGGAAGGCGCCCTGCGCTTCTTCCTCTCGCCGAAGAGTGCCTTCATCTCTGGCCAGGTACTGCGCCTGCAAGCCTGCACCAGCCAGGTGGAGGACTGGACCCGCCCACTCGGCGGCCGCCGTGCGCTGGTCACGGGGGCTGCGCGCGGTATCGGCGCCGCCATTGCGGAAACCTTGGCACGGGACGGCGCCGATGTACTGCTGCTGGATGTACCGCAGGCCAGTCAGGACCTCGACGCCCTCGCTGCACGCCTCGGCGGCAAGGCACTGCCACTGGATATATGCGCTAGCGATGCGGCAACGCAACTGCTCGCGGCCCTGCCCGACGGCATCGATATCGTGGTGCACAACGCCGGTATCACCCGCGACAAGACACTGGCCAACATGACGCCGGAATACTGGGACGCCGTGCTGGCCGTGAACCTCAAGGCACCGCAAGTGCTCACCCAGGCGTTGTATGACAACGGCGCGCTGGGGGAAAACGCGCGCATCACCCTGCTGGCCTCGGTCAGCGGCATTGCCGGCAACCGCGGGCAGGCCAACTATGCCGCGAGCAAGGCCGGGCTGATCGGCCTGGCCCAGGCCTGGGCGCCACGGCTCGCCGAGCGCGGTGGCAGCATCAACGCCATCGCCCCCGGTTTCATCGAAACCCACATGACTGCAGCCATGCCCATGGGCCTGCGCGAGGCGGGCCGGCGCTTGAGTTCGCTGGGCCAGGGTGGGCGCCCGCAGGATGTCGCCGAAGCCATTGCGTGGCTCAGCCAGCCAGGCTCCGGGTCGGTCAACGGCCAGGTACTGCGGGTGTGCGGCCAGGCACTGATGGGGGCTTGAACATGAGCCGACAATGGCACGACCTGCACAACCCGGCCGCCCGCGCCAGCCTGTACCTGCGCGCAGCCAGCAAACGCTCCATCAGCGGCGACCGGCTGCCGGACGATGGCCTGCGCTGTTTCATTCGGGTTCAGCCGGGCAACCTGGGGGCGTATCGAAGGCTTTGCCACTTTCCCGATGATGGCCGCCTGCCGGGGACTTATCCACATGTGATGGCGTTTGCCCTGCAATTGCAGTTGATGACTGCCGATGATTTCCCCTTCCCGCTGCTTGGCCTGGTACACCTGCACAACCGCATCGAAGTGCTGCGCCCCCTGGGTGCTGTCGAAGGGCTGCGTTTTGCGGTGTACGCGCACAACCTGCAGCGCCATGCCAAAGGTGGCACCTTCGACCTGGTCACCGAGGCTGAAGATGGCATCGGCGTGCTCTGGCGCGAGACCAGCCGCATGTTGGTGCGTGGCTTGGCCCTGGAAGGCGAGGCAAGTGAGCCCGCCGACACGGCGCCTGATTCATTGCCCGAGGCCACCCGCTGGTATGCCGACAGTGATATCGGCCGGCGTTATGCCAAGGTGTGCGGGGATTACAACCCTATCCACCTCAGTGCTGTCAGTGCGCGGTTGTTCGGCTTTCCAACGGCCATTGCCCATGGCATGTGGACCAAGGCCATGGCCTTGGCCGCGCTGCGCGGGCACTTGCCGCACAGTGGCTTTGCCTTTGAGGTGGACTTCCGCAAGCCGGTCAGGTTGCCTTCAGAGGTGGTGCTCAGTGCCAGTGAAGCGGGCCCTTCGGGCCAACTGCGCCTGGACGGGCACGGGGACGTGCTGCATATGGTCGGCCGTTGGGAGTGCCTTTAGGGCCGGGCCTTTCCTGGCGGTATACGCTTGCTTTGCATCGGGCCTGGGCAGAAGCTATGCAGCAATAGGAGACCCCCGATGAACCTGCAAGAACTCACCCAACGCCTGCATCAGATCCGCGACACCAACGACTGGCGCGGCTTCCACAGCCCGAAGAACCTGGCCATGGCCGCCAGCGTCGAAATGGCCGAACTGGTAGAAATCTTCCAGTGGCTGAGCGAGGACGAATCGCGCCAGCTGCCTGCCGACAAACTGGCCCACGCCGGCCAGGAAATCGGTGACGTGGTGCTCTACCTGTTGCTGCTGTGCAGCGAACTGGGTCTGGACATGGACCAAGTGGTGCGTGCCAAGCTGGCCGACAGCGAGAGGCGCTTCGCCCGATGAACGACCGTCATTTCGATGAGCTGGCCACCCGCTTTGCCGAAAAGATCTATGGCGGCGCCAAGGGTGCGATCCGCCTGGCCGTGCTGCAGGCCGACCTGGCCGAAGCGCTACCCGACCGCCCGCTACGCATCCTCGACATCGGCGCCGGGTTGGGCCACATGGCCTTGTGGCTGGCCGAGCGCGGCCACCAGCTGACCCTGGCCGAACCTGCGGCGCCCATGCTCGACGGCGCCAGGGCGCGCTTTGCCGAGGCCGGCCAGACCGCGACCTTCATCCAGGCGCCCTGGCAAGACCTGCTCGGCCAGCTGACCGAGCGCTACGACCTGGTGCTCTGCCACGCCGTGCTCGAATGGCTGGCCGAACCCGAGAGCATCCTGCCGGTGCTGCACCAGCTCACGGCCCCCGGCGGTTGGTTATCGCTGGCCTTCTACAATCGCGACGCACTGGTCTATCGCAACCTGCTCAAGGGCCATTTCCGCAAGTTGCGCAGCAACCGGCTGGAGGGTGAAAAGCAGAGCCTGACCCCACAGAAACCGCTTGATCCACGCGAACTCAAGGCGCAACTTGAGCCTATGTGGCAGGTTGAAAGCGAAAGCGGCGTGCGGGTGTTTCACGACTATATGCCCAAGGAATTCCAGGGCAAGGCCGAGCTGCTCGACCTGTTGGAAATGGAACTGGCCCACCGTCGCCACCCCACCTTCGCCGGGCTTGGCCGCTACCTGCACTGGGTTTGCCGCCCCCGCTAATCCGCCGCGCCAGGAGGAACACATGCCGTACCGTCTGTTGTGCCTGGCCCTGCTGCCCATTGCCCTGGCTGGCTGCCAGGGCAGCAACCCTTATGTGGCCAGCAGCCGCCCGTTACCACCAGCCCCTGCCCAGGCGGCCACCACCTTCGACGCCAGTGCATACCCTGCGCCCGCTCGTGATTATGGGCACTACCGCAGCTGGAGCTGGCGCAACGGCCAGTTGCCCAGCGGCGCTGTCGATGCCGACCCGGCGCAACTGGCCGATGCCGTCAGCGGTGCGCTCGACCAGCATGGCCTGCGCCCCGCTCGCACAGGCCCTGGCGACTTGCTGGTGAGCGCCGATATGCGCCTGGAAAAACGCTTGCGCCAAGTGCGTGACTACGACACCTACGACCCCTACTACGGGCCGTATCCCTATGGGGGGGTCGGCTATGGCGGCTACCGCCACGGTTATGGAGGCTATGCCAGCGTACCCATCGTGCGCACCTACGAGGTCGAAGTCCTGGTGGTGCGCATCGACCTGTACGACGCCCGCAGCGGCCAGCCGGTCTGGAGCGCCAGCGCCGAAAGCAGCAGCAACAAGGACTCGCCCCGCGAACGCGAAAGTGCCTTGCGCGATTCTGTGCACAAGGCACTCAGCGGCTATCCTCCCAGTTAATAGCTAACGGAGAACCATCATGTTGCGCCGTCTCGTTCTACTGTCATTCGCGTTAGTGCTCGCTGCCTGCTCGAGCAATAACGTCCAGCAGGATTTCGATGCCAGCCGCGATTTTGCCGCCTACCGCAGCTGGGCATGGCAGGAGCCAGGCCTGCAGTACCGCCCGGATGACCCGCGGATCAAGAGCGACCTCACCGAGCAGCGCATTCGCCAGGCGGTGGCAGACCAACTCGACCAGCGCGGCCTGCGTCCGGTACAAGGCGGAGCGCGGCCCGACCTGGCAGTACGCACATACCTGATCGTGGAGCAGCGCCAACAACAGATCACCACCAACTACGGCGGTGGCTGGGGTGGCTACTGGGGCGGCTACTGGGGTGGCCCGATGTACAACGAAACCCGCAGTGTCGACTACAAGGTCGCCACCATCCAGGTCGACATGTTCGATGGGCGTGACGGCAAGCTGGTATGGCGCGGCAGTGCCGAGCAGATCATGAACAACTACCCGCCAAGCCCGGAAGAACGTAACAGCGCAATCCGCAACACCGTGGCCAAGGTGCTGGGCAACTACCCACCGGGCAGCAAAAAATAGCGTTGGACCGCGGCTTTGCATGCACCGTGGCCCTGCGGGAGCGGGTTTACCCGCGAAGCAATTGACCCGGTGCATGGCACCGGCTTTGCGGATGTTCGCGGGTGAACGCACGCCTACATAGATGGCGATTCCGAGTACGACTGCGTCACCGACCTGGCCTGTGTCAACTACGACAAAATCCATTCCACGCACGCCTTTTTTCCGATGCCAACCGCACTCCCCCGCACGTTCCCGTCTATCTTCATTTAAGGAAACCTGACTGACCGGGTAGAAGTGTTCAACATTTGGGAAAGGCGACCTGCCAATGCAAAGCATTGTTCTCCTGCTGTGGCTTGCCTTGTGCTCCGAACAGGATGTGCGTCAACGCCAGATCTCCAACGTGTTGACCCTGGGGGCGGCTGGCTGCGCCCTGGCCTGGCTGTTCAGCACCGGTCACAGCTGGATAGGCGCCGAAGCCAGCGAGGCCGGTTGGGCGCTGGCCATCGTCATGCTGCTGACCCTGCCAGGCTACATGCTCGGCCGCTTCGGCGCCGACGACGTCAAGCTCATGGGCGCCCTGGCCTTGGCCACCAGCCCGCAATATGTGCTCGGCACCTTCATTGGCGCGGGTGTCACTGTACTGGTCTGGCTACTGACCCGCCGCCGCCTGTGGACGCTGCTCAACCCCAAGGTCAAGAAGCGTTTGCAGGCCCTGACCGAAGAAATGGGCGACAAGCAGGCGTTCGTCCCCTATGTGTTATCAGGTTTTCTTCTAGCGGCCGTATGGATCCAATAACCCTTCCAGTGGTCCGATGACTTGTACAGACCTTGTACATATTCGCTGAGTGCGACTACTTTTAAGCTGCCAGAGCGTCTGGCACGGGAGCAGGGCCGTATAAGAACAGGGAGTTGATCGTGTCCAGATCAGTGAGTGAAGTAAAGGTGTTGGTGGTTGATGACCAACCGGTCATTGTCGAACAGCTGAGTGAATTCCTTCAAACCAAGGGCTATGCCTGCGTTACAGCCCTCTCAACCGACGAAGCCATCGAGCACTATGTGGCGGACCCGACCATCGGCTTGCTCATCTGTGACCTGCACATGCCCGATCGGGATGGCATCGAGTTGGTGCGCGCCTTGAAGGAAATCAACGGCAGCCAGCGCACGTTCGAAGCCATCATGTTGACAGGGCGTGCCGAGAAACAGGACTTGATCCGGGCGATACGCGAAGGTTTTGCCGATTACTACCAGAAGCCGATGGACCTTGATGAACTGCTGGCAGGCGTCCGTCGGCAAGAAGCGGCTTTGCTGGAGCGCCAGCGCAACCTCCGTGATCTGGGTGGGCTGAACCAGCGCTTGCAGGAACTGGCCGAGTCGGTGGACGAACTGTATCAGGACCTGGAAAAAGCCCGTGGCCAAGGCACCCACCGGCGTGCCAGTGATGCAGAAGAAAGCGAAAGCGAGCTGCCAGCAGCGTTCGAGAAACTGTCACCACGCCAACTGGAAGTGGCGCGCCTGGTTAGCAAGGGCAAGACCAATTACCAGATCGCCTGTGAACTGGGCATTACCGAAAACACCGTGAAGCTCTATGTGTCTCAGGTTTTGCGTTTGACGCATATGCACAACCGCACCCAACTGGCTCTGGCGCTGACCCCCAGCTCGTCGCCCGTGCACCAGCGGTTCACGACCCATTGAGTGAAGGCTCGGCACACCATTCTGGAGCGGCCTTGCGCTGCGAAAGGCTGCTCCTGCAAGCCCATAGTTGCCTGCTACAACTGGATCGCCAGGTTCAACGACAACCGAGGCCGACGGTCCAGGCTATCCAGCGCCACATCCGCCAACGGCTTGGCCACTTCCAGCGCCACATTGAACATATGCCCACCCCCTAACCGCACGCCCAGCGCCACCGAAGCCAGATGGGCGTCCTCCACCGGTCCCCGGTTATGCCAGGCCTGAGCGGTATCCACCACCGCATAGGGCTGAACCCGCGCAAGCCAGCTACTGCGCACGCTGTAGTTGACCTCGTAAGCCACACCCCAGCCCTTGTCACCGTCCGCCTGATCGCGCGGGTAACCGCGCCCGAAATGCTGCCCGCCAAACCCCGCACGCTCGCTGTCGGGCAATCGATCATCACTCCAGTACAACGCCCCGGACACCACCCCCTGCACGTTTTCCAACAGGGTGTCGCTCTGCAAACCGGAAAGCCGCAAGCGCAGGAAGTCGAGATCGTAGTCAGCATCGCTGCGTGCCCCCAGGTAGTCCAGCCCCTGATGGACCCCGGCACTGACGATACGCAAACGCCCCCGCTCCACCTTGCGCCAGTCACCTTCGAATGACAGCGCCCGCACATAAGTGTCGTACTTGCGAGACGGTGGCTGTTCGGCCATCCGGTCTTCATCATGCTCACTGACCGAGTACACGTGGCCCTGCACCGCCAGCCACTCATTCGGCCTGACAAGCACCGGCTGACGCAGGCCGATCGCATAGCGCTCACTGTCCTGCTCGCGGGTGATATCGCGGCCATCGTCCAAACGTATGCGCGTGGCGGGCTCGCTGCGGTAGCGCGACGCCGACAGCAGCAGTTGGCTACCGGCGGCGTCCAGGTACTGGCTGTAATCGAGACGCTGGTAGTAGACCCGGTCATTGCCAGGGGGCAACAGCCAGCTGGCCGTGACGCGTTCGCCATGGCGGGTCTGGGCATTGCTGGCTACGGTGATCAGGGCCTGTGCAGCATCACGGCTGGAGTCGGCCACGCTCACAGCGGCGCTGAGCGGCTTGCGCCGTGCATGCACGGTCAACTGGGCGACACCATCGGCAGCCCGCGCCATTGCCAGTTCGGCCTCTACCACAACCCCTGGCATGCGCGTAGCCAGGCCCAGATAGCGCTCCAGCGTTTCGCGGGTCAGTGGGCGCTCGGCCTCAATGCGCGCCAGCAGCTGCTGCAAATACTCGCTGGCCGGCCCAATATCGCCGTCCACGCGGTAATCACGGACGTAACCTTCGACCAGCACCACGTTGACCCTGCCATCGGCCACATCCTGAGGAGGCAGGTAGGCATACGACAGCAAGTAGCCCTCCTGCCGGTAGCGTTGGGTCAGGCGCTGGGTGTATTGCTGCAATTCACCCAACGTGGTTTCGCGCCCGATCAGCGGCTGATAGTGTTCGCGCAGGTCGCCCAGGGGAAACACCGTGCCGCCCTCGAAGCGCACTTTATGCAGTACCAGCCGGGTGTTGGCCGGGGCCCAGTCGGGGTTGTCGATAGCCGCCCCGGCCAGCCGTATGCGGGGGTTCACAGGGGAGTAGTCCGTCATCGGCAGGTTGGCGCTGGGCAGACGCCGCTCGTACTCATGGCTGTCGAGAAACCCCGGCAACGGGTCGGCGTGGGCAGCAAGTGCCCAAAGCAGCAACATCAGGGGCACGACCAGAGGACGCATAGGGCACTCCATGTTCCCATGGGTTGCGGGGCACCAGCCGGTCACACCCGTCACTTGCAAGCGTAGGTGCTGGCCCGGCTGTCGTCGAACACCTACTCACTGACCTGGAACGCCACCCGCGCCGTCTGACCGCTTTCGTCCAACGCGCTGAGTTCGGCCTGCCCGACCTGTGGCAAACGCAGCAACAGGCTGTCCTGCCCCTGGGTTTCACCCAACGGCTGGCCGTTGAGGAACCACCAGCGCCGTCCACCACCCCCCAAGGCAGAGACCTGCAATTGCAACGGCTCAGTGCTGGTGGCCGGGCGGCGCAGATTGTCGCCTGGGCGCACGCCGACAATCGACAGCGGTGGTGCACTGGCCGGCGCCTGCGGCGGGCAGGCCGGGTCGATGGCCGGCAAACGTGCCATGCGCCGCTCGACACGGGGGAGCCAAGGCTCCAGCGGTGCCGGCCACAGGGCGATGTCACGCGCCTTGGCGCCCGGGCAGCTACCATCGACCCGCAAGCCCTGCTCGTTGACCCACACTTTTTCGCGCAAGCCCAGGCCCAGCGGCTGGTCGGCTGCCTGCAAGGTGGGTGGCGTGGTGCCGTCCAGGGTCCATGCAAAGCGCTGACGCCGACAGTTGGTGTCCTGCTTGCTCATCGGCTGGCCCAGCGGCCAACAGATCGCCGCAACGCCGATATTCGCAGGTACCGGCGCTACCGGGACGCTGATGCCGCGTTGGCTGTCGCGATTGCTCAACAGATCGTGCACCTGCAACATCAGCGGCGCCGCCGAGGCCAGGCCGAACTGCCCAGGCACCGGTGTACCGTCGGGGCGGCCAATCCATACGCCGATCAGGTAACGCGGCCCCACGCCAATCGACCAGGCATCGCGAAAGCCGTAGCTGGTGCCGGTTTTCCATGCCAGTAGCGGGCGCTGCACCAGTTCGGCGTGCGGGTCGCGGTCCGGGCGCGCCTGGCCACTGAGGATACGCCGGATGATCCACGCCGCCCCCGGTGACAGCAACCGGTGCTCCACCAAGGGGGCCTGTGGCTGCAAGCGCACCTGCGCACTGTTGCCACCCCGCGCCAGCGCCGCGTAGCCGCCGACCAGGTCCTCCAGCCGGCTGCCGGCACCGCCCAGGATCAACGACAGGTTGGGCTCGGCAAGGGGTGGCAGTATCAACGGCATGCCCGCCATGCGCAGTTGTGCGGCAAAGCGTTTCGGGCCGTAGGCCTCCAGCAATTGCACGGCGGGCAGGTTGAGCGACAGGGCCAGCGCCGAGCTGGCCGACACCGGCCCGCTGAACCCCATGGAGAAGTTGCCAGGGCGATAGTCGCCATAGCGTCGTGGAACATCCTGCAACAGCGATTCGGAATGGATCAGGCCATCGTCCAGCGCCATGCCGTAAAGAAACGGCTTGAGGGTGGAGCCGGGCGAACGTAACGAGCGCACCATGTCGACATGGCCAAAGCGGCGCTCATCAGACAAATCTATCGAGCCCAGGTACGCGCGCACCGCCATGCTCTGCGCTTCGACCACCAGAATGGCGGCCGAGGTACGCTCCGGCAGCCGTGCGCGCCAGCCCAGCAGCAAGTCTTCGAGGCGCCGCTGAAGCGCAGCGTCAAGCGTGGTACGGATCAGCGGCGGGCTGTCAGCGCTGTTCAGGCGCCGGGCCAACAATGGCGCCAGGGCCGGCTCCTGGCGTGGCGCCAACACCAGCGGCTCCTCGGCCGCCTCGCGAATTTGCTGGGCCGGCCATACCTGGTACTCAGCCAGGCGCTGCAGCACCTTGTCCCGGGCACGCTGGGCACGCTCGGGGTGGCGGTCCGGGCGCAGCCGGCTGGGTGCCTGGGGCAACACGGCCAGCAGTGCCGCTTCGGCAGGTGTCAGGTGCAGGGGCGACTTGCCCAGGTACGCCCAGCTGGCTGCCGCCACGCCCTGAAGCGTGCCGCCGAAAGGTGCGCGGTTCAGGTAGATCTGCAGGATGTCGCGCTTGGACAAGTGCCATTCCAGCTGCAAGGTGCGCCATAGCTGGCGCAGTTTGCCGACCAGGGTACGGTCGTGCGGGTCGAGCAGGCGTGCCACCTGCATCGACAATGTGCTGCCGCCCGACACAACACGCCCGCCGCGCAGGTTCAGCCAGGCCGCGCGGACCAATGCCAGGGGGTTGACCCCTGGGTGGTTGTAGAACCAACGGTCCTCATAAGTCAGCAAAGCCTGCAGGTAAAGCGGCGAAACCTCTTCAGGGCTGACGGGGTAGCGCCACACGCCATCAGCATCGGCAAAGCGCCACAAGGGCGTGCCGTCTTCGGCCAGCACTACCCGGGCCAGGTCATCACCCGGCAGCGGCAGCGGCCAGATACGATCAGCCAGCCAGAACAGGCTGCCGAGCACCAGCAGACTGATCAGCGTGGCACGCAACAACCTGCCCGCACGGCACCGTGGTCGCGCTAAGCTTGGCATCGGGAACCGACCTCGCCAGGTAATGGCCAAAGGCTTTGGGACGACAACCTCGCCGATTTTTTCATCAGGAAGCAACTATGCATGTAGAAGGTTTTTTCGAGTGGCTGGGCCAGGCACTGGGGTCGTTGATCCGCTTCATCGTCGACGCATTGAGCGGGTTGTTCAACCTGCTGGCCAATGCCGGTGGCAACTTCATCGATGGCCTGTCGCGCACCTTGGGCATGGACACTTCGCTGCTGAGCATCCTGGCCCTGATCATCGGCCTGATGCTGCTGTACTCGGCAATCCGCGCATTCATGCGCGCCTCGATCATCCTCGGAATCATCTGGCTGGTGCTGGGGCTGTGGGTGATGAGCTGGGTGATCCACTGATCTGCGCGGTCTTTGTGGGAGCGGCCTTGCGTCGCGACAGGGCTGCACAGCAGCCCCAGACTTTCAGCTTCGCCGCTTGAATTGTCGGGGCCGCTTTGCGGCCCTATCACGACGCAAGGCCGCTCCCACACTTTCCGCGTAGAGCGGGTCTCTAGCGGGCTTTCACCGTCATCTCCCCTTGCCCATCGCCCACGGCCTGCAGGTTCGGCCGATACATCGACTCGACCTGCGGCGGCGGCACGCGGTAGGTGCCCGGGGTCACTGCTCGCGCCAGGTACAGCAGGTGGGTGGTGCCATAGCCGTCAAGCTTGAGCGCGGCAACATAACGGTCATCACGGTACTCCTGATGCACCACGCTGGCGTTCTGCATCGACTCGCGCCACGCCTTCACTGCACTGCTGGCGTTGTCCAGGCTGGCGGCGCTTTGAGCCAGGTTCTGGTTTTCCAGCTCCAGGCCGGCCGGCAGCAGGTCCACCACCAACGCATCCGGCACGCGGTCCTCAGCTTTGAGCGCCAGGTGCACCAGCACAAGGTCGCCACTGCGCAGGTTGTGCAAGTCCAGCGGCTGGCCATTCATGCCCAGGTACTCTCTGTGAATCTGCAGGCCGTTGCCGCCAGCAGCAGGTGCCTGTCGCGGGTAGCCGGACAAGGTCAGCTGCTGGTACAGCGTCTCGTTGCCTTCATTCTGCACGCTCAGAGGCGAGGCCAGTAACGGGCCCTCCAGCTTCATACCGGCCTCGGCATTGTTCAACTCGCGCACTTCACCCGCGCTGTCCAGGCGTGCCTGCCACTGGCCTTCCGGCTTGCCAAGCAGGCCACGGCCAGCGAGGAACAGTGCATTGCGCTCTTGGGTCGACAACCAACGGTTGGCCGCCAGTTCATCGGACAAGGCGAACAGGCGCTGATCGACCTGGCTGCTGGCCAGGTTGCTTTCCTGCAGCAGCGCCAGGATCAGTGCCTGGTCACGCAGGGCGCTGCCATAATCGGCCAGCCAGCCTTTGCCACGGCTGATGCCCAGGCCCGCCTGCAAGGCTTGCTCGGCACGCGGTTTGTCGCCCATTTTGTCCAGCGCCACTGCCAGTTGTACCAGCGGCAGACCGGAGCGGGCATCGGCGCGACGTTCGAACAGCCCGCGCAGGGCACCCAACGGCGCCTGCTGGCTGCGCGACAGCACCAGCGCCGCGTAGGCCTGCACCGCAAAGCGCGTGTGGTCGGCATTCTCGCTGTAGTCGACTTCGATCAGGTTGCGTTCCTGCAGGTAACGCAGCAGGCGCTCACTGGCCTTCTTCAATGCCTCGGCGGGTACGCCATACCCTTGGTCACGGGCACGCAGCAGGAAGTCAGTCACATAGGCGGTCAGCCAGTACTCTTCCTCGCTGTCCGAACTCCACAGGCCAAAGCTGCCGTTGTAGCGCTGCATCCCCAGCAGGTGCTCGACGCCCATTTCGATCTTGCGTTTGCGCACATCCGCCGGCTCGCCCTTGATGCCAAGGCGCTTGAGGCTGTCGGCATCGGCGTACAGCGAAGGGTACAGGCCGCTGGTGGTCTGTTCGAGGCAGCCGTAGGGGTAGGCTTGCAGCGCGCGGATCTGCTCGGCAAGGTTCAGCGGCGGCCGGCTCGACAAGGCCAGGCTGGCTTCCAGGCCAGCGGGTTCGAAGGCGGCCAGGTCTGCTTCGGGCAGAGTCCACGGCTGGTCCTTCAAGGCCACACGGTAGTGCTTGAGCATTGCCGGGTAGGCCGGGCGCACGCCCAGCGTCCACTCACGTTCGAACGCATTGACCGGCTCGTTCGGCAGTTGCAGGCCCGTCACCCGGACATGCACCTTGCCCTGCCCCAGCCCCCCCTGGGCCTGCACCGGAATCATCAGCGTCGAGCGCTGCCCTTCGGCCAGGTTAACGCTCTGCACGGCATTGGCCGCCAGGCTCAGTTGCCCATCCGTGGTGATTTCAACGCTCAGTTGTTGGGCGCGGCCGGACAGGTTGGCCAGGTCCAGTGCCAGGCTGGTACGGTCGCCACCGGCCAGGAAGCGCGGGGCCGAAAGCTCGGCAATCAACGGCGCGGCGACCACGGTCTTGCCTTCGGCCATGCCGAAGTGCTCTTCGGTCCAGGCCTGCGCCATCAGCCGCAATTCGCCGTTGAAGTCAGGGATGTCGACCGTGGCCTGGCCCTCACCCTTGTCGTCCAGCGTCACCGGCAGGCTCTGCTGGGCGACGATGGTTACCGTAGTGTTGGGTCGCTTGCCCCCCTTGGCCATCGCTGCGTCACCACCGAACGCCAGGCTGGCCAGGCGGCCTTGGCCGGCCTCTATCAACTGGCCGTAGATGTCCAGTTGATCGGCACCATAGGCCTTGCGCCCGAACAGGCTGGCGAACGGGTCGGGGGTTTTGAAATCGGTGATGTTGAGGATGCCCACGTCCACCGCCGACAACAACACATGCACCTGCTTGGGCACACTGCCATCGGCGTTGGCGGCCTTTACCTTCACTGTCAAAGGCTGTTTCGGGCGCATTTTTTCCGGCGCCTGCAGGCTCAGCGCAAGCTTGCGCTCGGCGCGGTCCAGCGGCAGGTGCAGCACGCCCACGGCGCGCTTGGGCGTGGCATTGGCCTTGCGCTCACCAGGGCGGATAACCAGCGCGCTGATGTACAGGTCGTGACGGGCCCAGGCCTTGTCCAGTTGCACGTCAAAGGTCTTGCCCTCGGCGGGCACATCGATCTCCTGCCACCACAGCGGGCCATCGCTGGACTCGATCATCAGGTAGCCGCTGCCCGCAGCGGGCGGGGTGACGGTGACCTTGGCGGTAGCGCCATCGGTGTAGGAGGGTTTGTCCAGCGCCAGCTTGACCTGGTCCGGCCGCACCGCGCCGCCCTCAGCGTTGTCCTGGGCACGGTAGCCGGCCCAGAAGCGCTCACTGGACACCAGACCGGTCTGCGGGTCTTCGACCTCGACGCGGTACGGGCCCCACTCAACCTGGAAGCTGAGTTTGGCGGTGGAACCTGCCTTGACGCTGATCGTCTCTTCGTTTTGGGTCAGGAACTTCTCGTTGTAGGCGTAGCTCCAGCCGTCGCTTTGCGAGTAATTCCAGTAGTAATCGCGGCGTTCGCGAACAAGGCGCACCTTAAGCGCGTCGGCCGCCAGTTTGTTACCGTCGCGGTCGGCCACCAGGAATTCGAATTCCACGGGCCCGTCGCTATCGGTCTCCTCACCTTCGAACAGGCCTCGCAGGCCCGGCAGGCGCTCAGCCGGCCAGATAGGCTGCTCCAGGCGCCGGGTGATCGGCCGGCCACCCGACTCCTGCAGGCTGGCCTGCACGGTCAGTTGCAGCGGAGAGCGGGCTTCGGCCCAACGGCTTTCGATATCGACCACCGCCTTGCCGGCCTGGTCAAGGGTGACTTCGTCCAGTTCCAGGTCCTGGTTCAGATCGGTTTCGGTGACCGAGCCGAACTGGTAGCCAGGCAACGCCGGTACTGCCTCGCGCAGCGGGCGTACATAGGCCTGACCGCTCAGGCGGTTGCCGGCGGCCGGCGCGCCATAGAGGTAACGGCCATTGACCTGGATACGCGCATCTTCATCCGGCGAAAGCGGTGTGCTGCTGCCCTTGAGCTCCAGCGCCAGGCGCTCGGGCAGGAAGTCTTCAACGAGGAATTCATAGACCTGCTTGCGCCCGCCACCCAGGTCGAGCAGCAGTTGCCAACGGCCAGTCGGGGCCTCGGTGGCCAGTTGCAACTGGTATTGGTACAAGCCATTGCTGTCGGCTTCCCAGACAAACTTGCGGCTCACCTGTTCATCCGGGCGACGCACTTCCACGCTCACCGGCTGGGCTTTGACCGGCTTGCCGTCCTGGTCGCGCAGCAGGCCGTTGAGCAGCACCGTCTCACCCGGGCGGTACAGGTCACGCGGGCCGAAGATGAAGAACTGCATCGGGTTGGCCTGAGGCCCGGTGATGTCGAATTCGGCCAGGTCCAGTGCTGCGGTGTTCAGGCGCAGCAGCGTGGTATGCACGCCCTGGGTGGCGATCAGGGTATCGGCCTTGGGCGTGATCGGCAGCTGGGCATGCCCCTTGCCATCGGTGGTGGCCTGGGCCAGCAGCTTGCCCTTTTCGTCATGGATTTCCAGGTTGACGCCGCTCAGCGCCTTGCCGCCTTCCAGGGCTTGCGCAAACACGTCGATACGGTCGCGGTAGCGGTGGGCCGACACGCCGATGTCGCTGAGGGTGAACAGGGTTGCCGGCTGAGAATAATCGTAGGTACCCGAGGCGCGCATCACTGCCAGGTACACCCCTGGCGCCTGCAACGGCTTGATGCCGGCAATCGGCAGCAACACGGTCTCGCGCGTGTTGCGCGCCGGGTTTAGATCGAAGCGGCCGCTGTAGACCAGCTCGGCCATGTCCAGGGTTTCCTTGGACTGGTAGTAGTACAGGCTGCTGTTACGTCCCCAGTTGGCCAGGAAGGTCGAGAGCATGTCTGGCTTGACGCGGAAGAACTCGACATCCACTTTGTCGACGTTCAGGGCAATCACCGGCAGGCCTTCGGCCAGGCGGGTAGGCAGCAGCGAGCCGCGGCTGGCAAAGCCGATGGTCGGCTGCATGTCGCGGGTTTCCAGGCGGGTGATCGACTCGCTGTCCAGCTGCTTGCCGTTGACTGCCAGCAGCCCCTTGTCGACGGTCAGCACCAGCTTGCGCTGCGGCTCCAGGTGGCGCAGGCGCAGCTCCATCTGGTTGTCGGAGAGTTCCCAGGCGCCATCTAGCCTACCCTTGACGGTGTCGACCAGGTGCACCTTGGTGGCGAAGTCCTGCTTGGCATCCAGCGGTGCTGAGAAGCTGATCGACAGCGTTGCCGCGCCATCGAGCTGCACTTCCGATACGTCCAGCACCGTGAGTTCGCGGCCCTCGTAGCGCTTGGCGAGCACGGCCGGGTCCTCACGCTTGGGGGCGGGGGCTTCGGCGGGCGCGGGCGCCACGGTTTTCTCGACCGGCGCCGGTTTGCCCGGCGTGGAAGAGTCACAGGCACTGAGCAACGCCAGCGCGCAGGCCAGCAACAATCCTTTGTTGAACATGAGATAGGAACTCTTGGGCAGCGTGTACGTGAGGGCAGCAACTATAGCGCAACGTCAGGTGCAGCACCCGGCGTTGCGCGCCAGGTCAGACCATGGTCGCGCTAAATGGTTGCCTGGTCGTTACACTGTGGCCATTCGTTAAAGGGGCACACAGCGGCCCCAAAATCTCATGGAATGCACATGCCCCAACTCGCTGCCGACTGGCGCCACCGCCCCACCCACCGCAAGGTCTGGGCGCTGGCCGCGCCGATGATCCTGTCCAACATCTCGGTACCGCTGGTGGCGCTGGTCGACAGCACGGTCATCGGGCATCTCCCGCACGCCCACCAACTGGGCGCCGTGGCCGTGGGCGCCACCTTGTTCACCTTCATGGTCGGCCTGATGGGCTTCCTGCGCATGGGGTCCACCGGCTTCGCTGCCCAGGCCGCCGGCCGTGGCGATGGTGCAGCACTACGCCAGGTACTGGTGCAAGGGCTGCTGCTGGCGGTCGGCTTCGCCCTGTTGATCGGCCTGCTGGCCCTGCCCTTCAGCCAGCTGGCACTCCATGCGATGCAACCCAGCGCAGCCCTGCAGCAATCCACCGAAGACTTCTTCCATACCCGCCTGCTTGGCCTGCCTGCGGCGCTGGCCAGTTACGCGCTGGTCGGCTGGTTCCTCGGCACCCAAAACGCCAGGGCGCCACTGGCCATCCTGCTGACCACCAACCTGCTGAACATCGCCTTGAACCTGTGGTTCGTGCTGGGCCTGGACTGGGGTGTACTGGGCTCGGCGCGGGCGTCGGTAATTGCCGAATGGAGTGCCGCCCTGCTCGGTTTGGCCCTGACCCGCCCGGCCCTGCGGGCTTACCCGGGGCAGATCGTGTGGGCAGCGCTCAAGCGCTGGCAGGCCTGGAGGCCACTGCTGGCGGTGAACCGCGACATCTTCCTGCGTAGCCTGGCGCTGCAACTGGTGTTCCTGCTGATCACCGTGCAGGGCGCGCGTCTGGGCGAAGCGACCGTGGCGGCCAACGCCCTGTTGCTCAATGGCCTGCTACTGACGGCCTATGCGCTGGATGGGCTGGCCCATGCGGTGGAGGCCTTGTGCGGCCATGCCATTGGTGCCCGTGACCGCGACACCTTGCGCCGCTCGCTGGTGGTCGCTTGTGGTTGGTCACTGATCACCAGCGTGGGGTTTGCCGGGCTGTTCCTGCTGAGTGGGCACCTGTTCATCGACTTGCAGACCGACATCGACAGTGTGCGGGCGGCGGCTTATCCGTATTTGCCTTACCTGGCGTTGCTGCCGTTGATCGCGGTGTGGAGTTACTTGCTGGATGGGTTGTTCATCGGCGCGACCCGGGCGCGGGAAATGCGTAATGCAATGCTGGTTTCGGTGTTGATTGCGCTGCCGGTGGCACTGGCCATGAGCGGGTTGGGCAACCATGGGTTGTGGATGGCGTTTCTTGGGTTCATGGGGTTGCGGGCGGTGACGTTGGGGTGGGTAGGGTGGCGGTTGCAGCAGAGAGACCTGTGGTTTGGCTGATTGGGGCCGCTTTGCGGCCCATCGCGACGCAAGGCCGCTCCCACATGGGATAGCGGGTCGGCCTGCTTTCGCGGGTTGGCTGATTGGGGGATAGCGGGTCGGCCTGCTTTCGCGGGCTGGCTGATTGGGGGATAGCGGGTCGGCCTGCTTTCGCGGTCCCTGTGGGAGCGGCCTTGTGTCGCGAAATGAGGGCGAAGCCCTCACATGCTCACAGCCATACACAGTCCCAATGGGGATACTCGCCAGCCCGCCGCACCAGGCCGGCCCGAATGGGGTTGGCGATGATGTAGCGGGCCACCGCTCGCACATCCTCCTCGCGACGCAAAGCCCGGTCATGAAAGCTGGTTTGCCAGATATGCCGTCTTTCAACACCGGCCTTGTACAAGGCACAGCTGCTTCTGGATTTGAATTCGCACATCAGCCTACCCAGGCTCACTGGACCCAGCTCGATGAGCCAGTGAAGGTGATCCGGCATCAACACCCATGCCAGCGATCGACAAGCCTTGCGCTCATCGCTGAACCGCAACTGCTGGATCACGGTCCTGGCGAATCGGAAGTCTTTGAACAACGGCGTTCGGCTGCGGGTAGTTGTAGTCAACAGGTAGAGGCGCCCGGATTCGGACACCCGGCCATTACGTAAACGATGGGAGCCTGGACGTTCCATGTCGTTCTCCTTTGAATTGTGCATTCAAAGTTAGCGCCGCGAATGCGACGGGCGAGGACAGGACCATTACCGGGTATGACACGGTGAGGGCTTCGCCCTCATATCGCGACGCGAGGCCGCGCCCACAAAAACAAGCAAACCGTGCAGTTTTTGCGGGGCGGCCCCGTCAATTACGACGACAGGTACGAAGACCGGGTCAACCCCAGGCGCAAGGCATCCAGATACTGGGTCCGCTCACGCGCAGTGATCTTGGCGCTGGCGACCTTGTCGCGGTAATGCGTCATCAACTCTTCCGGCGACAGGTGCACGTAGCGCAGCATGTCTTCGATGGTGTCGTGGGTCTCGATACCCGCGTGGTACACGCTGCCGTCGGCATTCTGGTAGATGTTCACCGAGTCGGTGTCACCGAACAGGTTGTGCATGTCACCCAGGATTTCCTGGTAGGCGCCCACTAGGAACACGCCCAGCAGGTAATCCTCGCCCTCCTTCACCGCATGCACCGGCATGCTGGTTTCGATGCTCTGCTCGTCAACGTACTGGTTGATCTTGCCGTCGGAATCGCAAGTCAGGTCCTGCAATACCGCACGCCGCATCGGCTCTTCGTCCAGGCGGTGCAGCGGGATGATCGGCAGGACCTGGCCGATGGCCCAGGTGTCTGGCAGGCTCTGGAACACCGAGAAGTTGCAGATGTACTTGTCGGCCAGCTTGTCGTTCAGCTCGTCCAGCACCTGGCGGTGCGAGCGCTGGCGGGCTTTCAGCGAGTTGTGCAGACGGCGGCACACGGCGAAATAGCACTGCTCGGCCAAGGCTTTCTCGCCCAGGCTGATCTTGCCATCAGCGTACTGCGCGGCCACATCACCCATGTAGTGGGTGGCGCGCCAGTAGGTCTCGGTGACCATCTCGATGTCGGTCGGGCCAAGCAGGTCGACCAGCCACTGCACGGTCTCGGGCAGGGCTTCCTTGTTATCGATGGTCGGTACGTCGTCATTGTGTTTCTCGACGTCGGTCACCTGGATCACCAGCATGGCGTGGTGCGCGGTCAGCGAACGGCCACTCTCCGAGAAGATATGCGGGTGCGGCAGGCCCTGTGCGTCGCAGAACTCCTTGAGCATGCCCACCACCACGCCGGCGTAGTCGTCCATGTCGTAGTTGATCGAGCTGGCATTGCGCGAGTGAGTGCCGTCGTAGTCCACACCCAGGCCGCCACCCACGTCGATGTGGTCGACCGGCAGGCCCAGCGCACGCAGTTCGCCGTAATAACGGATGGCTTCCTTGAAACCGTGCTGGTAGTCAGCCAGGTTGGCGATCTGCGAACCCATGTGGAAGTGCAGCAGGCGGATGCCCTGATCCAGGCCCGCATCGCGGAAGCGCTGCACCACCGAAAGCAACTGGGCGGCGGACAAACCAAACTTGGACTTCTCGCCACCGGTGTCGGCCCACTTGCTCGAGGCCAGCGACGACAGGCGAACGCGCAGGCCAACCTGTGGTTTCACCTTGAGCTCGGCGGCCTCTTCGATCACCAGGGCCACTTCCGACTCTTTCTCGATGACGATGAACACATTGTGGCCAAGCTTCTGACCCATCAGCGCCAGGCGAATGAACTCACGGTCCTTGTAGCCGTTGCAGACGATGGTGCCGCCCTTCGGCGCCAGCGCCAGCACTGCCAGCAACTCAGGTTTGGAGCCGGCTTCCAGGCCGATGGAAACGTTTTGCGTGGCGATGATGTTTTCCACCACCGCTTCCTGCTGGTTGACCTTGATCGGGTACAGCGCGGTGTACTGGCTCTGGTATTCCAGGCGCGCGATGTTGGCGTCGAAGGCACCGGTCAGCTGGCGCACACGGTCCTGCAGAATGTCAGGGAAGCGCACCAGCAAGGGCAGCGACAAGCCGCTCTGGCGCAGTTCGTCGACCTGTTCGAACAGGTCGATCGGAGCACTTTGAGGGCCGTTGGGGCGTACTTCGACGCGCCCGGCTTCATTGATGGCGAAATAGCCAGCGCCCCAATGGCGGATGCCATAAACACTGCGGCTGTCAGCCACGGTCCATTGGCTACCATCGTCTTTGCGTGTGCGTCGTACGGACATTCAAGTCCCCTATAGATAAGTCGAAGACACTGCCCGCAGGCAGCGGGGCGAGTGTAAAAGCTGAAAATGACGATTCATCCGTGCTCAGGCATAGACTCTGACCACGGGAACGAGTTTAGAAAGCGCTGGGCAAAAAATCGTGCGATGGCCTCAGCCGCCGGACTTTTTCGCCTTGAAACCCTGTTTGGTCAGCTCGCCGATCAACAGCTCGACATGGTCGCCCTGGATCTCGATAACCCCGTCCTTCAGGGCGCCGCCGGTACCGCAGCGGCGCTTGAGCGTGGTCGCCAGCTCCTTGAGCTGGTCGGGCGGCAGCGGCACGCCGGTGACAGTGGTCACGGTCTTGCCGCCACGGCCTTTGCTTTCGCGGCGCACGCGGGCAATGCCGTCGCCTTCGGGGATGATTTGCTGCTTGCAGGTGCAGGCGTCCACCGGCTGGCCACAGTCGGGGCAGTGCCGACCGGCGTCGGTGGAGTACACGAGACCGCCAAGGGCGGAAAAAGAAGAAGCTTTCTTGGCCACTTTTGTTCCTCGGTGCTGAGGACAAAAACTGGTCGTGCCTTGGGGTTGAGGCCGACCGCGAAGCCCCACTCTGGCAGGGGCGGCGCTACTGCTGCAAGAATTGCGGCAGCCCGAAAAGGGCGCGCAGTGTAACGATAAATACGCCGGTTGTGTAGGAGCGGGTTTACCCGCGAACAAGGGCAAAGCCCTTGCCCTGCGAAACGGGTGTCTGGGCCGGTATTTCGCGGGCAAACCCGAGCCTACAAAGTGGCCTTATAGCGCTGCAACGCCGCCAACGAGTCCGGGCAATAAGGCTTGCTCAGGCTTTCCTGCTCAGCCTGTTCCAGACCGATGAAGCGCGCTTCAATAACCTCTTCCGGCTGCAACCGCAACGGCGCATCCGACACCGCCGAATACACCGCACACCACAAGCGGTTATCCGGCTGGTCGAAGTAGAACCGCTCGTGAAAGCGTAGCTCGGCGCCCTCGATGCCCAGCTCTTCGGCCAGCTCGCGCGCGGCCGACTCGGCATACGCTTCCCCGGCCGTGACCATGCCGCCCGCCGCCACATCCCAATACCCGGGGTACAGCGCCTTGCTCAGGGTACGCCGGTGTACACACAATTCACCGGCACTGTTGAACAGCAGAATGAACGTGCAGCGACCGATCAGGCCACGCTCGCGCAGCTCGGCACGGGGCAAGGCGCCCAGTACCTGGTCGGTTTCGTCCACCCAGGTGACCAGCTCGCGGTCGGAAGCCGCCCGATGGGCGGCCTCGGTTGGGCTGATAGCCATCATCAACCCTGCGACAGCAGCTGACGCAGATCGATAACCGCAGCGTTGGCCCGGGAAATGTAGTTGGCCATGACCAACGAGTGGTTGGCCCACATGCCGAAGCCACTGCCGTTGAGCACCATCGGGCTCCACAGCGGCTCTTGCGAGGCCTCCAGCTCACGGATGATCTGACGCACGCTGACGGTGGCATTCTTCTTCGCTAGCACGTCGGCGAAGTCCACCTCGATAGCACGCAGCAGGTGCGACAGCGCCCAGGCTTGGCCACGGGCTTCATAGAACACGTTGTCGATCTGCAGCCATGGGGTTTCCACCAGCTCCTCATCCACCTGCGGCGCCTGGCCGGCAACGACCGACTCGGTCTTCAGCGTGGTGTTGAGCTTGACCCGGCCAACGCTGGCCGACAGGCGCTGCGACAGCGAGCCCAGACGGGTGGCCACGTCACCCAGCCAGTTGTTCAGGTTGTCGGCGCGGGTATAGAAGATAGCGCCCTTGTCGCCGGCAGCCAGACGGGTCTGGTAGCGGGTCAGCGACTTGATGCCCTCTTCGAACTCCGACTCGCTCGATGGCAGGATCCAGCTCTTGTTGTCGAAGTTGAAGCGCGGCTCGGCCTTGGCCAGGTCGGCGTCTTCGGTGGACTGCGACTGCGAACGGGCGAAGTCTTTACGCAGGGCACGGGACAGGTCGCGGACCTGGACCAGCACGCCATATTCCCAGCTTGGCATGTTGTCCATCCACAGCCCTGGCGGGAAGCGGTCGTTGGAAATGTAGCCGCCCGGCTTGTTCAGCAAGGTGCCGGCCACGGTCTTGAGGGTTTCGACGGTGGTATAGCCCACCACCATCTGCTGGCCAGTACGTTCGGCTGCGGCCTGGGCGTTTTGCTGCACCGGGAACAGAGCAGGCTCCTGGCTCCAGTACCAGCCCAGGCCGATACACACCAGCAGGTACAACCCGATCAGGGTCCCCAGGGCACGGCTCCAAAGGCCGCCAAGGTAGCTACGGGCGGCAGCGCCGCGCCCGTCGACACGCTCACGGGGCTCGGCTTTGGCCTCGCGGTTTTTCCAGTCCAGCATGGCTTTGTCCTTAATCAGTCACGACGGTTCAGGGGCTTTGACCACAGGCCTGCGCTAGCGTGCCACGGGAAGCCCGAATGGCTGCACTATAAAGCAGACACCACCGTACGCATAAGCGACCATTCAGTCAGCAACTGAATATTCGTTCTGCCCGCTTTGTTGACGCAGGGCACTCACGCACGTGAAAAGAGCTGCTAGCATAGAGCCATCATTGCCCCTGCACATCCCAACCTATAAGTAGCCAGGACATGAGCCAAGCAGTCGAGCCGAGCCCGCAGTGCCCCGTCCAACAGTTGACGCGTAACGGCCTGCGCAAGGACGACCCGCTCGACCCGCTGCTGCTGCCCGTGCGCAAACCGGTGTACATCCTGCTGCAGGACCACGAGCGCGCCCAGCGCCTGGCCCAGCAACTGGAATTCTTTGGTCTGGTGGTGCAAGCGTTGCCCAGCGCCGCAGCGTTTCTCGCCTCGATCAGCGAGTACCCGCCTTCGGCCATCATCATGGATGTCGACTTCACCGGCGCCGGCCTGGGCTTGCTGCTGGCTGCTCGGGTGCAGCAGGGCCTGGCACGCGCCATTCCGTTGCTGTTCTTCAGCCATCACGAAGCCGACACCCCGACCCGTCTGGCTGCGGTACGCGCCGGTGGCCAGGACTTTCTCACCGGCAGCCTGGAAGCTTCCAGCTTGCTGGAAAAGGTCGAACTGCTGACCAACGCCACCCCGCACGACCCGCTGCGCGTGCTGATCATCGACGATTCGCGCACCCAGGCCCTGTACACCGAGCGTGTACTGGCCGGCGCCGGCATGCTCACCCGCAGCCTGACCGACCCGATCCGCACCATGGCCGAGCTTGCCGACTTCCAGCCCGACCTGATCATCCTCGACCTGTACATGCCGGCCTGCACCGGCCCGGAGCTGGCCAAGGTAATCCGCCACAGTGACCGTTATGTGAGCGTGCCGATCATCTACCTGTCTGCCGAGGACGACCTGGACAAGCAACTGGATGCCATGAGCGAAGGCGGTGATGACTTTTTGACCAAGCCGTTTCGCTCACGCCACCTGATCACTACCGTGCGCAACCGCGCCGCCCGCGCCCGCCATTTGAAGGCACGCATGGTCCGCGACAGCCTGACCGGGCTGTACAACCACACCCATATCCTGCAGCTGCTGGAAGACTGCAGCTTCCGCGCCCGCCGTGAGCAGCAGCCGTTGAGCTTTGCCATGCTCGACATCGACCACTTCAAGAAGATCAACGATCGCCACGGCCACCCCATGGGCGACCGCGTGATCAAGAGCCTTGCCCTATTCCTCAAGCAGCGCTTGCGCAAGACCGACTTTATTGGCCGCTACGGTGGCGAAGAGTTTGCCATCGTCATGCCCAATACCGCGCTGGACGCCGCACACAAGGTGCTGGACGAAATTCGCCGGCGCTTTGCCGACATTCTCTACCCGGCGCAGCCGCGGGATTTGCAGTGCACCTTCAGTGCAGGGGTGGTGCAACTGGATGAGGGGCTGGATGCACTGACCATGGCCAGTGCAGCGGACGAGGCGCTGTACCGGGCCAAGCATGCGGGGCGTAATTGCGTCGTTCGTGTAGAGCCCTGAGATTCGCACTCACTGTGCCGGCTTCTTAACAGGCTCGCCCGCTTCCCCAGGCATTTCACATACCTCAAGTCTGGAGGTAAACCTGTGGGAGCGGGCAAGCCCGCGAAGAGGCCAGTGCCAGCCACACCAATAGAGGCACTGTGCCACTTTTTTCTGACACCAAGCCCCTGGCGTCATCACCCCGTCACAAAATCGCAATAACTTCAGGCGCCTACCTCTCACCTGCGCAGGAAATTCGCGGCTATGCGCCTGAAGTGGCTGACCAATTTCAACACCCTATTGCTGGTGACCGTGTGTATCGCCTTGGGCGCCACCCTGTGGTGGTCGCAGCGCGCCCTCGAGCGCCCCTACCAGCTGATGGAGCGCTATCTGGGCCTGTCTCAGCAGTTCCAGAACCAGACGGCGCGCAATATCCAGGCCTACCTGGGCAGCGGCGATGCCCTGCGTCAGGCCGCAGCCATGGAGGCGACCCAGCAGTTGCAGGCCGCACTGACGGATTGGCCCGTAGAGCTGGCCGAGAAGTTGCGCCCCAGCCTGGATAGCCTGCAGGCCTTCACCGCCAACGAACTGCTGGCCGCCGGTAAGCTGGCCGGCGACCCACAAGCCCTGCTGCTGCAAGCCGAGCGGGAACTGGGGGCGAACTTCGAGCAGATGGCCAGCTACGCCCGCGACAGTGGCAACGCCGAGGCCAATCGCTACTTGCTGCCCTTGCTCGACGCCACCCTGCACCTGGGGCGGCTGTCATTGGCTCGCGACAAGCTGGTCAGCAGCGGCCGCCCGGAGCTGGCCGATGAGGTGGAGCGCGAGCTGCAACTGATCCGCGCCCAGGCCCAAACGGTCGACGGCCTGCCACTGCTCGGCGTAACCCGCACGGCCGAATCCGGTGCCGACGACTTCGCTGCAATGATGGGCCTGGAATCCCGGGCCAGTGCCCAGCAGGAAGACATTGCCGTAGGCCTGAAGCGTGAATTGCAAAGCCTGCTCAACCGCTACCCGGCCGAACTGCAACGCACCCGCGAACAGATCGAGCGCCGCGTCGCGCTGGCCGCCACCACCGGCCAGCGCCTGGAAGCCGTACAACAGGCCATCGCCGCGCTGGAACCCGAAGTGCGCGGCCAGCATGCGAAAATCGCTGCCGAGGTGCGCATCATCCAAGGCCTGATGATCGGCCTGATCCTGCTGATCGCCCTACTGATCGACACGCTGCAACGGCGCTTGGCAGGTACCCTGACCGGACTGGCCCCGGCCCTGTCATGCTGGGCTGAGGGCGACTTCGCCCAAGCCATCGCCCTGGGCAAGACCAACCGCGAACTGCACGACATCCAGGAGTCGCTCAACCGCCTGCGTCAGTACCTGGTGGAGCTGGTCGGCACCATCCGCCATAACGCCGAGCAGGTGGCCGGCAGCAGCCACGCCCTGGCCGGCATGAGCGCTGCGCTGCACGGCGGCGCCGAGCGACAGGCCGGCGATACCAGGCAGATCCGCGATGCCTTGGGCGAGCTGGAAGCGACCATTCAACAAGTGGCTGGTGATGCCAGCGCAGCCGCCGAGGCCAGCCGCGATGCCGGGCGTGCGGTGGAACAAGGCCAGGCGGTAATCGGCCAAAGCCTGTCGGGCTTGCGTGAGCTGGTCGATGAAGTGCAAGGCAACGCCCGCATGATCGAACAATTGGCGGAAGAGTCGGCCACCATTGGCGGGGTACTGACGGTGATCCGCGCGATTGCCGAGCAGACCAACCTGCTGGCACTGAATGCCGCGATCGAAGCGGCCCGTGCCGGCGAGATGGGCCGTGGCTTTGCCGTGGTCGCCGATGAGGTACGCTCGCTGGCCCAGCGCACCACGGGGGCTACCGGCGAAATCCAGGCGTTGATCGACCGCTTGCAGCAGGCCGCCAGAAGTTCGGTGGCGGGGATGCGCGCGCAACTGGAACATGCCGAGGCCACGGCCAACCAAGCCCAGGCGGCGGATGGGGCACTGGATGAGATTGTCTGTGCCATTCGTACCATTGCCGATACGGCGGTGCGGATTGCCGATGTCACGGCGCAGCAGAGTGGCGCGGTGAGCGAGATTCGTGACCACAGCGAGCGGATTCACGCGTTGGGTGAAGACAACCTGCAGCGCATTGGCGAGGGGCGTGAACAGGGCGAACAGCTGCTGAGCCTGGGCGGTGAGCTGAACCGGGCCGTGCGAGCGTTCAGGGTCTGAGTCAGCGCGGTGGTCGCCAGGACAGGTGTAGCAGTTGGGTGGTGTTTGACGGGACATGTGCTGCGCCTGGGAGATTGAGCGCCGCGCGCGCGGCGCTTCGCGGGTAAACCCGCTCCTACGTTTGTTTCGGGCCAATTATTCCTGCGCATCCGTTATCATGCCGAGCACGTTCCACCTCGCGAGTCCGCCATGCGTCGCCTGTTTCTCATGCTGTTCCTGCTGCTGGCCAGCCCTGCCTTCGCCACAGGCCTGCTCGACAACCGCCCAAGCGCCACCCTTGGCGCCGCTTCGCTGGCCAACAACGCCGACTTTCTGCCGGTACACGAGGCCTTCAAGCTCAACCTGGTCCAGGCCGATGCGCAAACCATCAAGCTGCGCTTCGTCGCCACCGATGGCTACTACCTCTACCGCCACCGCTTCCAGTTCCACACGGAACCGGCCGACATCACCCTGGGCACGCCGAACATCCCCAAAGGTGAGGCCAAGCACGATGAATTCTTCGGCGACGTCGAGGTGTACCACGGCGTGCTCGATATCGAGTTGCCACGCAAAGACCCACGCGCCTTCACCCTGCTGGTGGGCTACCAGGGTTGCGCCGACAAGGGCCTGTGCTACCCGCCGGAAACCGCACGCCTGAGTATCGATGGCGAGGGCGTTGCAAACACGCCAGCCACCCGCGAACACGGCTGGAACTGGAAGTCGCTGCTGCTGTTCTTCCTCGCTGGGGTCGGCCTGACCTTCACCCCCTGCGTCCTGCCAATGTTACCGATCCTTTCCGGTGTGGTGCTGCGCGGCCAGGTTGGTGGCGTGCGCGGCCTGGCGCTGTCGCTGGCCTACGTGCTGCCAATGGCCGCCAGCTTCGCGGTGCTCGGCGCACTGATGGGCCTGTTCGGCGCAAGCCTGAACCTGCAGGCGCGCCTGCAGTCGGCCTGGGTGCTGGTTCCCTTCGCGCTGTTTTTCGTGGTGTTCGCCCTGGCCATGTTCGGCCTCTTCGAACTGAGGCTGCCCCAGGCCCTGAGCAACCGCCTGAACAACGTCGCCAACCACACCCGCGGCGGCTCGCTGCTGGGTGCAGCAGTGCTTGGTGTGCTCTCCAGCTTGCTGGTTTCTCCATGTGTCTCGGCCCCCCTGGCCGGTGCCTTGCTCTATATCAGCGCCAGCGGCGATGCCCTGGGTGGCGCGCTCAAGCTGTTCACCCTGGGTTTGGGCATGGGTGCGCCACTGCTGCTGGTGGCCACCGGTGGCGCGGCCTGGCTGCCCAAAAGCGGCCCATGGATGAACACGGTGAAAAACGCCATTGGCGTACTGCTGCTGGGGCTGGCCATCGGTTTGCTCAGCCGTGTACTGCCAGGCCCTGTGACCTTGCTGCTGGTCGGTTTCCTCGCCGCGGGTGTGGCACTGTTCCTCGGCGCGCTGGAGTTCGTCGTCAAGACGGCAGCCCAGCGCCTGGTGCAACTGCTCGGCCTGGCCTTGCTGGTGTACGCGCTGGCTTGCTGGTACGGCGCACTCACTGGCCAGGGCGACCCACTGCGCCCACTGCCGGGGGCGTCACTGGCCGCCAGTGGCAGCCTCCCGACGGCAAAAGCCGATGCCTGGCAGACCATCACCACACCTGATGCTCTGGACGCAGCCCTGGCGCAGGCCCAGGCCGCCGGCCAGCCAGTGCTGCTGGACTGGTACGCCGACTGGTGCATCAGCTGCAAGGTGATCGAGCATGAGGTGCTCAATGCACCGCAAGTGCAAACACAGCTGGCCGGCTTCAAACTGCTGCGTTTCGACATCACCGACAGTAATGCCGAGCAACGCACGCTGCTCGACCGCTACCAGCTGTTCGGCCCACCCGCCCTGCTGTTTTTTGCTGCGAACGGCAGCGAAATTACCGCTGATCGGGTGATTGGCGAGATAAATGCCGGTGAATTTGCGCAGATTCTGACGCGCGTGCGCGGCAAAGTCGGTCTATAACTTCCCGCGAGCCGGGAAAAATCCTGAAATGAGTGACCGGATTTAATTATTCGGTCACATACTTCGCGCGAACCTCGGACATCGTGCTGGCTATTGCCGGGAACTGGACACTTGCCGTTGCTTTACGGCACACTCGCCGCGCTGTGTCGAATTGCCCTACAAATCCAAGGAATCCGCAGATGGCAACGCTACTGGTGCTCCACGGCCCCAACCTCAACCTGCTCGGTACTCGCGAGCCAGGCCACTACGGCGCCGTGACCCTGGCTCAGATCAACCAGGACCTGGAGCAACGCGCCCGCGCCGCAGGCCACCATCTGCAGTACCTGCAGAGCAATGCCGAATACGAACTGATCGACCGCATTCACGCCGCACGCAACGAGGGTGTGGACTTCATCCTGATCAATCCGGCTGCTTTCACCCACACAAGCGTCGCATTACGTGACGCATTGCTTGCGGTGAGCATCCCATTCATCGAAGTGCACCTGTCCAACGTGCACAAACGCGAACCGTTCCGTCACCACTCCTACTTTTCCGATGTTGCCGTAGGGGTGATCTGCGGTCTGGGCGCCAGCGGTTATCGCCTGGCCCTGGAGTCCGCGCTGGAACAACTGGCTGCCAACGCACAGCCCAAATGATGAAAACCCTGGCCTAAGTGGGCCGGGGTTCGAGAGAAACGTTTCAGATACGTTTTTTTGTATTTCGCCCCCTGACCGAACCTTTGGGAGTTGATGATTAATGGATATCCGTAAAGTCAAGAAACTGATCGAGCTGCTGGAAGAGTCTGGCATCGACGAACTGGAGATCAAGGAAGGCGAAGAGTCGGTCCGTATCAGCCGTCACAGCAAGACCCCAGCTGCCCAGCAGTTCTATGCACCGGCGCCTATGGCCGCCGCCCCTGCCGCTGCGCCGGTTGCCGCTGCTGCGCCAGCCGCCGAAGCCACTGCTGCCGCCCCGGCCCTGAAAGGCACCGTGATCCGTTCGCCAATGGTAGGTACCTTCTACCGCAAGCCTTCGCCGACCTCGCCTAACTTCGCTGAAGTTGGCCAGTCCGTGAAGAAAGGCGACACCCTGTGCATCGTCGAAGCCATGAAGATGATGAACCACATCGAAGCCGATGTTGGCGGTGTCATCGACGCCATCCTGGTAGAAGACGGCCAGCCGGTTGAGTTCGACCAGCCGCTGTTCACCATCGTTTGAATCGCGGAGAGCCAACGATGTCTGGGAAGCTCGAAAAAGTCCTGATCGCCAACCGCGGGGAAATTGCCCTGCGGATCCTGCGTGCCTGCAAAGAGCTGGGTATCAAGACCGTCGCCGTGCACTCCACTGCCGACCGTGAACTGATGCACCTGGGCCTGGCAGACGAGTCGGTCTGCATCGGCCCTGCATCGTCGAAGGATTCCTACCTGCACATCCCGGCGATCATCGCTGCCGCCGAAGTGACTGGCGCCACCGCGATTCACCCGGGTTACGGCTTCTTGGCTGAAAACGCCGATTTCGCCGAGCAGGTGGAAAAATCCGGTTTCGCCTTCATCGGCCCGAAAGCCGACACCATTCGCCTGATGGGCGACAAGGTTTCGGCCAAGGACGCGATGATCAAGTCGGGCGTACCGACCGTACCGGGCTCCGATGGCCCACTGCCGGAAGACGAAGAAGTCGCCCTGGCGATTGCCCGTGACGTCGGCTATCCGGTGATCATCAAGGCCGCCGGTGGCGGTGGTGGTCGCGGCATGCGCGTGGTGCACAAGGAAGAGGACCTGATTTCCTCGGCCAAGCTCACCCGTACCGAAGCCGGTGCTGCCTTCGGCAACCCGATGGTTTACCTGGAGAAGTTCCTGACCAACCCACGTCACGTGGAAGTGCAGGTACTGTCCGACGGCCAGGGCAACGCCATTCACCTGGGCGACCGTGACTGCTCGCTGCAGCGCCGTCACCAGAAGGTCCTGGAAGAAGCACCAGCCCCGGGCATCGATGAGAAAGCCCGCCAGGAAGTGTTCAAACGCTGCGTCGATGCGTGCATCGAGATCGGCTACCGTGGTGCGGGTACTTTCGAGTTCCTGTACGAAAACGGCCGCTTCTACTTCATCGAGATGAACACCCGCGTGCAGGTTGAGCACCCGGTGTCGGAGATGGTCACTGGCATCGACATCGTCAAGGAGATGCTGAGCATCGCCGCTGGCAACAAGCTGTCGTTCCGCCAGGAAGACGTGGTGATCCGCGGCCACTCGCTGGAGTGCCGGATCAACGCCGAAGACCCGAAGAAGTTCATCCCGAGCCCAGGCAAGGTGAAGCACTTCCACGCCCCGGGCGGCAACGGCGTACGCGTCGATTCGCACCTGTACAGCGGTTATTCGGTTCCGCCGAACTACGACTCGCTGATCGGCAAGCTGATCACCTACGGCAAGGACCGCGACGAAGCCATGGCGCGCATGCGCAATGCCCTGGACGAGATCGTCGTCGACGGCATCAAGACCAACATCCCGCTGCACCGCGACCTGGTGCGTGATGAAGGCTTCTGCAAAGGCGGCGTCAACATTCACTACCTCGAGCACAAACTGGCCAACCAGGAGTGATCGTGTAGTGTGATGTACCAGAACCCCGGCCCTGTGCCGGGGTTTTTTATTGCCTGCCTGAAGCTGGGGCCGCGTTGCGGCCCTATCGCGACACAAGGCCGCTCCCACAGGTTGCGCGCATGCCTCAGGACTGACGCCGTCCTTGTGGGAGCGGCCTTGCGTCGCGAAAGGGGCGCAGCGCGCCCCCAGGGCTCTACCCCTTCATCCGCGGCATGTCGATGCGATGCTCATGCACTCGCCGATAAAGCGTCGCCCGCGAAATACCCAAAGCCCGCGCCGCATCAGCCGGCTTCCAGCGATGGCGAATCAGCGCGTCCAGCAACAGCTGCCGTGCCGGGCACGACACCCCGCTTTCAGCCGAGCCAACTGCTTCACCGCGCACCTCCTGCGGCAGATCCTGAAGCCGTACCTGCCCGCCTTCACTCACCGCACAGGCATACCGCAACACCTGCCGCAGTTGGCGCAAATTGCCCGGCCAGCGATAAACCAGCAGCGCCTGCAGCGCGTCATCCGCCAACACCACCTCCACCCCGCAGGCCGCAGCCTCTTCGGCCAGCAACTGGTGAATCAGCCCCAGCCGGTCATCACGCTCACGCAAGGGGGGTAGCTCAAAGCGGGCATTGGCCAGGCGGAAGTACAAGTCTTCACGAAATCGCCCGTCCTCCACCATCGCCGCCAGATCGCGATGGGTCGCACAGATCACCTGAATATCCACCCGCTCCCGCCGCGCCGCCCCCAGCGGCGCCACCTCGCCCTCCGCCAGCACCCGCAGCAGGCGGGTTTGCAGGTTCAGCGGCATGTCCCCGATCTCGTCGAGGAACAGCGTGCCGCCATCGGCCTGCTGCAACAGCCCTTGCATGCCTTTGCTGGAAGCCCCGGTGAAGGCCCCGGCCACATAGCCGAACAACTCGCTCTCGATCAAGGTTTCCGGAATGGCCGCGCAGTTCAGGGTAACGAACGGGCCATCACAGCGCTGGCTTTGCTGGTGCAGCTGGCGGGCGAATACCTCCTTGCCGGCCCCGGTCTCACCCAGTACCAGCACCGCCAGGTTGCAGTCCTTGACCCGCGTGGCCAACCGCAGGTGTTGCTCGATACGGGTGTCCTGGGCCTGGCGCAAAGGCTGCGCACGCTGGCGTTGCTGCGGTGCGCTGACCCGGCCATACAAACCGCCCAGACCAGGCAGGCGCTGGGCGGACGACGCGCTCACCCGGCGCAGTTGGTCGATGTCGAACAGTTCGCCAATATGCTCAGGCAAGCGCCCCAGGCGTTCCACCAGCCGTTGCCGCGCCAGGCTGTTGATTGCCTGCAAGCGGCCATCGGCATCCCAGGCCAGCAGGTAATCGGGTTGGCTCTCCACATAGCCCGGCGTGCCATGCGCGCGCATCACCCAGTGGCCCTGGGCGCTGTGCATGAAGAAAGCGTTTTCGATCTCGCGGGCGGTCTGCTCGACCAGTTGGCGGATCAGGTGCTGGCTGCGCCGATCGTCCGGCGACTGCAAGGCCGACACATCGACCACGCCCAGCAACTCGCCCAACGGGTCGAACACCGGCGCCGCTGTGCAGGTCAGGCCGATGAAGGCGGCGCGAAAGTGATCGCGCTTGTGCACCGTGACCGGGGCCTTGCTGGTCAGCACCGCCGCCACACCGCATGTGCCCTCCTCGCCCTCCGACCAGCAGGTCCCCAGATACAGCCCGGCCTTGCGACAGTCGTTGCGGATGGCCGACTCGACCCGGTAATCGATGGTGCGCCCCTGGGCATCGGTAAGCAGCACGCAGTAGTCAGCGCCGCGCACCCGTTCGTGCAAGCGCGCCACGGCATCGCTGGCGATGCGCAGGAACAGCTCGGCGCGTTCGCGGCATTCGTTGAGCAGGCTTTGGGAAAGGATACGCGGCCCCTGCTGGGAACCGGGGTCGAGGCGGTACACATCCATGGAGCGGCGCCATGAATCGAGGATCAGCGGTGGTACCGGCGCCTGCGGCAGGCGGTCGGCATTCTTCAACACCCTGCTGACGCAGTCCACATGGGCTCGGGAGTTCGCGGCAAGCATTCAGGCCCTCCGGTTCTCGTTACTGTTTTTATCGTTGTCCGGCCATTAAGCGCCTCTGGGCATGCCCCGACAAGCACTGTGTGATTACCGGCTGGCTTGAGACGCAGCGTCTCAGCGTCTCGGCAACACCGGCCCGGCGCTGGCACCCGGCGTCTCGCCGCCACACCCGTGAAGACCTGCCCGAACACGACCAGAACCCTCTAGCCCGGCCACTTCAGCCATCGCGAAGAAAGCTGGCACCCCGCTTGCTCCTCCCCTTGCAAACAAAAATATGAGGTGCGCCATGCCGCTACCCGCCCCGATTGTCGGGATCATTGCCAACCCTGCCTCTGGCCGCGACCTGCGCCGCCTGACCGCCAATGCCGGGCTCTATTCAAGCACCGACAAGGCCTCGGCTATCCAGCGCCTGCTGGCCGCTTTCGGCGCCACCGGCATTGGCCAGGTGTTGTTGCCCAGCGACATGACCGGTATCGCTGCTGCTGTGCTCAAGGCCAGCCAGGGCCCAGGGGCCCGTGACCAGCACTGGCCGGCCATCGAGATCCTCGACCTGCCACTGACCCAGACCGTGGCCGATACCCGCCTGGCAACCCGGCGCATGGTCGAGCGCGGCGTGGCGATGATCGCCGTGCTGGGCGGTGATGGCACCCACAAGGCGGTCGCCGCCGAGGCCGCTGACGTGCCGCTGCTGACCCTGTCCACCGGCACCAACAACGCCTTCCCCGAACTTCGTGAAGCCACCAGCGCGGGCCTGGCCGGTGGCCTGCTTGCCAGTGGCCGGGTACCGGCCAGCATCGGCTTGCGCCGCAACAAACGCTTACTGGTGAACGTGCCTGAACAACAGCTGGCCGAATGGGCCTTGGTCGAGGTGGCCGTGTCGCCGCAGCGCTTCATCGGTGCCCGTGCGCTCAGCCGCAGCGAGGACCTCTGCGAAGTCTTCGCCTGCTTCGCCGAACCCCACGCCATCGGCCTGTCGGCCCTGTGCGGTCTGTGGTGCCCGGTGTCACGGCAAGACCCGCACGGCGCCTGGGTACGCCTGGCCCCCGACGCCGAACAGGCGCTGTTGGCGCCGTTGGCGCCCGGCCTGCTGCAAGCCTGCGGCATCTCCGCCTGCGGTCAGCTGACGCCCGGCGTCGCCCAGCGCCTGAGCCTCGCCAGCGGCACCCTGGCCCTGGACGGCGAACGCGAAATCGAATTTGCCGAGCATGACACCCCCACCATCACCCTCGACCACCAAGGCCCACTCAGTGTGGACGTCGAAGCCGTGCTGGCGCATGCCGCCCGCCACCACCTGCTGGCCGTCCCGCGCGGCCACCGGTTGCACCCTGCAAACCCGTGTTGAGACAACCCCGGAGAACAACAAGATGTCCAATCAACTCAGTACTGATCAACTGCTGCATGCCTATGAAGTCATGCGGACCATCCGCGCCTTCGAAGAACGCCTGCATGTGGAGTTCGCCACCGGCGAAATTCCCGGCTTCGTCCACCTGTATGCCGGCGAGGAAGCCTCTGCAGCCGGGGTCATGGCCCACCTGCGCGACAGCGACTGCATTGCCTCGACCCACCGCGGCCATGGCCACTGCATCGCCAAAGGCGTGGACGTGTACGGCATGATGGCCGAGATCTACGGCAAGAAAACCGGCGTGTGCGGCGGCAAGGGCGGCTCGATGCACATTGCCGACCTGGAAAAAGGCATGCTCGGTGCCAACGGTATCGTCGGCGCCGGCGCACCACTGGTGGCCGGGGCGGCGCTGGCGGCCAAGCTCAAGGGCCGCGATGACGTGTCGGTAGCCTTCTTCGGCGATGGGGCATCCAACGAGGGCGCCGTGTTCGAGGCCATGAACATGGCGTCGATCATGAACCTGCCCTGCATCTTCGTGGCCGAGAACAACGGCTACGCCGAGGCCACTGCCTCCAACTGGTCCGTAGCCTGCGACCACATTGCCGACCGCGCTGCCGGCTTCGGCATGCCAGGCGTCACCATCGACGGCTTTGACTTCTTTGCCGTCTACGAGGCCGCCGGCGCTGCCATCGAGCGCGCCCGCTCCGGGCAAGGGCCGTCGCTGATCGAGGTCAAGCTCAGCCGTTACTACGGCCATTTCGAAGGCGATGCGCAAACCTACCGCGCCCCTGATGAAGTGAAGAACCTGCGCGAATCCCGCGACTGCCTCATGCAATTTCGCAACAAGACCACCCGCGCCGGCCTGCTCAAGGCCGAGCAACTGGACGCCATCGACGCCCGCGTCGAGGACCTGATCGAAGACGCCGTACGCCGCGCCAAATCCGATCCCAAGCCACAGCCCGCCGACCTGCTCACCGACGTCTACGTCGCCTACCCCTGAGCCGCGGATTACAAGAACAACAGGAGAACCACCATGGCAAGAAAGATCAGCTACCAGCAGGCCATCAACGAAGCCCTGGCCCAGGAAATGCGTCGCGACAGCACAGTGTTCATCATTGGCGAAGACGTCGCCGGTGGCGCCGGTGCGCCCGGCGAGGATGACGCCTGGGGTGGCGTGTTGGGCGTGACCAAAGGCCTGTATCACCAATTCCCCGGCCGCGTGCTTGACGCGCCGCTGTCGGAAATCGGCTACGTCGGCGCGGCCGTCGGTGCCGCCACCCAGGGCCTGCGCCCGGTGTGCGAACTGATGTTCGTCGACTTCGCCGGCTGCTGCCTGGACCAGATCCTCAACCAGGCCGCCAAGTTCCGCTACATGTTCGGCGGCAAGGCCGTGACCCCGCTGGTGATGCGCACCATGTATGGCGCCGGCCTGCGTGCGGCAGCCCAGCACTCGCAGATGCTCACTTCGCTATGGACGCACATCCCCGGCCTGAAGGTGGTGTGCCCATCCTCGCCTTACGATGCCAAGGGCCTGTTGATCCAGGCGATCCGCGACAACGACCCGGTGATCTTCTGCGAACACAAACTGCTGTACAGCATGCAGGGCGAGGTGCCGGAAGAGGTGTACACCGTACCGTTCGGCGAAGCCAACTTCTTGCGCGATGGCGACGACGTGACCCTCGTTACCTACGGGCGCATGGTGCATGTGGCGCTGGAGGCGGCCAACAACCTGGCCCGCCAGGGCATCGACTGCGAGGTACTGGACTTGCGCACTACCAGCCCGCTGGACGAGGACAGCATTCTGGAAAGTGTGGAGAAGACTGGCCGCCTGGTGGTGATCGATGAAGCCAACCCGCGCTGCTCGATGGCCACCGACATCAGCGCGCTGGTGGCACAGAAGGCTTTTGCCGCACTCAAGGGGCCGATCGAAATGGTCACCGCGCCACATACCCCGGTGCCGTTCTCCGACGCCCTGGAAGACCTGTACATCCCTGACGCGGCGAAGATCGAAGCCGCCGTGCGCAAGGTAATCGAAGCCGCAAGGAGTGCCGCATGAGCCAGATCCATACCCTGACCATGCCCAAGTGGGGCCTGTCGATGACCGAGGGCCGGGTGGACACCTGGCTCAAGCAGGAAGGTGACGAAATCAGCAAGGGCGACGAGGTGCTGGACGTCGAGACCGACAAGATCAGCAGCAGCGTCGAAGCGCCGTTCAGCGGCGTGCTGCGCCGCCAGGTGGCCAAGCCGGATGAAACGCTGCCCGTCGGCGCGCTGCTGGCGGTGGTGGTCGAAGGCGAAGCAGAAGAGGCCGAGATCGATGCCGTGGTACAGCGCTTCCAGGCCGAGTTCGTCGCCGAAGGCGGCGCCGACCAGAGCCAGGGGCCGGCCCCTCAGAAGGCGGAAGTCGGCGGGCGCCTGCTGCGCTGGTTCGAGCTGGGTGAAGGCGGCACACCGCTGGTGCTGGTGCACGGGTTTGGCGGTGACCTCAACAACTGGCTGTTCAACCACCCGGCACTGGCTGCCGAGCGGCGGGTGATCGCCCTCGACCTGCCGGGCCACGGCGAGTCGGCCAAGGCCCTGCAGCGGGGCGACCTGGATGAGTTGAGCGAAACCGTGCTCGCCCTGCTCGACCACCTGGACATCGCCAAGGCCCACCTGGCCGGCCATTCAATGGGCGGTGCCGTGAGCCTCAACGTGGCGCGCCTGGCCCCGCAGCGGGTGGCCAGCCTGAGCCTGGTGGCCAGCGCCGGTCTGGGCGAAGCGATCAACGGGCAGTACTTGCAAGGTTTCGTCACCGCGGCCAACCGCAATGCACTCAAACCGCAGATGGTGCAATTGTTTGCCGACCCGGCGCTGGTCACCCGGCAAATGCTGGAGGACATGCTCAAGTTCAAGCGCCTGGAAGGTGTGGACCAGGCCCTGCAGCAGCTGGCAAGGGCGCTCGCCGACGGCGACCGGCAGCGCCACGACTTGCGCGGGGTACTGGGCAATCACCCGGCACTGGTGGTGTGGGGTGGCAAGGATGCGATCATCCCGGCCAGCCATGCCGAGGGCCTGGAGGCCGAAGTACTGGTGCTGCCAGAGGCCGGCCACATGGTGCAGATGGAGGCGGCCGAACAGGTCAACCAGCAACTGCTCGCATTCCTGCGCAAGCACTAAGCCCTTTTCGTGAGCCTGGAGAACAACAATGAATGACCTGAGCCACACCCACATGCGCGCGGCCGTCTGGCATGGCCGCAACGATATTCGTGTCGAACAGGTACCTTTGCCGGCCGCCCCAGCGCCGGGCTGGGTGCAGATCAAGGTGGACTGGTGCGGCATCTGCGGCTCCGACCTGCACGAATATGTTGCCGGCCCGGTGTTCATCCCGGTAGAGGCCCCGCACCCGCTGACCGGCATTCAGGGCCAGTGCATCCTCGGCCACGAATTCTGCGGCCACATCGCCAAGCTTGGCGAAGGCGTGGAAGGCTATGCCGTAGGCGACCCGGTGGCGGCAGACGCCTGCCAGCATTGTGGTACCTGCTATTACTGCACCCATGGCCTGTACAACATCTGCGAACGCCTGGCGTTCACCGGCCTGATGAACAACGGGGCCTTCGCCGAGCTGGTCAACGTGCCCGCCAACCTGCTCTACCGGCTGCCGCAGGGCTTCCCTGCCGAAGCCGGGGCACTGATCGAACCGCTGGCGGTGGGTATGCACGCGGTGAAAAAGGCCGGCAGCCTGCTTGGGCAAACCGTTGTAGTGGTGGGGGCCGGCACCATCGGCCTTTGCACCATCATGTGTGCCAAAGCCGCGGGCGCAGCGCAGGTTATCGCCCTGGAAATGTCCTCAGCACGCAAAGCCAAGGCCAAAGAGGTAGGCGCCAACGTGGTGCTGGACCCCAGCCAGTGCGATGCCCTGGCGGAAATCCGCGCACTGACTGCAGGGCTGGGCGCCGATGTGAGTTTTGAGTGCATCGGCAACAAACATACGGCCAAGCTGGCCATCGACACCATCCGCAAAGCAGGCAAGTGCGTGCTGGTGGGTATTTTCGAAGAGCCCAGCGAGTTCAACTTCTTCGAGCTGGTGTCCACCGAGAAACAGGTGCTGGGGGCGTTGGCGTACAACGGCGAGTTTGCTGACGTGATTGCCTTCATTGCTGATGGTCGGCTGGATATTCGCCCGCTGGTAACCGGCCGGATCGGATTGGAGCAGATTGTCGAGCTGGGCTTCGAGGAACTGGTGAACAACAAAGAGGAGAACGTGAAGATCATCGTTTCACCAGGTGTGCGCTGATTGCACCTTGAAGGTAACGTGGCACCTGTGGGAGCGGGCGGGCCCGCGAACAATGCAACACGGTGGATGGCACCGGCTTCGCCGGTGTTCGCGGCTGAAGCCGCTCCTACAGGGTACGCGCAAGGTTCCAAGGCTGTGCGCCGACACAGGGGCTCGCTGTCTCAGGATCCCATTCTGCGTCATACTCGGCAGACCTATTGCCCGGTCATCGCCATGCGTCCATTGCTCCCCATTACCCTGGTCCTGCTGCTCGCCGCCTGTGGCGATGGCGAATCGCTGCTCCCGCCGGACGCACGGCTGCCTGACGGTGGGCGTTACCGGGGGCAGGTGGTCGATGGCCTGCTGCAGGGTGAGGGCCGGATCGACTACCCCAATGGCAGCTGGTACGCCGGCAGCTTCAAGGACGGCCAGTGGCACGGCCAGGGCGAATGGCATGGCCAGAATGGCGAGGTCTACCGCGGCCAGTTCGCCGAGGGGCTGTTTCAGGGTTTGGGCGAGCTGACCACCCCGGGCAGCCACTATAGCGGCACCTTCCGCCACGGCCGCCGCGACGGCGAGGGCACCCTCAAGCAAACCGACCAGACCTACCGCGGCCAGTTCAAGGACGACCTGTACGACGGCGCAGGCCAACTGGAGCTGGCCGACGGCAGTCGCTACCAAGGCCTGTTCGCCAAGGGCAAGCCCAACGGCGCCGGGGTGCGCAGCGATGCCAGCGGCAACCAGTTCAGCGGCCACTTCGTCAACGGCCAGCTACAAGGCGCCGGCACCTACGACAGCGTTGATGGCGAGCAGTACATCGGCGAGTTCAAGGACAACCGCCTGGAGGGCCGAGGCCGCTACGAAAATGCCGATGGCGACGTGTGGATCGGTGAATTCAAGGACGGCTCGCTGATCGGCGAAGGCGAGTTGCTGGGCAGCGATGGCAGCCACTACAAGGGTGAGTTCGCCGACTGGCGTCTGTCGGGCCAGGGCAGCCTGCAACTGGCCGACGGCAGCAAGTACATCGGCGGTTTCCTGAACGATGCCTACCATGGCCATGGGCGGCTGATTCTGCCCAGTGGCAAGGTCGAAAGCGGAACATGGGCCAACGGCGTGCGCGTGCGCGACCAGAATGGCAAGCTGCTGCCAGACCCACTGGACCTGGCGTTGCTCAACCAGGGCCGGCTGCTGGACGAGGCGCTGGCTCGGGTACCTCGCTCGGCGCCACCGATCCAGCTGTATAGCCTGGTCGTGGCCGGCGATGGCCAGCAAAGCGTATTCCTGCGCGAAGCCGACTACGTCAGCAACCTGCTAAAGGTGCGCTTTGGCGCCCGTGGCCAAGTGACCCTGGTCAACCACCGCGACCACATGGCCACACGCCCCATGGCCACCCGCGAAAACCTCTCCCGCGCTGCCGCCACCCTGGCAGAGCGCAGCGGCCCCGAAGACCTGGTGTTCATCTACCTCACCAGCCATGGCAGCCAGGACCACCAGCTGGTGCTCGACCAGCCCCGTCTGCAACTGGCCGACCTGGCCGCTGACGAGCTGGCCACTGCCTTGGCGCCGCTGAAGGATCGCGACAAGGTCATCGTCATCTCCGCCTGCTATTCAGGGGGCTATATCGCTCCGCTCAAAGACGAGCGCACGCTCATCATGACCGCTGCCCGGGCCGACCGCGTCTCCTTCGGTTGCTCGGAGGAAGCCGACTTCACCTACTTTGGCGATGCCCTGTTCGCTGAAGCGCTGAACCAGACCGACGACCTGAAACAGGCGTTTGAACTGGCACGTGCCAGCGTTGCCGAAAGAGAACAAAGGGAAGGCTTCGAGGCCTCCGAGCCGCAGCTGTGGGCACCGCCGGCCGTGCTTGAGCACTGGCATCACCTGCGCCAGCAACAAGCCGAAGAAGCATTGCGTAACACCACACAGGCCAACGTGAGGGAACAGGCAAAAATGCCCGGCACTCACTAGACTTGTGTGTAACAAGGGAGAGACATCATGTACTTGACGCCTCAGCATGTCCTGCTTGCCGGAGCCACCGGCCTGACCGGTGAACACCTGCTAGACCGCCTGCTCAACGAGCCCACCATCACCCGTGTCCTGGCGCCTACACGCCGGCCATTGGCCGAGCACCCGCACCTGGAAAACCCGGTGGGCGACCCGGCGGTATTCCTTCCGCAACTGGCCGGGCGGGTCGACATCGCGTACTGCTGCCTGGGCACCACACTGAAGCAGGCGGGTTCCGAATCGGCTTTCCGCGCAGTGGATCTGGACATGGTGGTCGCCTTCAGCAAGCGTGCCCGAGAAATGGGCGCACGGCATCTGCTGGTGGTCAGTGCAGTGGGCGCCGACCCTAAGTCGTCAATTTTCTATAACCGGGTCAAGGGCGAGATGGAAGAAGCGCTCAAGGCTCAGGACTGGCCACAGTTGACCATCGTGCGGCCCTCGTTCCTGCTGGGCGAGCGGCTGGAGCCACGGCTCACTGAACAGCTTGTTGCGCCATTTTCCAGGTTGATACCCGGGAAGTATCGGGGAATCGAGGCTTGTACCCTGGCGCGAGCACTGTGGCGGCTGGCGCTGGAGGAAGAAGACGGCGTGCGGGTTGTGGAGTCGGATGAGTTGCGCAGGTTGGGCAAGATCTAGGCTTCGCTTGTGCTGGCCTCTTCGCGGGCACGCCCGCTCCCACTGGTGAGTAGTCACCGGAAGATTACGGAGATCCTGTGGAAGAGGGCGTGCGCGCGAAGGGCCATCACAGACCGCCGCTAGCCTGGAAGCCTATGCCGGCCGCTGTCAGCAAAGACAACGGCAGCAGCAGGGTATCGAGCAGCATGCTGCCGGGCAGATCCAGGCGCGGATACGCCGGAGCGTCCGCCCCGTAATGATCCCGCGGGCAACACCCGCCATTGATCACATACCAATCCAGCCGGGTACCGGCATACACCACCGGTGCGCCGGGCTTGTTGGCATCCAGCGTGCGCACCGTGGCGCACCCACCCAGCATCACCAGCGCCAGCAATCCCGCCAGTGCTCGCTTCAATCATCCACCCCGAAGTGGTGCTCGCCCCAACGCGGCAACATATCCTGGGGGATGTTCAGCAGGTTGAGGATACGCGCCACGACAAAGTCGACCAGGTCGTCGATGGTCTGCGGCTGGTGATAGAACCCCGGAGCCGCCGGCAAGATCACCGCGCCCATTTGCGACAGCTTGAGCATGTTTTCCAGGTGGATGGTGGAGAACGGCGCTTCGCGTGGCACCAGGATCAGCTGGCGACGCTCCTTGAGGGTGACGTCGGCAGCCCGCTCGATCAGGTTGTTGCAGGCGCCAGTGGCGATGGCCGACAAGGTGCCAGTGGAACAGGGGACCACCACCATTGCCGCCGGGGCGCCAGAACCCGAGGCTACCGGCGACATCCAGTCTTCCTTGCCATACACACGGATCTGCCCATCGGCCGCGCCGGTGTATTCCGTCAGGAAGGCCTGCATCGCCTGGGGCTTGGCCGGCAACACAACATCCGTCTCGGTGGCCATCACCAACTGTGCGGCCTTGGAGATCAGGAAGTGCACCTCGCGGTCTTCGCGTACCAGGCAATCGAGCAGGCGAAGGCCATACTGGGCACCCGAGGCGCCCGTCATGGCCAGGGTGATGCGTTCCGGCCCGTTCACTTCAGCGCCTCGGCCAGCTTGCCGTGCAGGCCGCCGAAGCCGCCGTTGCTCATGATCACCACATGGGTGCCTGGGCGAGCCTGGCCTTTGATCCGCTCGATGATCGCTTCGAGGCTGTCGGCCACCACGCTGGGTACCTTGCACTGCGCAGCGGTGGCGGCCAGGTCCCAGCCGAGGTTGGCCGGCGCATACCAGATCACCTGGTCGGCGTCGTTGACGCTTTCTGGCAGGCCGTCACGGTGGGCACCGAGTTTCATCGAGTTGGAGCGTGGCTCGATCACCGCGATCACAGGTGCCTCCCCCACCCGCTTGCGCAGGCCGTCGAGCGTGGTGGCAATGGCGGTCGGATGGTGGGCGAAGTCATCGTAGATGGTCACACCTTGTATTTCGGCAACCTTCTCCATGCGCCGCTTGACGCTCTTGAACGCACTCAGGCCGTCGATGCCCATGGCGGGCACCACGCCTACATGACGCGCTGCTGCCAAGGTAGCCAAGGCATTGGCGACGTTGTGCTGGCCGGTCAGCGCCCAGTCCACCACACCCTGCACTTCGCCCTCGAACAAGACTTCAAAGCGCGAGCCATCTGGGCTGAGCAGGCGGGCTTGCCACTGGCCGCCCTCCCCGGTGGTTTGCACAGGGGTCCAGCAGCCCATGCCGATCACACGCTCTAGCGCTTGCTCGGTGGTCGGGTGGATGACCAGGCCTTCGCTGGGGATAGTCCGCACCAGGTGGTGGAACTGCCGCTCGATCGAGGCCAGGTCCGGGAAGATGTCCGCGTGATCGAACTCAAGGTTGTTGAGGATCGCGGTACGCGGGTGATAGTGGACGAACTTCGAGCGCTTGTCGAAGAAGGCGCTGTCGTACTCGTCGGCTTCCACCACAAAGAACGGCGTGTCGCCCAAGCGGGCCGACACCGAGAAGTTCTGCGGCACGCCACCAATCAGGAAGCCCGGGCTCATGCCGGCGTGCTCCAGCACCCAGGCCAGCATGCTGCTGGTGGTGGTTTTGCCGTGAGTACCGGCAACGGCCAGCACCCAGCGGCCTTGCAGCACGTGGTCGGCCAGCCACTGCGGGCCGGAGACGTAGGGCAGGCCCTTGTTCAGCACGTATTCAACCGCGGGGTTGCCGCGCGACATGGCGTTGCCGATGACCACCAGGTCTGGCGCCGGATCCAGCTGGGCCGGGTCATAGCCTTGGGTCAGTTCGATACCCTGGGCTTCGAGTTGGGTGCTCATCGGGGGATAGACGTTGGCGTCGGAGCCAGTGACGCGGTGGCCAAGTTCCTTGGCCAGCACCGCCAGCGAACCCATGAAAGTGCCGCAAATACCGAGAATGTGAATATGCATGGTCGACCTCGCAAAACATCGAGGCAGGGTAGCCCAGGGCGCGACAAATCGCACCCGCTGTTTCGCTCAGTCGCCCCTGGTAATGCCGTGTTTGCGCAGTTTTCGATACAAGGTATTGCGGCTGATGCCCAAGTGCTCGGCAACGCGGGTGAGATGCCAGTGTTTTGCCTCCAGGACCTCCTTCAGCGCTTGCCGCTCCGCGTCGAGCAGAACCTCGGTCCCTACAGATTCACCCTCGATCTCTGCGGCACCGCCGGACCTGTGGGAGCGGGCTTGCCCGCGAACGAGGGCAACGCCCTCGCCCTCTATTGCCTGGTCGGACATCTTCGCGGGCTCGCCCGCCCCCACGGGAGGTGGGCTGGTGCGGATGACTGCGGGGAGGTCCGTAAAGGTGATGCGGGCATCTTCGCAAAGCGCCACCAGGGTACGCAGCACATTGCGCATCTGCCGCACGTTCCCCGGCCAGTTAAATGCGAGCAGCGCCTGCCGCGCCCTGGGCTCGATGTCTATGCGTTGCCCCTGCGTCTCCTGGCGTAGCAGAAAGTCCAGCAACTGCGCCTTGTCACTGCGTTCGCGCACCGCCGGCAGCGCTACCTCCAGGCCATTGAGGCGGTAATACAGGTCCTCGCGGAAACTGCCCTGTTCAACCCGTTCCAGCAGGTCACGGTGCGTAGCGCTGACGATGCGCACGTCCACCGCCTGTGGCTCTCCCCCGATCGGCACCACCTGGCGCTCCTCCAGTACCCGCAGCAGTCGGGTTTGCAGGGCAAGCGGCATATCGCCGATTTCGTCCAGCAGCAAGGTGCCGCCATCGGCCTGCAACAGCTTGCCGCGCATGCCCTCCTTGCGCGCGCCGGTAAAACTGCCGCCGCGGTACCCGAACAGCTCACTCTCGATCAGGCTTTCCGGGATAGACGCGCAGTTGATGGCGACAAACGGCTTGCCGCGCCGCTCACTGGCCTGATGCACAGCCTGGGCGAAGGCCTCCTTGCCACAGCCGGTCTCGCCGCGCAGCAGCAATGGCACATCGCGCTCGAACACCCTCACGCTGCGGCGGAAATCATTTTGCAACGCAGGGTCCAGCAGACAGACCAGCGGCTCCACTTCACCTGCGGGCCGCGGCTGGGCGGCCGGCACCGACCACACCGGCGCCCGGGCCTGCCCCCGCAGGCTGGCGAACACCTGGCGACCGTCCAGGGTGCGCAGCGGCCAGGCAGTACTGCCGCCGGGCGTGGCACGGCTGAACATTTCGTCATGGCTGCACGCGAAAAAGCACGTCAACGGTTTGCCCAGCACGCCGCCCCGTACCGTGCCCAGCAGGTTCAGTGCGCTTTGGTTGGCAGCGCAAATGCGCCCATCGCCGTCGAACGCCAGCAAGCCTTCGCTGAACAGGCCGACCGACTCGGCTTGCAGGTGAAAACGCAATAACCATTGCTGCTCGAAATGGCGCAGGAAATAGCAGCTTTCGATCATCTTTGCCGACAGGTTGACCAACGCCATGGTGTGGAACTGGCTTTGCCGCGATACGTCGGGGCGCGCAGAGGACACGTCGAGTACCGCCAGCAGGTCGCCATGCGGGTCGAACACCGGGCTGGCCGAGCAGGTCAGCCCGGTGTGACGGCCACGAAAGTGCTCGTTTTGATGGATGGTCAGCGCCTGGCGCTCGACCAGGCAGGTGCCGATGCCATTGGTGCCCTCGCGCGCCTCGCTCCAGTCAGCGCCCAACCACAGTCCCGCACGCTCGAAGCTGCGCCGCTCGGTGGGGGCACTGACGCAATTGAGGATCACCCCACGGGCGTCGGTCAGCAGCACCGCGTGGCCTGCGCCGGAAAGCTGCTGGTGCAGGCTGTTCATTTCATGGTCGGCAATTTGCAGCACCTGATGCAGGCGCTCGCGGCTTTCCAGCAGGCGCCCATGCTCAAGCACCACCGGCGCTTCGATCACCGCCGGGTCGAGGTGGTAATCCTCCAGGCAGCGCAGCCAGGAGCGGGCGATGGACGGGTCACTGCCGCCCTCCCCGGCCCCACCATGGGCAACGCTATGCACCTGCCGGGCATGGCGCGTGAAGTGATTGCTCTGCATTGTTGTAATTCTCCGCAGATAGAGCGTCAGCCCAGCATCCTCCACCCGGGTAGGCTTTGCAATGCACACGCCTGTGATGTGTCGCAAACGGCACAAAATGTCACCCCAGGCGTACCGGCACCGGTACAGCGGCCCTTGATCAGCCCCGTAAAAATGACTCAAGTCATTGATTTGCCTGGCGTGGCCAACACTGGCCCAACCCTTGCTCTATGCTTTCCAACTCCCTAAAAAGCACAATACCAAGGAGACACACCATGCGTTATGCACATCCCGGTACCGAAGGCGCGAAGGTTTCCTTCAAGAGCCGCTACGGCAACTACATCGGTGGTGAGTTCGTTACTCCGGTAAAGGGGCAGTACTTCGAAAATACCTCCCCGGTGAATGGCAAGCTGATCGCTGAATTCCCCCGCTCTACTGCCGAAGACATCGAGAAGGCCCTGGATGCCGCTCATGCTGCGGCCGACGCCTGGGGCCGCACTTCAGTGCAGGATCGCTCCAACGTGCTGCTGAAGATCGCCGACCGTATCGAGCAGAACCTCGAATTGCTGGCCATCACCGAAACCTGGGACAACGGTAAGCCGATCCGCGAAACCCTCAACGCCGACATTCCGCTGGCGGTCGACCACTTCCGCTATTTCGCTGGCTGCATCCGCGCCCAGGAAGGCGGCGCTGCCGAAATCAATGAAGGCACCGTGGCCTACCACATCCACGAGCCACTGGGCGTGGTCGGGCAGATCATCCCCTGGAACTTCCCGATCCTGATGGCTGCCTGGAAGCTTGCCCCGGCACTGGCCGCTGGTAACTGCGTGGTGCTCAAGCCTGCCGAACAGACGCCGCTGGGCATCACCGTGCTGCTCGAAGTCATTGGCGACCTGCTGCCACCTGGCGTGCTCAACGTCGTGCAAGGCTATGGCCGCGAAGCCGGTGAAGCCCTGGCCACCAGCAAACGCATCGCCAAGATCGCCTTCACCGGCTCTACCCCGGTCGGCTCGCACATCATGAAATGCGCCGCCGAGAACATCATCCCGTCAACCGTCGAACTGGGTGGCAAGTCGCCGAACGTGTACTTCGAAGACATCATGCAGGCCGAGCCAAGCTTCATCGAGAAGGCGGCAGAAGGCATGGTGCTGGCGTTCTTCAACCAGGGCGAAGTGTGCACCTGCCCGTCGCGAGCCCTGGTGCAAGAGTCGATCTATCCGCAGTTCATGGAAGTGGTGATGAAGAAGGTGCTGCAGATCAAGCGCGGCGACCCGCTGGACACCGACACCATGGTCGGCGCCCAGGCCTCGCAGCAGCAGTTCGAAAAGATCCTCTCGTACCTGCAGATCGCCCAGGACGAAGGCGCCGAGTTGCTCACCGGCGGCAAGGTCGAGAAGCTGGAAGGTTCGCTGGCTACCGGTTACTACATCCAGCCGACCCTGCTCAAGGGCAACAACAAGATGCGCGTGTTCCAGGAAGAAATCTTCGGCCCGGTGGTCAGCGTCACCACCTTCAAGGACGAAGCCGAAGCACTGGCGATTGCCAACGACACCGAGTTCGGCCTGGGCGCTGGCGTGTGGACCCGCGACATCAACCGTGCCTACCGCATGGGCCGCGGCATCAAGGCTGGCCGTGTGTGGACCAACTGCTACCACCTGTACCCGGCGCATGCCGCGTTCGGCGGTTACAAGAAGTCGGGGGTTGGGCGTGAGACGCACAAGATGATGCTGGATCACTATCAGCAGACCAAGAACCTGCTGGTGAGCTACGACATCAATCCGTTGGGCTTCTTCTAGACCGCGTCGCCTTCTTCGCGGGTAAACCCGCTCCTACAGGTCCTGCGCGAGTCTTGAATGTTGCGCAATCCCTGTAGAAGCGGGTTCACCCGCGGAGCGGCCAGGCCGGCATACCTTAAACCCAGGGCGGTAACCGTGCACCAACCGCTCTGGCTCGCTTCCTGCAGCACCCATCACCATCGGCCCGGAACCCTTCCGGCCACCAAGAAAAAAAACAGGTGAATCTATGCCAAGCGAACATTCCGCCGGATCGCCGGCAGGCTCTTCCGTCGACTTCGAGAAAGTCGGCTCTGACTATTTCCAGCAACGTGAACTGAAAAAAGGCGCCGCCGGCTGGGTACTGCTGGTCGGCCTGGGCGTGGCGTACGTCATTTCCGGCGATTACGCCGGCTGGAACTTCGGCCTGGCGCAGGGCGGCTGGGGCGGCATGTTCCTGGCCACCTTGCTGATGGCAACCATGTACCTGTGCATGTGCTTCTCGCTGGCCGAACTGTCGTCGATGATCCCCACCGCTGGCGGCGGCTATGGCTTTGCCCGCAGTGCCTTCGGCCCCTGGGGCGGCTTTTTGACCGGCACGGCGATCCTGATCGAATACGCCATCGCCCCTGCCGCCATCGCGGTGTTCATCGGCGCCTACTGCCAATCGCTGTTCGGTATCGGCGGCTGGATGATCTACCTGGCGTTCTACATCGTGTTCATCAGCATCCACATTTTCGGCGTGGGTGAGGCACTGAAGCTGATGTTCATCATCACCGCCATCGCCGCCATTGCCCTGGCCGTATTCCTGATAGGCATGGTGCCCCATTTTGATGCAGCCAACCTGTTCGACATCGCCAAAACGGACGCCGTCGGCGCCAGCAGCTTCCTGCCGTTTGGCTATGTCGGCGTGTGGGCAGCCATCCCCTACGCCATCTGGTTCTTCCTTGCCGTCGAGGGCGTGCCGCTGGCCGCAGAAGAAACCAAGAACCCCAAGCGTGACCTGCCACGCGGCCTGATCGGCGCCATGCTGGTACTGCTGGCCTTCGCCTTGCTGATCCTGGTGGTCGGCCCAGGCGGCGCAGGCTCCGAGGCGCTGAAGGCCTCCGGTAACCCGCTGGTCGAAGCCCTGTCGAAGGCCTACGGCGGCTCCACCTGGATGGGCGGGTTCGTCAACCTGGTCGGTCTGGCCGGGCTGATCGCCAGCTTCTTCTCGATCATCTATGCCTATTCCCGGCAGATCTTCGCCCTGTCCCGCGCCGGTTACCTGCCGCGCAAACTGTCGGAAACCAACAAGAGCAAGGCCCCGGTACTGGCCTTGGTCATCCCTGGCATCATCGGGTTTGCCCTGTCGCTGACGGGCCAGGGTGACTTGCTGATCCTGGTGGCAGTGTTTGGCGCTACCCTGTCTTACGTGCTGATGATGGCTGCGCACATCACCCTGCGCATCCGCCGGCCAAAGATGGAACGCCCCTACCGCACCCCGGGTGGCATCTTCACATCCGGCCTGGCGCTGGTGCTGGCGTGCATCGCCGTGGTCGCCGGATTCCTGGTTGACCCGCGGGTAGTCATTGGCGCTGCAGTGATCTATGCGGTATTAATTGCCTACTTTGCTTTCTACAGCCGCCACCACCTGGTTGCGGGCACACCGGAAGAGGAATTCGCCGCGATCCAGAAGGCCGAAGAGGCCCTGCACTGATCGCCGCCACCCGCCGCGGGGCAACCCGCGGCTCTGGAGATTCTGTATGGCAAGTTTCGTACACACGGTCGGCCACTTGGTCTACCGCTTCGACAGCCTCAAGGACGTGATGGCCAAGGCCAGCCCGGCACGCTCCGGGGACTGCCTGGCAGGTGTCGCGGCCAGCAACGACGGTGAGCGCGTCGCCGCGCAGATGGCGTTGGCCAATATTCCGCTGACGCACTTTCTCAATGAAGCACTGATCCCTTACGAAGCAGATGAAGTGACCCGCCTGATCATCGACACCCACGATGCCCAGGCCTTCGCCCCGGTCAGCCACCTGACCGTGGGTGGCCTGCGCGACTGGCTGCTGAGCGAGGAAGCCAACGAAGACAGCCTGCGCGCCCTGGCGCCCGGGTTGACCCCGGAAATGGCCGCTGCCGTTTCGAAGATCATGCGCGTGCAGGACCTGGTGCTGGTGGCGCAGAAAATCCGCGTGGTCACCCGGTTCCGCGGCACCATGGGCCTGCGCGGGCGCCTGTCGACCCGGCTGCAACCCAACCACCCGACGGACGAACCGGCCGGTATTGCCGCCAGCATTCTCGACGGTTTGCTGTACGGCAACGGCGACGCCATGATCGGCATCAACCCGGCCACCGACAGCATCGCTTCGATCTGCGCCCTGCTGGAAATGCTCGACGCCATCATCCAGCGCTACGACATCCCCACCCAGTCCTGCGTGCTGACCCACGTCACCACCTCGATCGAAGCGATCAACCGCGGCGTGCCACTGGACCTGGTGTTCCAGTCCATCGCCGGAACCGAGGCGGCCAACGCCGGCTTCGGCATCAACCTGAACGTGTTGCAGGAAGGCTACGAAGCAGGGCTGTCGCTGAAACGTGGCACCCTCGGGCAGAACCTGATGTATTTCGAAACCGGCCAGGGCAGCGCGCTCTCGGCCAACGCCCACCACGGCGTCGACCAGCAGACCTGCGAAACCCGCGCCTATGCCGTGGCTCGCCACTTCAAGCCGTTCCTGGTCAACACCGTGGTCGGTTTCATTGGCCCGGAATACCTCTACAACGGCAAGCAGATCATCCGCGCTGGCCTCGAAGACCATTTCTGCGGCAAGCTGCTAGGCGTGCCGATGGGTTGCGATATCTGCTACACCAACCATGCCGAAGCCGATCAAGACGACATGGACACCTTGCTGACGCTGCTGGGTGTGGCCGGCATCAACTTCATCATGGGCATCCCCGGCTCCGACGACATCATGCTCAACTACCAGACCACCTCGTTCCACGACGCGTTGTACGCGCGCCAGACCCTGGGCCTGAAGCCCGGCCCGGAATTCGAGGCATGGCTGGCCCGCACCGGCATCTTCACCCAGGCCGATGGCCGGGTGCGCTTCGGTGACAACCTGCCGCCGGCGTTCCGCCAGGCCTTGGCACAGCTTGCATAGGGACGACCATGGACCATCGCACGCCTACCCCCGACAACCCTTGGCTGGCCCTGCGCAACCTGACCCCGGCGCGCATCGCCCTGGGCCGCACCGGCACCAGCCTGCCGACCGGGGCGCAGCTGGACTTCCAGTTCGCCCATGCCCAGGCACGAGATGCCGTGCACCTGGCTTTCGACCACGCCGGCCTGGCCAGCCAGCTGAGTGACCGCGGGCGCGAAAGCCTGGTGTTGCACAGCGCTGCCAGCGACCGCCACCAGTACCTGCAGCGCCCGGACCTTGGACGGCGGCTGAACGAAGACTCGATTACGACGCTTCGCCAGCACGCCCAGGCCAACCCCGGCGGCGTCGATCTGGCCATCGTGGTGGCTGACGGCCTCTCGGCACTGGCCGTGCATCGCCACACGCTACCGTTCCTGACCCGCTTCGACGAACAGGCTGCCGCCGACGGCTGGACCAGCGCCCCGGTGGTACTGGTGCAGCAGGGCCGCGTGGCAGTGGCCGACGAGGTCGGCGAGCTGCTGGGCGCCCGGATGACGGTGATGCTGATCGGCGAGCGCCCGGGGCTGAGCTCGCCCGACAGCCTTGGCCTGTATTTCACTTACGCACCCAAGGTTGGCCTGACCGATGCCTACCGCAACTGCATTTCCAATATCCGCCTGGAGGGGCTGAGCTATGGCATGGCGGCGCACCGCCTGTTGTACCTGATGCGCGAAGCCTGCCGGCGCCAGCTTTCCGGGGTGAATCTGAAGGACGAAGCCGAGGTCCATAGCCTGGAGAATGAAGACAGCGCCAGCCAGAAAGGTAACTTCCTGCTCGGCAAAGAGTAAAAAACCTGTCACGGAAGGCGGATTGCACTTGTGCCGTGCATTGGGCAGCATGCCCTTGAACGCTGCTGGCATTCCGCTGTTTCCCAAATGGACTCTGAGGGCCGCACATGCGCATCATCAAAGCAACCCTGGAACACCTCGACCTGCTCACCCCATTGTTCGTCAAATACCGTGAGTTCTACGGGCAACTGCCCTACCCCGACAGCTCGCGCAGCTTTTTGGAAAAGCGCCTGAAGCGGGACGAATCGGTGATTTACCTGGCACTTCCGGATGATGACGACGGCAAACTGCTGGGCTTTTGCCAGCTGTACCCAAGCTACTCGTCGCTGTCGTTGAAGCGGGTATGGATTCTCAACGATATCTATGTAGCCGAGGACTCCCGGCGCATGCTGGTCGCCGACCACCTGATTCGCGAAGCGAAGAAAATGGCCAAAGAGACCAATGCCGTGCGCATGCGCGTGTCAACCAGCGCGAACAATGAAGTGGCGCACAAGACTTACGAATCCATCGGGTTTCGTGAGGATACCGAGTTCAAGAGCTACATCCTGCCAATCAGCCAGGATTGACCGGCACCGCCCGCTTCCACAAGCAAGGTAGTGATCCTTGTGGGAGCGGGCATGCCCGCGAAGCGGTTGGCAAAGGAATACCCCTCTACCGTAACCCCCCGCTACAAACTCTCCGGGCATGTTCCTGACTTAGCCGTATAATGGCTCACCTGTCATGTGTGAAAATTTACCCTCCCCCCGGTAACCAAGCCTACGCCCAAGAACACAGGTGCTGTACATGGATTTCAACCCGCTGGACCTTATCCTGCATCTCGATGCCTACCTCGATCTGCTGGTCACCAATTACGGTCCCTGGATCTACGCCATCCTGTTCACCGTGATCTTCTGCGAAACCGGCCTGGTAGTGATGCCATTCCTGCCAGGCGACTCGCTGCTGTTCATCGCCGGCGCCGTGGCGGCGGGTGGCGGCATGGACCCGGTGCTGCTGGCCGGCCTGCTGATGGCCGCTGCAATCCTGGGCGACAGCACCAATTACGTGATAGGCCGAACAGCCGGCGAGCGTTTGTTCAACAACCCTAACTCCAAGATCTTCCGCCGCGACTACCTGCAGCGTACCCACGATTTCTATGAACGCCATGGCGGCAAGACCGTGACCATGGCGCGCTTCCTGCCCATCTTGCGCACCTTCGCACCGTTCGTCGCGGGCATCGCTCACATGCACTATCCACGCTTCCTCGGCTTCAGCGTTGCCGGTTCGCTGCTTTGGGTCGGCGGCCTGGTCACCTTGGGCTACTTCTTCGGCAACGTGCCGTTCATCAAGCAGCACCTGTCGCTGATGGTGGTGGGCATCATCATCCTGTCGCTGGTGCCGATGATTCTCGGCTTGCTGCGTGGGCGCCTGGGCCGTACGGCCAAGGCTCACTGAACAGGTAAAGAACAAACGGCATGTGGTCATTCAGCGCCTGGCGGCGCAAGCGTACTCTGGCGCGTTACCCGATCACGCCACAGCAATGGCAGGCCGTACGCGAGCGGCTGCCGATGCTGGACGGCATCAGCGACGCTGAAGACCGCTGGCTGCGCGAAGCCTGCATCCTGTTCCTGCTCGACAAACACCTCACCTGCCTGCCCGGTGTCGAGCTGGACGACGAGCAGCGCCTGATGCTGGCCGCCCAGGCACAGTTACCGCTGCTTCACCTGGGTGAGCTGAACTGGTACCAGGGTTTCCACGAAATCATCCTGTACCCCGACGACTTCAAGAGCCCCCAGCGCCACCGCGATGCCAGCGGCGTGGAGCATGTGTGGGACGGCGAACACAGCGGCGAGGCGTGGCAGCAGGGGCCGATCATCCTGGCCTGGAACGGCGTGCAGGCCAGTGGTGGCTGGGAGGCTTACAACCTGGTCATCCATGAGCTGGCGCACAAGCTCGACATGCTCAATGGCGATGCCAACGGCCTGCCACCGCTGCACAGCAGCATGCCCGTTGATGAGTGGGCAACAGCCATGCAGCAGGCCTACGACGACCTCAACCAGCAACTGGACGCCAACCCCGACGCCGAAACCGCCATCGACCCCTACGCTGCGGAAAACCCGGCAGAGTTCTTTGCCGTTACCAGCGAGTACTTCTTTAGTGCCCCCGACCTGCTTCATCAGGCTTATCCACAGGTCTACCGCCAGTTGTCGCTGTTCTACCGGCAAGACCCGCTGGCGCGCCTGTGCCAGCTGCAGGCGGAACACCCCGAGTACCGCGAAAGCCACGCCTGACGGGCCCGCACATCAGGCCAAGCGTGGCATGCCCCGGCAGAATGTGCCTATAATCGCCGCCACTTTTTGGTCAAACACGGGGGCACTGCCCAATGAGCTACAGCAAGATTCCGGCGGGCAAAGACCTGCCGAACGACATCTACGTCGCCATCGAGATCCCGGCCAACCACGCGCCGATCAAATACGAAATCGACAAGGACAGCGACACGCTGTTCGTCGACCGTTTCATGGCTACCCCAATGTTCTACCCAGCCAACTATGGCTTCATCCCGAACACCCTGGCTGACGACGGTGACCCGCTGGACGTGCTGGTGGTTACCCCTTACCCAGTGGCCCCAGGCTCGGTTATCCGCGCCCGTCCGGTTGGCGTGCTGAACATGACCGACGACGGTGGCGGCGACGCCAAGGTCATCGCTGTTCCTCACGACAAGCTGTCGCAGCTGTACGTTGACGTCAAGGAATACACCGACCTGCCAGCCCTGCTGATCCAGCAGATCGAGCACTTCTTTGCCAACTACAAAGATCTCGAGAAGGGCAAGTGGGTCAAGATCGAAGGCTGGGAAGGCGCCGACGCCGCCCGTGCCGCGATCACCAAATCGGTCGCTGCCTACAAGGGCTGATTCCGATTGCAGGAGAAACCCCGCTTAGGCGGGGTTTTTTTATGCAGGAATGGGCAATACGCACATTACTGGTAATAAATCCTACGCCGTCCTACACCAGAGCCTTACAAACAACCACTTTTCATACAAACCCCGTCAACATCCGGTTCATATCCTGTCTGGCAATTCGCCGCTACACTCGCCGCCATGAACACTTCCGGCGACCGCCTCAGGGCCCTGCTCCAAGAATGTGGCCTGACCCCTTCCGATTTCGCCGCCCAGCGCAGCGTCACAGCACAGCACGTCAACAACTGGTTCAAACGCGGTGTACCTTTGGCCCGGCTGGACGAACTGGCCGATCTGTTCTGTGTGCACCGACGTTGGCTGCGCACCGGTGAAGGCCCCAAACACCCCAATCCACTCCTGCGCAACGGCCTTCCACGGCCAGTGCCCGCCAACCCGCTTACCCCGCTGTCGGGCCATCGTGGCCGGTTATTGAAGGTGCCCTACTACGAAGTGAGCAACGGCTTGCTGTCGCCAGTGAGCAGCAAGCACTTGCGCTTGCCGGCAAAAGCCCTGAAGGGTTTGGGTGTGCAAGCCGGCAACGCAATCTGCCTGGCAATGCCGGCCAGCAACATGCTCCCGCTGATTCCCCTGGAAGCTACCCTGGCCATTGATCTGGGCATGACCCAGGTGGTCGAGGGCGAAACCTATGCCCTGCTGCAAAACGGCATGCTCAGGGTAAACAACCTCAGTCTTGGCCCGCACGACACCCTGTACCTGCACAGCCATGACCGGCGCAACTACACGGTCGAACGCTACACCGCTGCCCAGCGTCAGGCGCAGGGCCTGGAAATTCTTGGCTGGGTGTTCCACTGGTCACATTTCCGCCAGCAGCGGCCCAGTTGAAGCGCCCTGGGCAATTTTTTGCTGGGCATCCGCCGCCCGCCCTTGTATGCTACGCCGCACATTAAGCCCCGACCGGCGCGAGCCGCGTTCCAGAGGGCTCGGCGATATCCCACACGGGCATCTGCCATCTCTTTCAGGCCCTTGATGGCCACACAGTTAAGGCGATTGCGGCTTACCATAAATTAGTCGGAAGCGTCCCCGAGAAGCCGGCCACAAGCCGGCTTTTTAATTCCTAACCCTCTGAAGTAAAAGAGAATTTGTGCTAGGCCAAGGTCAGCCCATGCTCTGTCAAAGCACATCCCCCGCATCTATCTGTGCCAAGTCGGCATGAGAGTGAAGGCAAGCTATTTCTCACTTGGCCTGAAAATCTCGGGATAGCATCGTCGAAGCCATTGACGGCTCAATAGCTTGATCATCTCAGAACTGTCGAGCAGCGTGATACACGACGGAATCGCGTCAGCATTTCATCGTAGTTTGTGAGTGATTGCGTATTGAGTCGCAAGCGAAGTGCTGTTCCTTGGTACGAGGTTACCCGGTCTTCTTTACCCGTTGCGCCAAGGAGAAGCCCTGCCCATTACTCGCAATGAAGAAATTGCCCCCTGCTCTTGGCCCTTTCAGTTTGCAGCAAGTAACGCAACCAATGTGAAGCTGACAGAAAAGTAATGTCGGGCTCAGTTATCTGACAGCATCAGGTAGCTAGATTGTCCTTGAGCATAGCGCCATCAGGCCTGTCCGCTTGATTAGGAAGGCAAGCAAACCGGCACACGAGTTGCTGAGACGCGCTTCCAAAAATGTAATTACCCCAGCATCAAAACGATGGCAGCGTCGAGCTTCTTTCCCCCGTAAAGCTTGTGCTCTTTTGAACGTCGTCGAGGCTGATGGGAGCGCTATTGAAACCGTAGGTTGCTACATCCAGCAGCCTGGACACCAGCAATCCATATGAGTGGGCGCAACGGCATGCAAAGCAAAACCACCAGACGCTCCTTCGTCAAAGGCCTGGCTGCTACCGGAATACTCGGCGGGTTGAGCATGTGGCGCATGCCAGTGTGGGCGTTGACCAGTCCTGGCCAGCCGAATGTGCTGACGGGCACCGACTTTGATCTCTACATCGGTGAACTGCCGGTGAATATCACGGGTGCAAAACGGACAGCCATGGCAATCAATGGTTCTGTACCTGGCCCAACGCTTCGGTGGCGTGAAGGCGATATCGTTACGCTTCGTGTGCGCAACCGCTTGAAACAGGACACCTCGATCCACTGGCACGGCATCATCCTGCCGGCGAACATGGACGGTGTCCCAGGCCTGAGCTTCCATGGCATCGCACCAGATGGCATGTATGAGTACAAGTTCAAACTCCATCAAAACGGCACCTACTGGTACCACAGCCACTCTGGCTTCCAGGAGCAAGTCGGGGTGTATGGCGCACTGGTCATCGACGCGAAAGAACCCGAGCCTTTCGCCTATGACCGGGATTACGTGGTTATGCTCAGCGACTGGACGGATGAGGACCCTGCCCACGTTCTATCCAAGCTTAAGAAGCAGTCTGACTACTACAACTTCCACAAGCGGACCGTGGGTGACTTCGTCAACGACGTAAGCGAAATGGGCTGGTCTGCTGCGATGGCCGATCGCAAGATGTGGGCCGAGATGAAGATGAGCCCCACTGATCTCGCGGATGTGAGCGGGTATACCTACACCTACCTCATGAACGGCCAGGCTCCGGATGGAAATTGGACGGGTGTTTTCAAGCCTGGCGAGAAAATCCGGCTTCGGTTCATCAACGGCTCCGCCATGACGTATTTCGATGTACGCATTCCTGGCCTGAAAATGACAGTGGTTGCAGCGGATGGGCAGTATGTCCATCCGGTCTCGGTCGACGAGTTCCGTATCGCAGTAGCCGAAACCTACGATGTCATTGTTGAGCCAGAAGACGAACAGGCATACACCATCTTCGCTCAATCCATGGACCGTACGGGCTTTTCCAGGGGCACCTTGGCCATCCGTGAAGGCTTGCAAGCTGCTGTTCCAACCGTTGACCCACGCCCCCTCATTTCCATGAATGATATGGGCATGGACCACAGCAGCATGGCCGGCATGGATCACAGCAAAATGGCTGGCACGGACCACGGCAGCATGGCCGGCATGGATCACAGCAAAATGGCTGGCACGGACCACGGCAGCATGGCCGGCAT
>NZ_JBYSYE010000024.1:0-79428 GCF_058782925.1 Pseudomonas sp. FW305-E2 | reverse complement strand
GGGGGGCCCCCCCCCGCGAAGGGGCCAGATCAGGCAACCCGACTATGCTGGGATAACCCCAATCCCCGGGCGCCCACCCCATGCTCTACCGCCTTGCCGCCGACACCCTGGTGCTGCTGCACCTGGCCTTCATCCTGCTGGTGCTGTTCGGCGGGCTGCTGGTGCTGCGCTGGCGCCCTGCCCTGTTGCTGCACTTGCCGGCCCTGGCCTGGGGCCTGGCGGTGGAGTGCCTGCACCTGGGCTGCCCGCTGACCACCTGGGAAAACCGCATGCGCAATGCCGCCGGTGACGCAGGTTACCAGGGCAGCTTCGTCGAGCACTACGTCTGGCCACTGATCTACCCCGCCGGCCTGACCCCGCAGATCCAGCTGCTGCTGGGCACCCTCGTGCTGGCGCTGAACCTTGGCATCTACAGCTACGTGGCCTGGCGCTGGCGCCGTCCTAGCGGGTAGCAATCACGAACAACCGCGGGAAGGGCAACAGGACCTTGCCATCAGAGGCCGGCGGATAATCGCGCTGCATGGCCTGCAGGTACATCTGCAGGAAGTCGGCCTGCTCCTGCTCATCAAGCCTGGCCAGATAAGGCCGCAACGCCGAGCCCTTGAACCATTCCACTACCGCTTCGGCGCCCCCCACCAACGGGTGATGATAGGTGGTGCGCCACACGTCCACCCGTGCGCACAACGGGCTGAGCAAGTCGTAGTAGAACGCCGCGCTGTGCCGTGGCGGCAGCTGCAAGTCGGCGAATTTCGCCGCCCAGGGGCCTTGGCTTGCGATCTCGCGCAACTGCCGGTGGGCCGGCTCGTCGAGGTTGTCCGGGGTCTGCACGGCCAGGCTGGCGCCTTCGCTGAGCTGGCGCACCAGGTGCGGATACAGCAAGGCGTGGTCAGGTACCCATTGCAGCGAGGCATTGGCCAGGATCAGGTCCTGCGGCTCGGGGGCAGCCCAGCCGGCAATGTCGGCAATGACCGTGCGCACACGCGGGATGCACAGCCGCTTGCGCTCACGGGCCTTGTCGATCATGTCCGGGTCGCTGTCCAGCGCCGTCACCTGAGCATCGGGGTAACGTTGCAGCAGCACTTCGGTCGAGTTACCGGGGCCGCACCCCAGGTCGGTGGCGTGGCGCACCGGCCGTGGCGGGATGGCGGCAATCAGGTCGCGTACGGCGCGTGTGCGTTCGTCTTCGAACAGGGAATACTGGTTGGCGGACCAAGCCATGTGCGGCTCCTTTGGGCGGGCAATGTGCCTAGCATATGCCATCTGTCGCCCGGCGGGACGGTTGCGAACGGATTACCCCGGAACTGATCACCTCTGCTTGAAGTCAGTCCTTGCATGCGCACGCCCTTGAAGACCTACATCGCCCTCGCCATCCTGGCCCTGATCGCTGCGGCCGCCCTGCTCGGTTCACCGTGGATGAACCAGCGTTTCCACATGCCTGCAGAAAAAGCCCAGGCCCAACAACGCGAAACGGCCGGGTCCCCAAGGGAGCCGGCCGTTTCCAGACGCGAGTGACGCTTAGTGCTGCTTGCTACCAGAGCGGATCTGGTGCACCACACCCATCGCCACCACGACCGCCGCAGCGATACCGGTGGAAATGACCAGAATCTGGTAGTCAGGCATGAAGGCCATGGTGACCAGGGCAGCCACGATGAACGCGATCACCAGGTAGGTCAGCCACGGGAACAGCCACATCTTCAGGCGTACTTCCTTGCCCTCGGCAATCAGCTTGCGGCGCATGCGCAGCTGCGAGAAGGCGATGACCAGGTACACCAGCAGGGCGATCATACCGGTGGTGTTCATCAGGGTGTCCAGCACGTCTTTCGGGCGCAGGGTCTCGCTGAAGTTGATCAATGCACACACCACGGCCACGGCGCACGAGCCCATGATCGCGTACACCGGTACACCGGTACCGGCGCGGGTGATCTTGAAGAACGACGGCGCATCGCCACGCTGGGCCAGGGAGAACAGCATGCGCGAAGCGGTGTAGTGGCCCGAGATCAGGCAGCTGCTCACCGAAGTCAGCACCACGAAGTTCATCAGCAGCTCGGCATACGGCACGCCCAGCAGTTCCAAGGTACGGCGATAGGCGCCATAGCCAGAAACACCCAGGTGCGGGTCGTTCCACGGTACCAGGCAGACGATCAGGAAGATCGAGCCGACGTAGAACAGGCACACACGCCAGACCACCGAGTTGGTTGCCTTGACGATCTGCGCAGCCGGGTCTTTGGCTTCGGAAGCGGCGATGGTGACGATTTCGGCGCCGAGGAAGGCGAACATCACCCCGAGCAAGGCACCGATCACAGTGGTGATGCCATTGGGCATGAAGCCTTCGGCGGTGAGGTGGCTGATGCCGCGCACTTCACCGAACTGCCAGATGTTCATCACGGCAGCGGTACACACGATCAGGAAGCAGACGATCGCAATCACCTTGATCAAGGCGAACCAGAACTCGAACTCACCGTAGTGCTTGACGTTGAAGAAGTTGACGGTGATCAGCAACAGGGTCGTGGCCAGCACGAACACGTTGACGCTGATGTCGGGGAAGAAGCCATGCAGGATCTTGCCCGCCACATAGGCTTCCCAGGCCATGAGAATGACCCAGTACCACCAGTACAGCCAGCCGATGGTGAAACCGGCCCAACGGCCAATGGCGCGGTCGGCGTAGGTTGAGAACGAGCCGGTGTCAGGCGAGGAAGTCGCCATTTCACCCAGCATGCGCATGATCAGCACCACCAGGATGCCGCCTGCCAGGTAGGCCAGGACAGCGGCTGGGCCGGCACTGTGGATCACGCTGCCGGAACCGACGAACAAGGCGCCGCCAATAACCCCGGCGATCGACATCATCGTCAGGTGGCGCGACTTCAGCGAGGCACTGAGCTTGCTCTCGTGCCTGCTTTTCGCGGTGGTGGTTGTGGATGTTGCGTCCATCAGTTGTGTACCCCGTGCTTCTTTTTATCCAAGGAAAACTGTGAAACCCCGATGGCTGGCGATTTCACCTGTACATCAGTGCTAATGCGGGCAGGATGGTGTGAACTTACACACGCAGGCCTTCCATGGCGGCCTGCTGACGCGCCCCAGGGCGACTGCCTGAGGCGAACTGAACATGCTTTATGTGGCGATATCCGACACCTAATGTAAAAATGTCCAACGCAGAGAGCCATGCACAGTGGCATGAATCTCGCACTGCACTGTATAGGTCGCCCATGCAGTACACCCTGCAGACGCCAGGCGATACGCACCCTGAAGGCCCCGAATGTTCGAATTACATCCAGACTCCTCTACCCCGCTGGTCAACCAGATCATTGATGGGCTGCGCGAGCTGATCGACAACCAAACCCTCAAGCCAGGCGCCAAGGTCCCGTCGATCCGCGCCTTTGCCGCCAGCTATTCGGTGAGTACCTTCACCGTGGTCGAGGCCTACGACCGCCTGGTCGCCCAGGGGCTGCTGGTGAGCCGTGGCAATGCGGGGTTCTTCGTCAACCGTGCGGCGGGCGAACTGCTGGAGCAGCACAACACCGAGGCCGACACCAGTCGACCAACGTTCAACTCCGAGTGGTACCTGCAGCAGATTTTCGAAATCCGCCAGTTGCCGTACAAACCGGGGTGCGGCTGGCTGCCCAACGACTGGATGTACGAAGACGGCCTGCGCCGCGGCCTGCGCCAGGTGGCCGGCAGCCCGCTGGAGTTGTCGGGGTACGGCGACCCCATGGGCCTGATGGAGCTGCGTGCGCTGACCGCCCAGAACCTGCAACAAGAGCTGTCGATCGTCGCCAACCCAGCACAGCTGATGCTCACCCACGGCGCCAGCCAGGCCCTGGACCTGGCCGCACGCACACTGGTACGCCCGGGCGATGTGGTGCTGGTGGACGACCCCGGCTACCCGAACCTCATGAGCATTCTGCGCACCCAAGGCGCAACCCTGGTAGGCGTGCCACGTACACCGGCCGGCTACGACCTGAACCAGCTGGAGCAATTGCTCACCCACCACCGCCCGACGGCGTTCTTCACCCAGCCGCACCTGCACAGCCCGACGTGCTCGCGCACCCCGCTGCCGCAGTTGCACCGCCTGCTGCAGCTTGCCAGCCAGCATGGCTTCCGCCTGGTGGAGAACAACCTGTACGCCGACATGGTCGCCGAGCCGCAGCCATGCCTGGCCAGCCTCGACCATCTGCAGCAGGTGGTGTACGTGGGCAGCTATTCCAAGAGCATTTCACCCAACGTACGGGTCGGCTACATGCTGGCCAACCCCGAGCTGATGCAAAAACTGCTGCACCTGAAAATGCGCTCAGGCCTGACCACTTCGCAGGTGATGGAGCGCGTGGTGTATGCGGCGATCATCGACGGGCGCTGGCGCAAGCACCTCAAGCGCCTGCGCCAGCGCCTGGCCGAGGCGCATCAGGAAGTTGGCCGGCATCTGCATCGATTGGGCTTCGAACTGTTCACCGAATCGGATGAAGGCATGTACATCTGGACCCGCCATCCGGCGATTCCCGACAGTGCCGCGTTGCTGGACGATGCGCTGGAGAAAGGCATCATGCTAGGCCCTGGGCAGTTGTTCATGGTCGACGCCAAGGCGACCGGGTGGATGCGCTTCAACGTGGCGTTCAGTACGGACCCGGCGATGTGGGAGTTGTTGGAGAAGGTGTTGGTGAAGCACGTGCGGCGGGGTGGGATATAGGGGGTGTCGACCCCGATCGATAGAGGGCAAAAACTCGAAAGCTGCAAAGCGCCCATGGGAATGGGTTCACACGCGAAAAGGCCGGCAGCCAAACCACCGATGCCGGCCTCTGTCACTTATCGCCAGTCCGCCTGTTCAGCAAAGAACGCCTGCGCATTCACCTCCAGGCTCTCCAGGTGATAGCCCCCCTCTTGGACAATCAGGCAAGGCAAGCGCAACGCCCGAATTCGCTCACCCAACGCAGCGAACCCTGCAGTGGTCACAGCCACCTTGCTCTGCGGGTCCAGTTCGTAGATATCGAACCCCAGCGACAGCACCAGTACCTCGGCACCAAAGTCCGTCACTGCAGCCAGCGCAACCTCCAGCTGCCCCATGAAGTCCGCCTGGCTCGCCCCATGCGCCATCGGCAGGTTGAGGTTGTACCCCTCCCCCTCACCCCTGCCACGCTCGTCCGCGAACCCGGCCACGCCCGGGTAGAAGTTGGTCGGGTCGCCATGGGTCGACACATACAGCACATCACGGCGATCGTAGAAGATCTCCTGAATCCCTTGTCCATGGTGCATGTCGGTATCGAGGATCGCTACACGGTTGTAGCGGCTGCGCAGGGCCTGGGCGGCCACGGCGGCGTTGTTGATGTAGCAGAAGCCGCCAGCGGCATCGAACCGCGCATGGTGCCCCGGTGGTCGGCACAAGGCATAGGCGGCAGGCTCCCCGTCGAGGATGGCCTTGGCCGCTGCAACCGCGCTTTGCGCCGACCAATAGGCCGAGTGCCAGGTGTGTCCGCCCACCGGGCAGCTACCGTCTGCCAGGTAGCGGCCGGCCTGGGCGAGGATGCCGCGCAGAGCGTTGGGCTCACGCACGAAAATGTTGGACATGACCTCGTCACCCCAGTCTTCGGGTACTTCTTTCCAACGTGCATGGGCCTCTTCGAGAAAGGCCAGGTAGGCCTCACCATGCACGGCCTTTAGCGGTTCAAGGCCGGCATCGTCGGGCTGGCGGATGTCGAAACCCAGGTCTTTGGCTGCCTGCAGCAGCCGCTGGGCGCGCTCGGGGACTTCCTGCGGGGTGCGCATGGCGCCGCGCGAGTAGTAACTGCGTGGGTGGTGCAGCAGTTGTTCGGGGTGGAAGTAGCAACGCATCAGCCTTCTCCTTGTTCTACACGGCCCGCACGGGCCAACACGGCGTTCAGCAGCACATCGGCACCCTGTCGGGCATCGTCGGGTAATACGTCTTCGGCTTCGTTGTGGCTCAGGCCGCCGACGCAGGGGATGAACACCATGGCTGTCGGGCAGTACCGGGCCAACAGGATGGCATCGTGACCGGCACCGCTGACGATTGATTGCTGGGCGTAGCCCAGTTCATCCACCGCCTGCTGGATGGCGGCCACACATGCGGGGTCGAAAGGCGTGGCCGGGCTGACCCAGTGGCGTTCAATGCGCACCTGCAGGCCGCGCTGGCTGGCAATGGTTTGCAGCTTCAGTCTCAGGTCGCGCTCCATGGCTTCGATGGCTTCATCGCAGTGGTGACGCAAGTCGACCGTAAAGCGCAGCAGGCCAGGAATGGTGTTGCGCGAGGACTTGGCAATCGACAACTCGCCCACAGTGGTCAGCCCTTCGGGTGCGAAGTCCGCTGCCAACTGCTCGACCGCCTGGATCATCCGCGCCGCGCCATACAGGGCATCCTTGCGCAGGAGCATCGGTGTCGTACCCGCGTGGGCCGCCATGCCTTCGACCGTGACGTCCAACCAGCGAATCGCTTGCCCGCCGCTGACGACACCTATGGCCTTGGCGTTGTCTTCAAGGATCGGACCTTGCTCAATATGCGCTTCGAAATAGGCATCCACCGGGCCACCTAAAGCGCGCTGGCCGGCGAAGCCCGTTCGCTGCAGTTCGTCGGCGACGCTGAGGCCATCAGCATCGCGGATAGCCAGCGCTTCGGCCAGCGCAAGGCTGCCCGTGAACACTGCCGAGCCAAACATGGCCGGCGTGAAGCGCGCGCCCTCCTCGTTCGTCCACACGGCAATTTCCAGCGGCTTGCGAGTGTGGATGTTCAGCTCGTTGAGGCGGCGCACCACTTCAAGCCCGGCCAGCACGCCATAGACACCGTCGAAACGACCGCCCTCGGGCTGAGTATCGAGATGGCTGCCCATCATTACCGGTGCGGCATTCGGGTCACTACCTGAACGACGGGCGAACAGGTTGCCTATGGCATCCACCGTCAGCGTCAGGCCGGCTTCGCGGCACCAGTGGCTGAACAGTTCACGGCCAGCCTTGTCCTCGTCGCTGAGCGCCAGGCGGCAGCTACCGCCGCGGGCGGTGGCGCCGATTTCGGCCATGGCTATTAGGCTCGCCCACAGGCGTTCGCCATTGCTTTTCAACATGTGCGGGTACTCCAGAGTCAATCGGATCAGGCCAGTTCCAGGTGCTGGCTACGGGCGTACTGGCGCGCCAGGGCAAGCACGCAGACCAGCGAAAGGGTGGCGATGAAGGTGTAGAACACTGCCATCGGCCACCACTGGCCACTAAAGGTGTGGGCCAACCAGGTGCCGATCAGCGGGGTCAGGCCGCCGGCAAGGGCGCCGCAGATCTGGTAAGCCAGGGAAATGGCGGTGTAGCGCACGCGGGTTTCGAACATGCCGCTGACGTAGCCGGCGATCACCGCGTAAAAAGAGGCCATGCAGGCAGCGGCCAAGGCGATGCCTAGCACAATCAGGGGCCCGTGGCCCGAGCTCACCAGCACAAACATCGGGTAGGGCGAGGCCATCGCCAGCAGGGCGACCAGAGCCAGGAAGCGAGTTGCACCGATCTTCTCCGACAGCCAGGCCGCCAGGGGCTGCACACAGAACTGGATGATCGCCACGAAGAACAGGCATTCCAGAATCAACGAGCGCTCCAGGTGCAATTGCTGGGTGGTGTAACTGATCATGAAGGTATTGGTGAAGTAGACCCCGGCAATGCCCAGGGTATTGGCGCCGATACACAGCAACAGCGGGCGCCAGGCGGTGCGCAGCACCTCGAGGGCCGGAGCCTGCTCCTTGCACCTGGCCTTTTCTGCCTGCTCGCGGCTGGCCATGAATTCGGGCGACTCATTCACGCCCAGGCGAATAGCCAGCCCCACCAGTAGCAGCAGTGCGCTGGCCAGGAACGGCACGCGCCAGCCCCAGCTCATCAGCGCCTCTTCAGGCAGACGGGTGACCGCACCAAACGCCAGCAGCGACAGGATAAGGCCCGCCGGGCTACCCAACTGGGCGAACGACGCGAAGAAGTTGCGGCGGCCCTTGGGCGCATGCTCGCCGGCCATCAGTACCGCCCCGCCCCACTCGCCGCCCACGGCAATCCCCTGGACGATGCGCAGCAGGATCAACAGCACCGGCGCGGCCGCGCCGATTTGTGCGTAAGTCGGCAGCAGGCCGATGCAGACAGTGACGATGCCCATCATCAGCAGGGTGATGACCAAAGACTTCTTGCGACCGATACGGTCGCCCACGTGACCGAAGATGATGCCGCCAAGCGGCCGGGCGAAGAAGCCCACGGCGAAGGTACCGAACGCGGCCATGGTGCTGAACAGGCTGTCGTCGGAGGGGAAGAACAAGGCACCGAAGACGAGCGCGGCGGCGGTGGCGTAGATGTAGAAATCGTACCACTCGATCATGGTGCCGATGAATGCGGCGGCGGCGGCACGACGCGGTTGAGCGGAAGCGGTCGGCTTCATGGGGGCTCCTTTGCTTGTTGTTCTGGCAGGAGTTGCAAGGGTCACGGGGCGCTCTGCTGGCGCTTGGCCTGTTGACTCGATGATGCCTTTTCAGCGGGACAACCCGCTTCCACAGCGTCTGCGCGATCACTGCAGGCGGGGATTCACCCGCGAAGAGGGGCAACGTCGATCCAACAGGTTTCGATGACTGCGATTTATCGGCCGGAGGCTATGATTAGTCAATTTTCTATTTATTATGCGCACTATTAGCCATGCTTATCATCGAGCCCTGCCATGCCTGACCGCTTGCTCAACGACCGCCTCGACTGGAACCTGCTGCGCACCTTCCGGGTCATCGGCCAGGAGCTGTCCATCAGCCGTGCCGCCGCCCGCCTGCACCTCACCCAGCCGGCAGTGAGTCAGGCGCTCAAACGCCTTGAAGAGCAGCTTGGCCGCCAGCTCATTGCCCGTCGCGGACCGCGCTTCGTATTGACAGAAATGGGCGAGCAGCTGTTCCAGCTGGCTGGCGAGGTGTACGGGCAGATGTCGCAGATCGGCGGCTTGCTGGAGCAACCGGCGGACGAGCTGGTGGGCAAAGTGCGCCTGCTGATGATCAGTCGCATCGTCAGCGAACGTTTCGATGACTTCCTGGCCAACTTCCATCGCCAGCACCCAAGGGTCGAGCTGGAAATCGACGTGATGCGCAGCTCCGATATCGTCGCCGCCCTGCAGGAGAAAACCGCTACAGCGGGCCTCAGCCTCAACCGGCGTGCACAGCCACGGCTGGAGCAGCGGCTGTTTCTGCGCCAACGATATGCATTCTTCTGTGGCAAGCACCATGCCTTGTTCGGCCAGGCCGAAGGCGATTTACAGCGGGAGAACTTTGTCAGTTTCACCAGCGACCAAATTGGCGGCATGTTGTCGCCGCTGACCATTTTCCGCGACCAACAAGGGTTTGCCGGGCGTATCGTGGCGTCATCGCCAAGCCTTGAGGAAGTGCGCCGACTGGTGATTGCCGGGTTTGGCATCGGCTGCCTGCCCGAACATGTGGTGGCACCGGATGTTGACGCGGGCTTGCTTTGGAAGCTGTCGCCGCACGAAGGGATTGCCGATGTGGACATTCACCTGCTGTGGAACAGAGAGCAGCGATTCAGCCGGGCGGAGGAGATGTTTATCGAGGCGTTGCAGCGGGTCATCACCTGACGCGCTGAGCCGCTCGATAGACCGCTCAGCATTCGCGCTTGCCAACTGATTACCACTACCACAACGACACGCTCGTCGTTGACTTGGCGGCGCACCACTTGACCGAGGCCTTACGCCACAACTTGGATCCCATCTTGTGACGGGGTATGCTAGGCAATAGCTAAACGCCACTACCCAGGCAGGCTCGGTGCCTGTCTTCAAGGATGAGCCCTTTGCCCAGCCACCCGACCCGCCACACCATCGCCCGCCAGTGGCAACTGCTCAAGTTACTGCCCGGCCGCCACCCAGGCATGAGCTCCACCCAGTTGCAGGCTGCCCTGACAACCGTGGGCCATTCCACCAGCAAACGCACCGTCGAGCGCGACCTGGTGGAGCTCGCCGCACTGTTCCCGCTACAGTGCAACAGTAAAGGCATGCCTTATGGCTGGTACTGGCAACCGGGCTTGAGCCTGGGCGAAGCGCAGCAGCTGCAACCCGACGCACTTACCCCCCCGACACACGTTGTACTGTATGCCTGGGTCGATGACGCGCTGGCCCGCCGCCTGGAACAGTCACCCCTGTCCGTCGATATGCAACTGACGCCGCAGGCTGGCGGCGGCGCCGCGCTGGTGGCCACCGTCGACGACAACCGAGCGCTGATGGGCTGGCTGCTGTCCCAGGCGGGTTCGATCCGCATCCAGGCGCCGCAGGCGCTACGTGCGGCCATGATTGAACAATTGCGCCAGAGCCTGGCGCTGCATGAGGGCGAAGGCGGCTGCAAGCAATAGCGCCAACGGCGTCAGTAGGTTCCTGGATACGCCCCGCCATCGATCAGCAGGTTCTGCCCGGTGATGTACCCGGCATGCGCACTGCACAGAAATGCGCAATACGCGCCAAACTCCGCGGCTTCGCCAAAACGCGACGCCGGAATGGCCTTGCGCCGCGCCTGGGCAGTGACTTCCACATCACCACCCGCCGCCTTCAAGGTCTTTTGCAGGCGCGCCGTGTCGAACGCCCCAGGCAACAGGTTGTTGAGTGTCACATTGCGGCCCGCCAGGCGCTGCTGCCGGGCCAGGCCGGCAATGAATCCGGTCAGGCCACTGCGGGCACCATTGGATAAACCCAGCATGTCGATCGGTGCCTTCACCGCGCCGGAGGTGATGTTCACCACCCGGCCAAACCCACGCTCGGCCATGCCATCTACCACCGCCTTGATCAGCTCGATGGGCGTGAGCATGTTGGCGTCCAGCGCCTTCAGCCAGTCATCACGCCCCCAATCACGGAAGTCCCCCGGTGGCGGGCCACCGGCGTTGTTGACCAGAATGTCGACCTGCGGGCAGGCCGCCAACAGCGCCTGGCGCACCTTGGGGTCGGCCACATCACCTGCCACGGTATGGACCTCGATGCCCGGGCAGGCCCTGCGCAACTCGCTGGCGGTCTGCTCCAGGGTGGCCTGGGTACGGGCATTGATGACCAGGTTGACGCCTTCTTTGCCCAGCGCTTCGGCGCAGCCTTTGCCAAGGCCTTGGCTGGCCGCGCAGACGATGGCCCAGCGGCCGGTGATGCCTAGATCCATTGGTTTGCTCCTTGATGCAATCAGGGTTACAGGGTGACTGACAGGCACTGCCGGGGGGCACTCTAGAGCACAGGACAGGGCCACCGATAATGAAAAGAACTGATCCACCGATAACCGCCGCTTATCCCAACCAGCGCTTCGACAACGGGCTGGGAATAGAGGGGTAGCGTCACACTTCACCCGCCGTCAGTTCCTCCACCAGCAATCGTGCCGCAGGCGATAACAGCGCCGCGACCCGGTGCACGATGCCGAACGGCTCGCTCAGCGCCCGTAGCGGCACCGCCAGCGACACCAGCAACCCGCGCTGCTCGGCAAAGGCCGCCACTGCACGGGGAATGACCGCCACCAATGTCGGGTCATCTTCAAGCAGCATGAAGGTGGCGAAGGTGGAGAAGGTCTCCAGCGGATAACGCGACACCCCCACCCCCGCCTCGCTCAACTCGCGTTCCAGCGCTTGGCGCATGGGCATGTTGGCCGGATAAACCACCCAGCGATAATGGCTAAGGTCGCTGATTTTGAGTGCCGCCGCCCCGGCCAGCGGATGCTGCGGATGCGCGACCACCGCCAGCGGCTCCTGGGCCAGTTCGACAAAGCCATATTCCGCCGCGTTGCGGCCCAGCCCTGGCCGGCAGATAGCCAAGTCCAGGCGCCCTTCGTCCAGCTGGACGAGCAGGTTGGCGCTGGTATTCTCGGCGATTTCCACTGCCAGTTGCGGCTGTTTGCGGCGCAAGCGCCCGAGGGCGCTGACCAGTGTGGGCATAGCCCCCATGATACTGCCCACCGCCAGCCGCCCGCCCTGGCCTTGGACGATGCCCAACACCTCTTCGCGCAGATGCCCCAGGTCACTGTGGATCAGCCGCGCGTAGCGCACCACGCAGCGGCCCACGTCGTTGGCAACCAGGCCGCTGGGCATTCGCTGGAACAACGGTACGCCCAGCACCTCCTCAACCTCGCGCAGGGCCTTGGTGGCACCGGGCTGGGAAATGGCCATGGCTTCAGCTGCCTTGTGCAGCGAGCCACAGCGGTCCAGCTCGATCAGCAAACGCAACTGGCGCAGGCGCAGGCGAGAAAAAATGGCGTCCAGAGAAGGGATCATCAGGCAGGCTCGGCAGGGGGTTCGTCATGCCGAGCACTATAGAGGGTCGTCTGCGGGGGCGTGTTGCGTTTTCAGCAAATGACCCTTGATCGCAGAACACATGCACGCATCTTTCTGCAGGCTGTTTTACCGCGGGCCACGACGTGCCAGGCAGGCATAGGCCAAGCCCAGTACGCTGGCCGCCAGTATGCCAAGCAGCATCATCAGCTCACGGCTGTAACGGGCAACCATGGCCGGAAAACCGATGACCTCGCGGTACACCTGCACATTGGCCTCACCATCGGCATGGCTGATACTGACCCCACCATGGCGGATCTGCGAGTAGTCGGCATCGAAATACACCCACACCTTGCAGGTGCCACCAGGCTCGATGGCCGGGATATCAACCTGGGCAATGGCGGTTTCCAGCAGCGTGTCGTTGCCGGCAGCATCGCGCACCTGCACCAGGCCCTTGGCTGGCAGGCGGATTTTCACCTGCCGGACCTGCGCATCACCACTGTTGTGCAGTTCGATCAGCAGGCCGGTACGGTGGTCGACCAGCCCGGCCTCGAAAGGCTTGGCGAACAGCTGGGCATAAGGGGCCTGCGCCATTTCAATGAGCCGCTCGACCTGATCATGGCCCAGCTGGCCTTGAACGATACCGTTGATTTGCCCCTGCAACTGCTCGTACTTCAGCTGTTCGCTGGCCTTGCTGATCCGCTCGCTGAACTGGCTGGGGTAAGTGAGGTAGGCATAGGTCAGTGACGCCTCAAGGCGCGGATTGCCCCTGAGCAACGCGTAGGCGGCCAACAGGACCATCAGGCCGATCAGCACGGCGACGAGAAGCTTCCCCACCTTGTCCCAGCTCAATGCATGCTTCCTTCTGTCGTGTTACAGACGATTAAAACCGCCCAAGGGTGCCAAGTTCGCGCCCCCCAGGCAAGCCTGGCTAGGCTTCGCCCCCGCCTTCGCGCGCCTGACGTATCTGCAGCAGCTGGCCGTCGATCAGTGACTTGGCCATCCCGGCCAGGTAGTACGTGGCCTTCATCATCACCTGGCGGTCGTCAGGCCTGTCGATGGCCTTGCGGGTGATCTCGGTGATGCAGCCCATGATGCCCGAAGCTTCCATCAGTGCGGTGCGTATTGGCAGTTGCGGTTTCATTTGCACCAGTTCGGCATCGCTGTTGCCAAAGCGGCTCGCGGCTTGCACGACATAGGGCTTGCTGGTGTTTTTCGGCGTTTCGCTGTCCATGTCCATTCCTCAAGGTTAGGCGCTTGCCGAGGCTAGGCCGCTGCCTACCCCATTACAATGACAAAGGGGTGGAAAGGGTCACTTTAGGAAATGGACTACAAGAACCCTGCACAGGGAGCGCCGAGCCCCCGCTCAGCCCCCTTGACCCGCCCCCGGCAGTGGCGGACGATCAACCGCCCCCACACAAGGACGAACACCATGCTGCGGATACTGGGAAGAGCCTCTTCCATCAATGTGCGAAAAGTCCTGTGGGCCTGCGCCGAATTCGAGATCGCGTTCGAGCGCGAAGACTGGGGTTCTGGCTTCAAGGCCACGGACAGCACCGAGTTTCTCGCGCTGAACCCCAACGCCATGGTTCCGGTGATCCAGGACGGCGACTTCACCTTGTGGGAATCCAATAGCATCATCCGCTACCTGGCCAGCCGCTACGGCGCCACCGCGTTCTATCCCGGCGAGGCCCAGGCGCGGGCGAGGATCGACCAGTGGATCGACTGGCAGGCCTCGGACCTTAACCGCTCTTGGAGCTACGCGTTCATGTCGCTGGTCAGGCATTCGCCCGCTCACCAGGACCCGCAAGCACTGGCTGCCGGTTGTGCCGAGTGGTCACGTTACATGCGCATCCTCGACCGCCAGCTGGCCGGCACCGGTGCCTATGTGGCCGGCAGCCAGTTCACCCTGGCCGACATCCCGATCGGCCTGTCGGTCAACCGCTGGTTCGAAACGCCGTTCGAGCACCCGCACCTGCCCGCGGTGCGCGATTATTACGAGCGCCTGAGCGAGCGCCCTGCCTATCACCTGCATGGCCGAAACGGTACCCCGTAGTACCCGCAAGGACGTGTATCCAGGGGCGCAAGGTGCCCCAAGGTTCCGGCCTGTTACAGCGCAACCTGCCGCCCGGCTACCACCCCTCGCCCACGCCAGGCAAGCAGCAGCACCAGCACCAGCCCCAGCGCCGCCATCGCAGCCCCCGCCAGGGAAATCGCCGGGTAGCCCAGCCCGGCGTTGATCACCGCGCCGCCCAGCGCCGCACCGATCGCATTGCCCAGGTTGAACGCGCCAATGTTCACCGCCGAGGCCAGGTTGGGCGCATCCTTGGCCGCTTCCATGACCCGCATTTGCAGCGGCGGCACCAGGGCAAAGCTGGCCGCCCCCCAAACCAGGATCGCCAGGGCAGTCGGCAGCGGCCAGTCCAGTACCAGCGGAAACACCAGCAGCACGGCAATCAGCCCAGCCAGTGACAGGATCAGGGTACGATCGATCGAGCGGTCCGCCGCCTTGCCGCCCCACACGTTGCCCAAGGTCAGGCCGACACCGAACAGCACCAGCATGGCCGTCACGAAAGGGGTGGACGCCGCCGCTTCATGCTGCAGGATCGGCGCAATGTAGGTGAACACCGTGAACATGGCGCTGGAACCCACCACGGTCAGCAACAAGGCCGCCAGTACCGGCCTGCGGCCCAGCACACGGATCTCGGCCAGGGCACCCTCGCCCTTGGGCGACGCAACATTGGGCAGTGCGTACCAGAGCGTGGTCATCGCCACCAGGCCAAGCCCGGCAATCCCCCAGAACGCCGTGCGCCAACCCAGCATTTCACCCAACCAGGTCGCCAACGGCACGCCGCCGATGGTGGCCAGGGTCAACCCCATGAACATTGCAGCCACGGCCCCGGCGCGCTTCGCCGGCGGCACCACACTGGCCGCGACGATCGAGCCGATGCCAAAGAAGGCGCCGTGGTTGAGTGAAGTGACCACGCGGGCCACCAGCAGGCTGGCGTAGTCGCTGGCCAGGGCCGACATCAGGTTGCCCAAGGTGAAAATGGCCATCAGCCCGATCAACAGGTAACGGCGCGGGATCTTCACCGTGGCCAGGGTCATCAGCGGCGCGCCGATCAGCACGCCGATGGCATAGGCACTGACCAGCAGCCCGGCAGCAGGGATGGAAACGCCAAGGTCGGTAGCGATACTGGGCAACATGCCCATGGGGGCGAACTCTGTAACGCCGATGCCGAAGGCACCGATGGCGAGTGCGATAAGCGGTGGATTGATACGCATGGCAAGCTCCTTATCTATGCCGCAAATGCTACGATCCGTTTAAAATGCGCACTAGACTGCATTTTTGCGAACCACCTTTGCTCGAGAGGCACAAATGGACTTCAGTGGCAGATCCGGCGAGATGGAGATTTTTGTCAAGGTGGCGCAAGCGGGCAGCCTGTCTGCTGCCGCCCGAGCGCTAGGCCTGACGCCCTCGGCGGTCAGCCGCATTCTCGCCCGCACCGAACAGCGCCTGGGTACCCGCCTGCTGCTGCGCACGACCCGGGCGCTCACCCTCACCCCCGAGGGAGAGGCCTACCTGCGCGGCGCACGGCGGGTGCTGGCGGACATGCTGGAAGTGGAAGAAGCCATCACTGACCAAGGCGTGCCACGCGGGCGCTTGCGGGTCAGCGCTGCGCTGGGCCATGCCCGGTTGACCGTAGTGCCGCTGCTGGCGGCCTTCAGCGCACGCTACCCGCAAGTGCTGGTTGACCTGACCCTCAGCGACGAGGTGGCTGACATTCTCGGCGGCCAGGCCGACGTGGCACTGCGCTTCGGTCACCTGCCGGACAGCTCGTTGAGCGCTCGCGCCATTGGCGAGACCGGCCAGGTAGTGGTGGCCTCGCCCGATTACCTGCAACGCCACGGTACCCCGCTTGCACCTGAAGACCTGGCCCGGCACAACTGCCTGCGCTTCAACTTCCGCCGCGCGATGCCCGACTGGCCGTTTCACCGCGACGGGCATACGTTCTCACTGAAGGTTAAAGGGAATATCGAATGCAGCAGCGGCGAAGCGCTGGCACAGCTGGCCAGGCTGGGCGCCGGCGTGGCGCGTATCGGCACCTTTACCGTGGCCGATGACCTGGCCAACGGGCAACTGGTGCCGTTGCTGGAGGCTTACAACCCGGGTGATCGGGAACCGATTCATGCGGTGTTCGTCGGCGGCCCGGCGATGCCGGCGCGGGTGCGGGTGTTTGTGGATTTTCTGGTGGAACAGCTATCTGACGGCCTGTAGGGTCGGCCTCATGTCGCGACAGGGCCGCCCACGCGCGCCCTGATCAGTCTCATCGCGCTTGCATGCCGGCCAGGATAAAGCCCATGAACCGCCGCACATCCGCCCGGTGTGCCGTCATGTCCAGCGGCTCGCGGCTGCAAAGGCGCAGCAACTGAAGGTGCCCGTAATCGTTGATCAGGAACGCCGCATAGCCCACGTCCAGCCCAGCCGCCAGCCTGCCGCTGTCGCACAAGTCCTGTAGCAGGCATTTCAACTCGTTGACCAACGCGTCGTTGACGCGCCTGTACGCATCCGGCACGCCCTGCTGCTCAGCCCCCAGCAACGGCAGCAACGGCGGCAATATCTCGCGCCAGAGCGGTGCAGGCAGCACCTCGAATGCGTAATCGGTCAAGTGCGCTTCGTAGCAGCACAGGGCCTCCAGCGCATCGTCGAATTCCGGCAGGCGCCGCCGGGCTTCGGTCACCGCCCGGTGGTCGGCCTCGCGGAGCTTCTCCAGCAAAATTTCCTGCTTGCTGCCGAAATAAGCAAACACCGTGGGCACCGACACTGCGGCCAAGCGCGCGATCTGCTCCATGGTGGTGGTCTGGTAACCCTGCGTTTCAAACAGGCCTAGCGCCGTTCGGCTGATGGTTTCACGACGCATCGCCTTCTGCTGCTCGCGCAGTCCGCTCACATTCACACCTTTTTCGAATCGTACACGTCGGCGCACAGCATAACGCAAAGCTGCGCCGTAAAAATATTTTATTGACTAAAAGTTTTAATGAACTCAAAACTAATGCTCCATTCTGACCTGGGAGTTGCCATGTCCACCGCCGCAGACCTCATTATTCACAATGCCCGCATCTACACGGTCGACCCGCACAGGCCTTGGGCTGAGGCGGTGGCCATCTGCGGCGAACGCATCGTTTGCGTGGGCGACCACGGCAGCGTCATGGCATACGCCGGCCCTGCCACACGCCTGCTGGATGCCGGCGGCAAACTGGTGCTGCCGGGCTTCGTCGAGTCTCACTGGCATTTTTCCTCTACCGCCTTTGCCTTTCAGGCGCTGGTCAACCATACCGACCCGCTACAGGTGCTGGCCCTGCTCCAGGCCTACGTCGAGGCCAACCCCTGTGAAAAAGCCATTACCGGCATGGGCTGGATCCAGCCATTGATGCCTGGGCATATGTTGCGCCGCGAAGTACTGGATGCCATCTGTGCGGACAAGCCCGTGTGCCTGCTGTCCACCGACTATCACACCATGTGGGTCAACAGCTTCGCCCTGAACGCTGCCGGGATCGACCGCAACACCCCGCCAGTAGAAGAGGGCGCCAGCTGGTTCGAAAAGGACCCGATCACCGGCGAGCCCACGGGTGTGATCATTGACTGCGCCGCCTATTCGCTGCTGATGCAACGTCTGAGCGAAGCCGGCTACCTACCGACAGGCATCGACCTGTACCTGCGCTCGATTCCTTTTTGGCAAGAGAAACTGGTGGCGGCCGGGATTACCACGGTATTCGATGCCGGGTTCCTCGACCCCGCTGGCGACCAGTCGCTGCTGTATGAAACCCTGCAGCAACTGGAGCGTGAGGAGCGCCTGAAACTGCGGGTGGTCGGCAGCTACATCAACATGGGCACCGAGGACGATCCGGTCACGCGGCTGCAGGCCATGCGCGAACGCTACGACTCGCCGCTGGTCAAGGCGCAGACCCTCAAGCTGATGCTGGACGGGACCGAGCTGAACCACACCGCGTTCCTGCTCGAGCCCTATTGCGACAAGCCACACAGCTGCGGGTCGACGACCATGCCCGAGGAAGTGTTCGAGGGCCATGTGCGCAAGGCCGACGCCCTCGGTATCGACGTGATGGTGCATGCAGTGGGCGATGCCGCCGTGCGCATGGCGCTGGACGTGTTCGAGCGCACGTTCTCCAGCAATCCGCCCCGCGACCGTCGTCACGTCATCACTCACGCCTTTCTCACCCACCCCGACGACATACCGCGCTTTCGCCGTATCGGCGTCATGGCCAACACCCAGTTGCAGTGGGGCGTGGTCGATGCCTACGCCGAGGCCATCCAGCAGACCTATGGCTACCCACGCTGGGCGTCGATGTATAAATTCCGCAGCTTCATCGACCAAGGTGTGACCGTGTCCATCGGCATGGACGGCCTGGTGTGCCAATGCCGATGCCAGCACAAGCCGGTGGAACACATCGAATCGGGCCACACCCGCCAGCTTAGTGGCGAACCCGATGCCCCTGTGATGCCCGATGCCGACGAGCGCCTGAGTATCCCGCAACTGATCGCCGCCTATACCCTCAACGGTGCATACCAACTGGGCCTGGAACGGGAAATCGGTTCGATCACCGTTGGCAAGCGTGCCGACATCATCGTGCTGGAGCAGGACCTGTTCGAACTGGACCGCTACCAGATCGGCAATACCGAAGTAGCGCTGACCGTAATGAACGGCCGCATCACCCACGACGCAGGTACCCTGCCCCGCGCCTGACCCCGGACCCGACCATGCACAACAATAACAACACCCTGCTTCTGCGTGCTGCGCTGATCTACATCGCCGCCACGGCCTTGATCATCATTGGCGTACAACCCATCTTCATCGGCCTGCTGGCCGAGCGGTTGCATCTGGACCTTAGCCAACAGGGCTGGGTACTTTCCAGTGAAATGAGCGGAACACTGCTCGGCTGCCTGCTGCTATCAATACCAAGACGTCATCCAAGTGGCCGTGGGCTGTACCTGGCGGCAGCCTTTGCAGCGCTGATGTTGAACCTCCTCAGCGCTGCGCTGGACACTTTGACGAACCTGATTCTGTGCCGTTTTGCCTGTGGTATCGCTGCGGGCCTGCTGTATGCCGGGTCGATCAGCGGGCTTGGCCGGCTGCCGGGCCAGGATCGCTCGTACGGCCTGTCGCTGCTGATTCAAACCGCTGTCTTTGCCCTGTACGCGACCTGTCTGCCACAACTGGCAGAGCAGTTCGGTCACCGCACGGCGATTGCATCACTGGGTTTCTGGTTCGTGCTGGTCGCTATGGCTGCGTTGTTCATTCCGGTACGGCTGCAGCGTGTAACCCCCGTGCGCCTGGCGCAGCCAGGCCGCGGCTCAGCGATTATCGGGCGCTACGCCCTGCTGGGGATGCTGTGCCTGCAGTTGGCGATCTATTCGTTGTGGGGGTTTGTCGAACAGTTGGCGCGCGAACGTGGCATCGAGGCGGTGGATGTGGGCTGGGCGTTCGGGCTGGGAATACTGGGTGGCTTGCCTGGCGGCGCCCTGCCCAGCCTGCTGGGCGCACGGGTGAGCCGCGGCCCGATGATCGGCCTGGGCTCGCTGATAGTGCTTGTGTCAATCACCCTGCTGGCGCGCTATACACATGACGCCGATCAGCTGTGCATGGCACTGTTTCTGATGAACTTCGGCTGGGTGCTGGCGCTAACCTACTACATGGGGGCAATTGCCACCAATGACCCACGCGGCACGTTGACACCCTGGGTCAGTGCGCTGCAACTGGGGGCCGCGGCGGCAGCGCCGGCGTTAGTGGCGTTGCAGCAACAGAGCGCCGGGCGGGAAATGATCTTTGCCAGTGCAGGGACGGCGGTGGTGTTGGGGTGCGTGCTGAAGAGCGTGGCCGGCGTGGTTCATCGGCGGGCAGTTCGTGAAGCTGCTTGATGGCGCGCATGAGCCGGTGATGGTGTGCGACGACTGCAGCCCGATCTGACACCGAAACCGCCCGTTAGGTTATCTTCGACACTTCACTGTACCGACCGGGTCAGACCAACATGCGTATTGTCATTCCCGACGACTACCAGGATGTAATCCGTACGCTCGATTGCTTCGGCAAGCTGAGCGGGCATGCTGTCAGCGTCCTTCATGAGCTCCCGCCTGCCACGCTGGAACAACTTGCCGCACGTTTTGCCGATGCCGACGCCCTGGTACTCACCCGCGAACGCACACGCATCGACGCTGCCTTGCTCGACCGCCTGCCCAACCTCAAGCTGATCAGCCAGACCGGCAAGGTGTCCAGCCACCTCGACCTGGCTGCCTGCACCGCGCGCGGCATTGCCGTGACCGAGGGACGCGGATCGCCGGTAGCGCCTGCCGAACTGGCCTGGGCGCTGATCCTCAATGCCCGCCGGCAACTGGTGCCGGCCATTGATGCCTTCCGCCAAGGCCAATGGCAGGTCAACCTGGGCCAGGCGCTGGCCGGGCAGACGCTGGGCATCTGGGGCTATGGCAAGATCGGCCAGCGCCTGGCGCGTTATGCGCAGGCTTTCGACATGCCCGTGCTGGTGTGGGGCAGCGACAGCAGCCGCGCCGCAGCCAAAGCCCATGGCCACGCTGCTGCCGCCTCGCGTGAGGCGTTTTTTGCCGAGGCGGATATTGTCAGCCTGAACCTGCGCCTTTCGGATCAGACACGCCATGGAGTGACCTTCGACGACCTGTCCCACATGAAGCCCGACGCCTTGCTGGTGAACGTCAGCCGCGCGGAACTGATTGCACCAGGCGCATTACTGCAGGCATTGGATGTCGGGCGGCCGGGCTACGCGGCGGTGGATGTTTATGAGGAGGAGCCGTTACTCGACCCGGCCCATCCACTGCTGCGCCACCCACGTGTACTCAGCACGCCCCACCTGGGGTATGTGGAGAAGAACGGCTACGAGCTGTACTTCGGTGACGCCTTCGACAATGTGCTGGCGTTTTTCGAAGGGGTGCCGAAGAACGTCGCCAACCCGCAAGCTTTGGCACTTCAACGCTGAACCCAGTGCAGCCTTGAGGTTGCACTACCCAAGCAGGTGCAGCCCCAGCGTAAACACAGCCACGGCCAAGGCGACCAACGACACTCCATGACGTTCCAGGTACGCGGGCCAACCGGCTGCTGACTGCGCCACGCATTGACATTGGCGCTCAGCCAGGCCGGTCAAGCGCGTCTCCACACTGTCCACACGGTCTGCCTGGGTGCTCGCTGCCAGCGCGAGCTTCTTCAGTGCCGTGGTCACCGTGATGGACAGCCCCTCCCGAGCCTGATTGCTGGCGGCCAGTTGCTGCTGGCACTGCTCAAGGTGCTTGCGAATCGCCCCTTCCTTCTGCACACGGGCCAGGGTAGTTGCCACGAGCTTTTTATTCAGCGCCTCGATACTGGCCTGCAGTGCGTCATGCCCGGTGGCCTGCTGGGCCGACGCGTCTGCCTCATCGTGGGGCTCGTGCATCGTGTTTCCATTCGCCTCGGCAAGCGGAGTCAGGGTGCCGTGTTCATGTAGCTGGTTCATCAATCACTGTCCGGATACTGCGGTAAGGGGCGAGAAGCTATCAAAATGACATCAACGGATCCACTGCTCAGTCGCGCAATTGACGGCTTTCGTCAGAACGTGCGCGTACACTTGCCTTCATGCCACTCGCAGGAGCCGCTTCATGCCCTACCCCATTGAAGAAAAACTGGTCATCGGCGTTGCCTCGAGTGCGCTGTTCGACCTCTCCGTTTCCGATGACATCTACCAGACACAAGGTGTCGAGGCTTACCGCCAACACCAGGAGCAGAACCTGGACGAGCCGTTCCCCAGTGGGGTGGCGCTCCCGTTCATTCGCCGCTTCCTGAGCATCAACAAGGCGTTCCCCGACCAGTTGCCGGTGGAAGTGGTGCTGCTCTCGCGCAACTCGCCGGAAACCGGCCTGCGGGTATTCCGCTCCATCAGCCACTATCAGTTGGACATCACCCGCGCGGCATTCATGTCGGGCCGCTCGCCCTACGAATACATCCCGGCGTTCAATGCCTCGCTGTTCCTCAGCGCCAACGAGGAAGATGTGCAAAAGGCCATCGACGCCAACTACCCTGCCGGGCGTGTACTGCCTACGCGCATCTACGACGATGAAATCGACACTGAGCTGCGGGTGGCCTTCGACTTCGATGGCGTGATTGCCGACGACGAGGCAGAGCGTGTTTACAAGCGCAACGACAACCTGGACGACTTTCAGGAACACGAGCGCATGCACAAGGGCACCCCGCATTCGCCGGGGCCACTGGCAGACCTTTACCGCAAGCTTTCGCGGATACGCATGCTGGAGGACCGCAAGCTGGCCGAGGACCCGACGTACCAGCGGATTCTGCGCATTGCCATCGTCACGGCGCGCAACGCGCCTTCGCACGAGCGAGTAGTGACAACCTTGAAGGATTGGGGCGTATCCCCGGATGAGTGCTTTTTTCTAGGCGGTATGGATAAACCCAGGGTGTTGTCGATATTGAAGCCGCATGTGTTTTTCGACGACCAGCGCACGCACCTGCAATCGCCAGCGGGAAACCTGCCGATGGTGCATGTACCGTTTGGGGTGGCGAATAGAGTGAGCTCGCCTCAGGAACCAGACCTGCAGCAGGATCAACTGCCGATCAGCGCATCATCCTGCATGCCCTAAAGCGCAAACACCGGCGCTGTGCCACCCGCGGTTCGGGCGACCAAGGGGGTGCGCCGGTGCCGGGTACGCGCTTGCAACCCGGCCGAGATGGCGCGGTCCATCGCGGGGTCAAATTAGCGCGGGCCGCCACCCTGATGGCCACCAAAACCACCGCCGTGGCCACCCCCACCATGACCACCGCCACCACCCGGTGGCATGAAAATCCAGCAACCCGACAAGGCGGATACCAGCGCCGCCACCAAGGCTGCGCGCAAAAGGTTTTTCGACTTCATTGAAACGCTCCACAAGGCTAGATCTGCTGCCTGCCTTAGCTGATTGGGCAGCGACAGGATTCTAGAGCTGCGGTGTGATGGCACAGGGAAACTTTGCATATCTTTACTGTCGAGTCAGTGGCCGCAAACGCCGCGCAGGGACCACCAGAATGATCCTCCTTGACCCACGCCCGCTCGCCGCCGCATGCTCGAACGCTTCCACCCACGCTCAAGGAACGATTGCATGAAGCTGGAAACGCTTGCCATCCATGCGGGCTTCAGCCCCGACCCGACCACCAAGGCGGTGGCCGTACCGATCTACCAGACCACCTCCTTCGCCTTCGACGACACCCAGCACGGCGCCGACCTGTTTGACCTGAAGGTTGCCGGCAACATCTATTCGCGCATCATGAACCCCACCAACGACGTGCTCGAGCAGCGCATGGCCGCCCTGGAAGGTGGGGTTGGCGCGCTGGCCGTAGCCTCGGGCATGGCGGCTATCACCTACGCCATCCAGACCGTCGCCGAAGCCGGCGACAATATCGTCTCGGTGGCCAAGCTGTACGGCGGCACCTACAACCTGCTGGCGCACACCCTGCCACGCATGGGAATCCACACCCGCTTCGCGGCCCATGACGATATCGCCGCCCTCGAAGCGCTGATCGACGCGCGTACCAAAGCGGTATTCTGCGAGTCCATCGGCAATCCCGCCGGCAATATCGTTGATATCGCTGCGCTGGCCGAGGCCGCCCACCGCCACGGGGTGCCGCTGATCGTCGACAATACCGTGGCCACCCCGGTGCTGTGCCGACCGTTCGAGCACGGCGCCGATATCGTCGTGCACTCGCTGACCAAGTACATCGGCGGTCACGGCACCAGCATCGGCGGCATCGTCATCGACTCCGGCAAATTCCCCTGGGCCGAAAACAAGGAACGCTTCGCCCTGCTCAACACCCCCGACCCGTCCTACCACGGCGTCACCTACACCGAAGCTTTCGGGCCTGCCGCCTTCATCGGCCGCTGCCGTGTGGTGCCCTTGCGCAACACCGGCGCCGCGCTGTCGCCATTCAACGCCTTCCTGATCCTGCAAGGCCTGGAAACCCTGGCCCTGCGCATGGAGCGCCATACCGAGAACGCGCTAAAGGTCGCCCATTACCTGCAAGCCCACGAGCAAGTGGCCTGGGTGAAGTTCGCCGGGCTGCCCGACCACCCCGAACATGAACTGGCCCAGCGCTACACCGGCGGCAAGCCGGCGTCGATCCTGTCGTTCGGTATCAAGGGTGGTCAGGCGGCTGGCGCGCGCTTCATCGATGCATTGCAGTTGGTGGTACGCCTGGTGAACATCGGCGACGCCAAGTCACTGGCCTGCCACCCCGCGTCCACTACTCACCGTCAGCTCAACGACGAGGAACTGGAGAAGGCCGGCGTGCCACGGGACATGGTGCGCCTGTCGATCGGCATCGAACACAGTGACGACATCATCGCCGACCTGGCCCAGGCCTTGGAGGCCAGCCGCGGCTGATTCCTCCGCGCCCTACCCCATGTCGAAGGCGGGCGCACCTTCATCAAGCGTGGGATGTACCCGCAATGACCCTGTTTTACCTGAAACTCACCATCACCCCCCTGCTGATGTGGGCCATCTCCCTCGCCTCCCGGCGCTGGGGCGGCCTGCTAGGCGGATTGCTGTCCGGCCTGCCGATCACCTCGGCGCTGGTGATGACCTTCCTGTGCCTGGAACAGGGCACGGCCTTCGCCCTGGGCGCATTGCCCGGCGCACTGGGCGGCCTGGCGGCGGTGCAGGCCACCTACACCGTCTACCTGCTGGCCACGCGCACACTCGGCATCGCCGTGGCCGTACTGCTGGCGTTGCTGTTCTATGGCCTGGCCGCCTATGCCTTTACCCACTGGGGCAGCCTGTACCTGTCGATTGCAGTGGCGTTGGTACTGATCGGCGTGCTGATCCGCGCCAGCGGCCGCGAGCCCAAACCTGATACCTTGGCCCGCCCCCGGCACCGGCACTGGGAAATCCCGTTGCGCATGGTATCTGCCACTTCCCTGCTGATGATCACCACCAGCCTGGCCAGTTGGCTGGGCCCGGCGACCAGCGGGATGCTGGCGCCGATTCCGGTGATTGCCTGGCCACTGGTGGTGTTCGCCCATGTGCAGGGCGGGCGAGCCGGGATGGCGGCGATGGTGCGGGGGAATGCGATCGGCGCGGTGGGGGTGATTGCGTTCTATCTGGTATTGGCGGGGCTGCTGGAAACGTGGGGCGTTGGCGTTACCATCGGGCTGGCCATGCTGTGCGCTGTGGTGCTGACCCTTGGGCTGGCCGCGGTGTTGCGGCGGCGTTGATAGGCCGTTGGGCTGCTGCGCAGCCCATCGCAGGCACGCCAACGCCTGCAGGGACCGAGCGGACTGCTCGCACCTGCGGCCTTAGTCGAACGCCCCGTTCAACACCTCATAAATGATCCCGGTCGCCACGGCGACCAGAATCAGGTCTGCGCCCGCTTGCATCCACTCATACCCGTCGTAGTGAGGCAGCTGCCCCAACAGACGGCCATCCAGTTTCTTGGCGATACCAGGTGGCAGGGGCTTGCCGCGGGCCAGGTTCTTCTGAATACCTGGAGGCAATGCCGGGCCCGGGCTCCAGTAGTTGCGGTGGCCACCGAGGATGCCCAGTACATCGCCACGGTCGATGGACGGGCCGCCGTGCCAGTCATTGCCGCCGACGCTCTGCTTGTGGCCGCCCGAATTGCCCTGGCCCTGGGCGTGCGGCGCCTGGCCCTTGCCGTGCCCCTGACCTTGGCCCTGGCCTTTGCCATTACCCGGGTCGGCGAGCACCGGGCCAGAGGCCAAGGCCACCGCCAATGAGGTGACAACGGCTGTCATGATTGTTGATCTGGCCATGTGAGCATCCTTTGCGAGAGAGGTTGCCCCACACTATAGACGGTGCGCACGCCTGCTTCACTTGCAACCGCCTCAGCAGGGATGGCTGACAAGGGAGGCACGCTTCGGCCACAATCGGTCGCCTGGTCCACGCTGGGAAGCACTGCATGCTCACTACCCTCGCCATCGGCAACTACCGCTCGATCAACCACCTGGTGCTGCCGCTGAGCCAACTCAACCTGGTGACCGGTGCCAACGGCAGCGGCAAATCCAACCTGTACAAGGCGCTGCGCCTGCTGGCCGAAACCGCACAGGGCGGTGTGGTCGAAGCCCTCGCCCGTGAAGGCGGGCTGGATTCGACCTGGTGGGCCGGCCCAGAAACCAGCGCACGAATGCGGCGCGGCGAAGTGCCCATCCAAGGCCAGCATCCGAGCGAAGTCAGGCGCCTGCGCCTGGGCTTTGCCACCGAAGACCTCGGTTTTGCCATCACCCTCGGCCTGCCAATTCCCCTGCCGTATCCGAGCGCGTTCATGCTCGACCCTGAAATAAAGTGCGAGGCCATCTGGGGCGCTGGCGCCTATCGCCCCTCTTCCTTGCTGGTCGAGCGCAAGAATGCCCTGGTGCGGGCCCGCGAGGGTAACCGCTGGGCAGTGCTCGATCAGCATGCTGACAGCGGCGAGAGCTTTTTCAACATCGTCGGCCGGCCACGCCAGGCACCGGAAATCGGTGACCTGCGCGCGTTCATCAACAGCTGGCGGTTTTACGATCACTTCCGGATTGACCGTGATGCGCCTTGCCGTCAACCCCAACTGGGCACTCGCTCGCCGGTACTGCATCACGACGGGCGCAACCTTGCCTCGGCGTTGCAGACCATTATCGAAATTGGCGATGTGGAGGATCTGGTGGAAGCGCTGAATGACGCGTTTCCCGGCAGCCGTCTGGAGGTCAATGCGCCACCTGGCGGGCTGTTCAGTGTACGGCTGCACCAGCACGGTCTTTTGCGCCCGCTCGAGGGTGCTGAATTGTCAGACGGCACCCTGCGTTATCTTCTGCTGATGGCCGCCCTGCTCACACCACGGCCGCCATCGCTGATGGTCTTGAACGAACCGGAAACCAGTCTGCACGCGGACCTGCTCCCGGCCTTGGCGCGGCTGATCATTCGTGCATCACGCCGTAGCCAGGTTTGGGTGGTATCGCACAGTGCGCCATTAATCAACGCGCTGGCAGCCTGTGACGGGTGCAATGTGCTAGAGCTGGAAAAAATACAAGGGCAAACCCAGCTGCGGGGGGTTGGGTTGCTGGATGAGCCGCTGTGGCGCTGGGCTGACTGAATTCAAGGACGGTATGAGCCCGGCATGACTAACCGGCCCCGGTAATCTCGTCCATGAACTGGGTAAGAAAGGTTTCAAGCCGGGTATGACGCTCGGCAGCAAGGCGAGCCCCTTCTTGGGTCTTAAAGCCCGAAGCGAGCTTGAGCAGTTTGGTCTGGAAGTGCTCGATGGCATACGCCCCGTCCTGGTACGCCCTCTGCTGCGCGAAAGGATTCTCGACGTCATAGAGCGCCGACCCCATTCGCCCGGCGACGTAAAAACACCGGGCAATACCCACCGCGCCTATGGCGTCAAGCCGGTCACTGTCCTGAAGGATGCAGGCCTCACGTGTCAGCGGTTCGAACCCCGCCGAGTAACTGTGCGTTTTGATCGCATGCACTACCTGCTCAACACGCCCACTCGGCCAGCCCATCTCAGCAAGGACTGATGCAGCCTTGTTCGCCGATAACGTCGAGGCCTGCCCACGTAACGGCGAATGCTTTTCCACCGCCACACAGTCGTGCAGCACCGTCGCCGCAAGCAAGATTTCAAGGTCGCCACCCTCTACCCGCTGAATCCGGTGCGCATTGACCCACACGCGCTGAATATGGGCCAAGTCGTGGGAGCCATCACGCTGGTCGGACGGCAGATACTTCAGCAAGTCAGTGGCAAGGCTCTGATAAGGGGCAAACGCTTGGCGGGTCATCTTCGGTAGGTTCCATTTCCGGTGAATGCGCGGGGTCACGGGCGCCGTCCGGACACTGCCTGGGCAAGTACCGAGAGCCTGCATGTCGGTTTCAAAGCCTGTACAGCACTGGCAGGAGCAGCCTTGTGCTGCGATGAGGATATTACTGCCAAAGTAGATCCTCAGCCCTATCTGCACCTTGCTACTAAGTATTTCCGTCAACAACACGTTTGTTACTGGGAGCACTTGTATTCGATCAGCAAGGAGTCAATGGATGTCCGCTCGCTTTTCCTCCCCCGCCACCCGTATTCGCCAAACCGCGCTAGCGGTCAGCTTCGCGGGCTCGCTGCTGGGCACTGCACATGCCTGGGTCGAGCCTGTGGGTTACAGCATCCCGGCAGGGTCATTGGCTCACGCACTCGACCAGTTTGCCGACGCCAGCGGGGCAGTCATCAGTTTCAGCCATGAAGCAGTCGCAGGCTTGCACAGCAAAGGGCTGAACGGCAATTACGCGCTGCATCAGGCGTTGGCAGAACTGCTGCAAGGCAGTGGCTTGCAGGTGCAGGCAGCGGGCGACAAGCACTTCATGCTGGTCAGCGCTGAGCAGGATGGCGCCATGGAGCTTGCGGCAACCACCGTCTCCAGCATGGCCCTGGGTGCCACCACCGAAGGCACCGGCAGCTACACCACCGGCTCGGTCAATACCGCAACCGGGCTGCGGCTGTCTGCACGCGAGACACCCCAATCGGTCAGCGTGGTCACCCGCCAGCAGATTGAAGACCAGAACCTGAACGATGTTGCCCAGGTGCTTGAACAGACACCAGGCGTGGTCGTTGACAGCATGGGGCCCGCCGGAAGCGACGCCAACCATATCTACGTGCGCGGCTTCGAGGTCGGCAGCATCCAGGTGGACGGCATCAACCGCCCCGATACCTTTGGCTTCAGGGACGACCTCTCCGACATGGTGTCCTATGACCGGGTAGAGGTAGTGCGCGGTGCCACGGGCCTGATGTCCGGCACTGGCGACCCGGGCGCCACCGTCAACCTGATCCGCAAGAAGCCGACCCTGGAAACACAACGCAAGCTGACCTTGAAAGCGGGCTCGTGGGACAACTACCGCACCGAGCTGGACGTTTCTGGCAAGTTGACGCAAAGCGGCAATGTTCGCGGGCGCTTTGTCGCCTCCAATACCGACAGCCAGAGCTACGTCGACCGCCAATCGCTGGAACGGCAGGTGGCCTATGGGGTGCTGGAGTGGGACATCACCGACAGCACGATGCTGACAGCAGGTGCGGAATATCAGGAGATGGACAACGACGGGGCAGGTAACCACGGCTTCCCGATGTTCAATTCAGATGGCAGTCACTTCAGCCCCTCCCGCGCGTTCAATTCGGCTTCGGACTGGAGCTATCACAAGCGTCGCACCAAGACGGTATTCACTACGCTGGAGCATCAACTGGACAACGGCTGGCAGTTGAAACTGAATGCCGAACACAGCCGTCGCAGCTATGACGACGCCTTCGCCACCGCTGCCAGCGGCACCGTCAAGCCCGATGGCAGTGGCATCAGCACCTGGACGGGGCGTTGGGCCGGCGAGCCCCGGCAGACCTCGTTCGACCTGTCGGCGTCGGGCCCGTTCGCGCTGTTGTCACGCGAGCACCAGGCCTACCTCGGGGCCAGTCACTACCGCGCCTACTACCGCAACGACGGTTACCCACTGTGGGCGATCCAGACCATCGACAACATTTACACCTGGGACGGTTCGCTGGCGATACCAGACGCCATCCATGCCAAGTCCTCGGAAGATGCGCTGGATGAAACCCAGGACGGCCTGGTGGCTTCGGTACGCTGGAGCCTGGCCGATGACCTGTCGCTGATTACCGGGGCGCGGCTGATCGACTGGAAACGCGACGAAACCTCTACCACCCTGTCGTCCGGCGCGACAAGCCGCACCTCGCGTAGCGAAACCGGGGTCGTCACGCCCTACCTTGGCCTGGTGTATGACCTCAACGAGCACTGGTCGGCCTATGCCAGTTACACCACCATTTTCAAACCGCAGAGCAACAAGGATATCAACGGGACCTACCTGGACCCGTTGGAAGGCGTTAACTACGAGCTCGGTCTGAAGAGTGAGTTCTGGGACCAGCGCCTGACCGCGGCTTTCAGCGTTTTCGAGGTGCACCAGGACAACCTGGCGGTAGCCGACGGAAGCAACCTGGCGCCAGACGGCAACCAGGCCTACCGTGCCGAATCGGGTACCAAGACACGTGGTTTCGAGATGGAAATGGCGGGCGAGATTTTGCCTGATTGGCAGGTCTCGGCCAGCTACACCTATGCGGTGAGCAAGGATTCGGATGGCGACCGCCTGAACACTGAAATACCGCGAGACACCTTGAAACTGTTCACCAGCTACCGCCTGCCGACCCTGCCACAGTTGAAGGTAGGGGGTGGTGTGCGCTGGCAGGGTACCGAGTATTACAAGAGCGCCGGGCCCAACAACGAAACGTTCACCCAGGCCCCCTACAGTGTGGTCGACCTGATGGCTCAATATGCCTTCACGCCGCAGACCAGCGTTTCACTGAACCTCAACAACGTGTTGGACAAAACCTACTACACGGCGATTGGCGCGCGCGGCTGGTATGGCAGCCCACGCAGCGCCACGGCCACGTTGGTGTACGCGTTCTGACCCGCCAAGGCGACGCCTGATGGCCCCTGAGTTCGCAGATCAGAACACCGACCATCCGATCCGCGAACTGAGCAGCTCAAGCGCCGCCATCCCGGCCAAGGAGTTGCCCGCAGCGTTCAACTCTGGCGACCACACGCATACGGTAAATTGCCCCGGTACGATCGCCACGATCCCGCCACCCACGCCACTCTTGCCAGGCAAACCCACCCTGAAGGCGAAATTCCCCGCCTCGTCATACAGCCCGCTGGTGGCCATGATCGAGTTCACTTGTTGGGTCTGGCGCCGCGTCAGGATCTGCTCACCGCTGTGCTTACAGAACCCATCATTGGCCAGGAAGCAGAATGCCCGCGCCAGGTCCAGGCAGTTCATTTGCAGTGCGCAGTAACTGAAGTAACTGCGCAGCACCGTCTCGACTTCGTTATGGAAGTTGCCAAATGACTGCATCAGGTACGCCATGGCAGCGTTGCGCGCGCGAAACTGATATTCCGAATCAGCGACCCGGGTATTGATCGAGATGTGAGGGTTGCCTGAAAGCCGTCGGACAAAATCGCGCATCGACAACGTGGGGGCAGCGAAGCGCGACTGATTGATATCGCAGATCACCAATGCCCCTGCATTGATGAACGGGTTACGCGGCCGCCCGCGCTCGAACTCCAGCTGCACCAGCGAGTTGAACGGCTGCCCCGAAGGCTCATGCCCCAGCCGCTCCCAAATGGTTTCTCCCGAATGGCCAATGGCCTGAACCAGGCTGAACACCTTGGAAATGCTCTGCACCGAGAATGGCACCCGCGCGTCGCCTGCGCAGTGATAACTGCCATCGTTGCCATAGACAGCGATGCCCAGCTGGTTCGCCGGCACGTCCGCCAGCGCAGGAATGTAGTCAGCGACTTTGCCCTTGCCGATCAAGGGACGTACTTCTTCGAGAATCTCGTTCAACAGCGTTTGCATGGAAGGCCCTGTATCAATCCCCAGACGACGGCGAGGGGCAGTCTTCTTGACGAAGACTGAGCGGGAGAGATCACACATTCAGAAACAAATCACCGTCAGCGTCTTCATCACCCGGAAGCCTGACGACGCCAGCAGCGCATCAGGTCTTTTACAGGGCAACAGCTTGCTGCCGAGCGGCACAGCTTGACGCGACATTAGCGCCACGAAGTCTGCGATAAAAAAATTGGATATCTCATTAAAGAAATCCCGCAGGCGCTGCCCTGGACCATGGGATTACAGTCCGCCCCACGCCGTCGTCCGGCGGGGTGGTTGCTGCTGGGCCATTACGCGTTCGAAGCCTTACCGGAACCCGGCGCAATTCACACCAATACAAGAACAAAGGTGACCACGCATGCTTAAGCCTCCTGTCGATGCCCCTATCGATGTCAAAGACTGGATCGATAACCGCCCCATTGCTGCCTACCAGTGGCTGATTCTGTCGCTGTGCTTCCTGATCGTGCTGTTCGATGGCTTCGATGTCGCCGTCATGGGTTTCATCGCGCCTTCGCTGATGCAGGACTGGGGCCTGTCGCGCGCCGCCTTTGGCCCGGTGATGAGTGCCGGCATGGTCGGCCTTGCCATCGGCGCACTGACCGCCGGCCCGTATGCCGACCGGTTGGGCCGCAAGAAAGTGCTGCTGATCGCGGTCAGCGGTTTCAGCCTGCTGAGCCTGGCCTGCGCCTTCGCCCGCAACCCCTATGAACTGGCTGTGTTACGGCTGCTGACCGGCATTGCCCTGGGTGCGGCCATGCCCAACTGCACCACCCTGCTCGCCGAATACCTGCCTACCCGCAACCGCTCGTTGATGATCACCATCATGTTCACCGGCTTCAACATGGGCTCGGGCCTGGGCGGCTTCCTGTCCGCCTGGCTGATACCTCATCACGGCTGGAAGTCGGTACTGCTGGCCGGCGGCCTGCTGCCACTGGCCTTGCTGCCACTGCTGTGGTGGCTGCTGCCAGAGTCCGCCCGCTTCCTGGCTGCACGCCAGGCACCGGCCAGCCAGATTGCGGCAGCCTTGGCCAAGCTTGGCGGCCGCTTCGCTGCCGGCACCCGCTTTACCGTCAGTGAGCCAACCACGCAGCACAAGGCACCGGCCCGGCAGCTGTTCAGCGAGCGCTACCGGTTGGGCACCCTGGCCCTGTGGCTGACCTATTTCATGGGCCTGCTGGTGATCTACCTGACCATGGGCTGGTTGCCGACGCTGCTGCGTGATGGCGGGCTGTCCATCGAGCGCGCCGCCACCATTACCGGCCTGTTCCAGATTGGCGGCGCAGTGGGCGCAATCGTGGTCGGCTGGATCATGGACCGACGCAACCCCAACCGGGTCATCGCCATCGCCTACGCCCTCGGCGGCCTGTGCATCGTCTCACTGGGCGCCCTGAGCCTGGAGTCGAGCCTGCTGGTGGTGGGCGTGGCGGCTGCCGGGTTCTGCATGAGCGGTGCGCAGACCGGCCTGAACGCCTTCGCCCCTGGCTATTACCCGACCGAGTTCCGCGCCACAGGCGTAAGCTGGATGCTCGGTATCGGGCGCTTCGGGGCCATTTTCGGCTCCCTCATCGGTGGTGCCGTGCTCAGCCTGGGGCTGGGCCTGCCGCTGCTGTTCACCCTCCTCGGCCTGCCGGCATTCGCCGCTGCCCTGGCGATCCTGGCCAACGGCCACGCCCGGCTGCGCGCGACCCCCGCAGTAACCGCGCCGTAACCTGTAACAGAGGACTTTCGCATGGCTCGTATCATTGGTGGCCTGGCCGTCTCCCACACCCCAACCATCGGCTTCGCAGTCGACCACGACAAACAGGAAGAAGCCGCCTGGGCGCCGATCTTCGAAAGCTTCGAGCCGATCCGCACGTGGCTGCAGCAGCGCCAGCCGGACGTACTCTTCTATATCTTCAACGACCACATCACCTCGTTCTTCTTTGACCATTACAGCGCCTTCACCCTGGGCGTAGACGAGCAGTATGGCGTGGCCGATGAAGGGGGCAATCCGCGGGACCTGCCGCCAGTGGGCGGCCACGCAGCGCTGTCGCGGCACATCGGCCAGAGCCTGATGGCCGATGAGTTCGACATGAGCTTTTTCCGCGACAAGCCGCTGGACCACGGCTTCTTCTCGCCCATGTCGGCGCTGCTGCCCTGCGATGAAAGCTGGCCCGTACAGATCGTGCCGCTGCAGGTCGGCGTACTGCAGCTGCCGATCCCCACGGCCCGGCGCTGCTACAAACTGGGCCAGGCATTGCGCCGCGCCATCGAGAGCTACCCCGAAGACCTCAAGGTGGCGATCGTCGCCACCGGCGGGGTGTCACACCAGGTGCACGGCGAGCGTTGCGGCTTCAACAACCCGGAGTGGGACGCGCAGTTCCTTGACCTGCTGGTGAACGACCCACAGCGCCTTACCGAGATGACACTGGCCGAGTACGCCACGCTCGGCGGCATGGAAGGTGCCGAGGTGATTACCTGGCTGATCATGCGTGGCGCGTTGTCTGCCAACGTTGAGCGCAAGCACCAAAGCTACTACCTGCCGTCGATGACCGGCATTGCCACCCTGCTGCTGGAAAACCGCGACCAGGCACTGCCGGCACCGGTCAACGAACGCCACCGCCAGCACATGCAGCATCAGCTGGCAGGGGCTGAGCAGCTTGAGGGCACCTATCCCTACACCTTGGAGCGCAGTGCCAAAGGCTACCGCCTGAACAAGTTCTTGCATCGCATGATCGAGCCGCAGTGGCGCCAGCGCTTCCTGAGCGAACCCGAAGCGCTGTACCGCGAGGCAGGCCTGAGCGAAGAGGAAAGCGACCTGCTGCGCCGCCGCGACTGGCGTGGGCTGATCCACTACGGGGTGATCTTCTTCGTACTGGAGAAGCTGGGCGCCGTACTGGGTGTGTCCAACCTGGACATTTACGCCGCCATGCGCGGGCAGAGCATCGAAGACTTCATGAAGACCCGTAACCAGCAGGTTCGCTACTCGGTGGCCGGCAAAGCACCCAACTGACCGATGCAACCCGCTTGATCGTGTGACGGCGCGTCCCGCGCCGCCACCCCCACCGCTCCCTGATTCAACCTGCCCAGCGCCGATGCGCCGCTGGCAGGCAGCGCTTTGCCCGTCCCTGGAGAATAAAAATAATGAAATGCCGCACCCTGTACCCGCTCGTCCCCACATTCACACTGGCAGCCAGCCTGCCACTGCAAGCCCTGGCCGAAGGCTTCGTCGACGATGCCAAGGCAAGCCTGACGTTGCGTAACTTCTACATGAACCGCGACTACACGGGCACGGCAAGCCAAGGCAAAGCCGAGGAATGGACGCAAAGTTTCATCCTCGACTTCAAGTCCGGCTTCACCCCCGGCGTGGTCGGTTTCGGCGTTGACGTGCTGGGCCTTTACAGCATCAAACTTGATGGCGGCAAGGGCACCGCCGGCACGCAGTTGCTGCCTGTTCATGACGACGGGCGCCCGGCGGACGACTTTGGCCGCACGGCGCTGGCGGGCAAGATGCGGGTGTCCAAGACGGAACTCAAAGTCGGTGAGTGGTCGCCTACCCTGCCCATCCTGCGCGCCGATGACGGCCGCTCGCTGCCACAAACCTTGCAGGGCGCGCAGGTCACCTCCAACGAGCTGGCCGGCCTGACCCTGTATGGCGGCCAGTTCCGCCAGAACAGCCCGCGCAACGACGCCAGCATGCAGGACATGAGCCTGTTCACGCGCACAGCCTTCACCTCGGACCGCTTCAACTTCGCCGGCGGCGAATACCGCTTCAACCAGGAGCGCACCTTGGTCGGCGCCTGGTATGCCCAGCTGGAAGACATCTACCAGCAGCGCTACTTCCAGGTGCAGCATCAACAGCCGCTGGGCAACTGGGTACTGGGCGCCAACCTGGGCTATTTCTGGGGCAAGGATGACGGTGGCGCCAAAGCCGGCGAACTGGACAACCGCACCGCTTCGGGCCTGTTCTCGGCGAAGCTGGGTGGCAACACGTTCTACGTCGGCTTGCAGAAGGTCATGGGCGATGATGAATGGTTCCGGGTCAACGGCACCAGCGGCGGCACGCTGGCCAACGACGCCTTCGGCTCCAGCTACGAAAGCGCCCGCGAGCGCTCCTGGCAGGTGCGCCACGACTTCAACTTCGTGGTGCTTGGCATACCCGGCCTGACCCTGATGAACCGCTATATCCACGGCGACAACGTGCACAACGCCAGCACCCAGGACGGCACCGAGTGGGGCCGCGAAAGCGAGCTGGCCTATGTGATCCAGTCCGGGCCGTTCAAGGCCCTGAACCTCAAGTGGCGCAACTCCAGCCAGCGCCGGGACTGGGGCAGCACCAACAGTTTCGATGAGAACAGGCTGATCGTCAGCTACCCCCTGAGCCTGCTTTGAGGCCCCTCCCGAGCTTACGCCTGCTCAGTGATGACCTGGCGGATACAGGTCATCAGCGCGACTGCTGCCGGTGACTGCAGGCAGCCACTGCGCTGCATGAGCCCGATGGCGCGGGCAGTGCCGGGCAGTGCCAGCGGCAGGCGTTGCAGTTCGCCGCTGGCAATCTCGTAAGCCAACTGGTGCGCAGACACCGCCGCCAGCATGTCCGAACGCACCAGCAGGCCACGGATAACCGCCAGATCAGCGCTTTCCACCACCGGCCACGGCGCTGTCAGGCCCGCGACGGCGAAGCAGTTGTCGAGCAGCTGGCGGGCCGGCGAGCCCGCCCGCGGCAACACCCAGCGCGCCTGGTGCACGCCCTTGAGCGTCAGGTGTGTGTGCAACAGCGGGTGCCCTCGACGGGCCAGCAACACCATTTCCTCGTTAATGAGCGGCTCGCCCACCAGATCGCTGGCATAGTCGTGAGGCCGCAAGGCCCCCAGCACAAAATCCACATCCCCTACCCGCAGCTCGGTTGCCAACAGGTCGAACGGGCTTTCGTTGGTCACCACCCGAACCTGTGGGTGCTGGGCCGTGAAGCGTAAAATGGCGTCCGGTAGAATGCGCGAGCGGCCCAATGGCAACGCGCCGACATGCACCACCCCGCGCAGGGTGCCTTGCATCGCGCTCAGGTCACTGTCCAGCAGGCGCAACTCGTTCAGCGCCCGGCGGATGGGGAACAGAATGTCCCGGCTGGCCACAGTGGGCTGCAGGCCGCGCGACGTGCGCACGAACAAGGGCTGTCCGCAGCCGCCTTCGAGCACTTTCAAGGCAGCACTGACCGCCGGCTGGCTAAGGCCGAAGTGCCGCGCCACGGTTTGCATGTGCCGTGTTTCACAGAGCTTCACGAACACCTGCAGGCGCCGCGCCTGAAACAGGTAAAGGGGCTCGCCCTGCGCGGTGCCCAGCAAACTCGGCACGCCGTCCAGTTCCGCCAGCACGCGCTGTGCACGCGGCAGCAGGCACTCGCCATAGTCGGTCAGGCGCATGCCATTGGCATGGCGCTCGAACAGGGGCACGGCAAAGCGCGCCTCCAGCTCGGCGATGGCGCGAGTGACCACGGACTGAGCACGGAACAGCACCTCCGTCGCCCGCGAAACGCTGCCCAGCTCGGCTACCCGGATGAACGCGCGGACTTGCATCAGGTTGGGCAGTTCGACATCGATCATAAGGGCTCCCGGCGCTCGGCTCGTGACTGCGGCGACTATGCCTCTACCCCGCTTGCCCGGCAATAAATAAAACGCATAGCCGCTGCAAATGAACGCATTAGTGCCCTGCACAGGCCAATGACATCCTGCGCCCACCCCCACTGCAGGAGCCAACGAACCATGAATACCCCACAAAAATCCGCCCTGGTGGTCAGCGCACATTCGGCCGACTTTGTCTGGCGTGCCGGTGGCGCCATTGCGCTGCACGCTAAGCAAGGCTATGCCATGCACGTGGTCTGCCTGTCTTTCGGTGAGCGTGGTGAGTCTGCCAAGCTGTGGCGCAAGGGTGAAATGACCGAAGCCAAGGTCAAGGACGCACGCCGTGAAGAGGCCATGGCCGCGGCCGAAATCCTCGGTGCCAGCGTGGAGTTCTTCGACATCGGCGACTATCCGATGCGCGCCGACAAGGACACCCTGTTCCGCCTGGCCGATGTGTATCGCCGGGTACAACCGGAGTTCGTACTCAGCCACTCCCTCAAAGATCCTTACAACTACGACCACCCGCTGGCCATGCACCTGGCCCAGGAAGCCCGCATCATCGCGCAGGCTGAAGGCTACAAGCCGGGCGAGAAGATCGTTGGCGCACCGCCGGTGTACGCCTTTGAGCCGCACCAGCCCGAGCAGTGCGAATGGCGCCCGGACACGTTCCTGGACATTACCCCGGTGTGGGACAAAAAGTATGCCGCCATCCAGTGCATGGCCGGCCAGGAACACCTCTGGGAGTACTACACCCGCGTGGCCCTGCAGCGCGGCGTGCAAGCCAAGCGTAACGTGGGCATCACCAGTGCACGCAACATCGTCTACGCCGAAGGCCTGCAGAGCGTGTTCCCACGCGTGACGGAGAACCTGGCATGAGCGGGCTGATCGGCAAGACCGGCATCGTCGTGCGTAACATCCCACGCGTTGAGCCACACATCATCGATGCCCTGGGCCGCCTGGGTGTCGCCACGGTGCATGAGGCCCAAGGTCGCAAGGGGCTGCTCAATACTGCCGTGCGCCCTATCCAGCAAGGTGTGGCGGTGGCCGGCAGCGCGGTAACCGTGCTGGTGGCCCCTGGCGACAACTGGATGTTCCATGTTGCCGTGGAGCAGTGCCGCCCAGGCGACGTACTGGTGGTGGCGCCCAGTTCGCCGTGCAGCGATGGCTATTTCGGCGACCTGCTGGCGACCTCGCTCCAGGCCCGCGGCGTGCGCGGCCTGGTGATCGATGCGGGCGTGCGCGACAGCCAGACACTGCGCGACATGGGCTTTGCCGTGTGGTCCCGCGCGATCAACGCCCAAGGTACGGTGAAAGAGGTGCTGGGCTCGGTGAACCTGCCGCTGCTGTGTGCCGGGCAGCTCGTCAATGCCGGTGACATCGTGGTGGCCGATGACGACGGCGTAGTGGTGGTGCGCCATGGCGAAGCCCAGGCAGTACTCGAAGCCGCCACCCAGCGCGCCGACCTGGAAGAACGCAAACGCCTGCGCCTGGCCGCCGGCGAGCTTGGCCTGGACATCTACGAGATGCGCCCGCGCCTGGCGGCGAAGGGCCTGCGTTATGTCGACCACCTCACCGACCTGGAAGGCTGAACATGGGCCAGACCCGCATACCCTGCCTGCTGATGCGCGGCGGCACCTCCAAGGGCGCCTATTTTCTGCATGACGACCTGCCCGCCCCTGGCCCGCTACGTGACCGGGTGCTGCTGGCGGTGATGGGCTCGCCCGATGCCCGGCAGATTGACGGCATCGGCGGCGCCGACTCGCTCACCAGCAAAGTCGCCATCATCCGCGCTTCGCAGCGCGATGACGCCGACGTGGACTACCTGTTCGCTCAGGTGGTGGTGGACGAGGCGCGGGTGGACTATGGGCAAAACTGCGGCAACATTCTGGCCGGCGTAGGGCCGTTCGCCCTCGAGCGCGGCCTGGTGGCCGCCAGCGGCGCGAGCACACCGGTGCGCATCTTCATGGAAAACACCGGGCAGATCGCCGTCGCCCAGGTGCCGACCGCCGATGGCCAGGTGGAGTATGCCGGCGATACCCGTATTGATGGGGTGCCGGGCCGTGGGGCGGCGCTGGTGGTCACGTTTGCCGACGTGGCCGGCGCCAGCTGCGGAGCCCTGTTGCCCACCGGCAACAGCCGCGACTGTGTCGAGGGTGTGGAAGTCACCTGCATCGACAACGGCATGCCCGTGGTGCTGCTGCGTGCAGAAGACCTTGGCGTGACCGGTTACGAGCCGTGCGAAACGCTGGAGGCCGACAGCGCCCTGAAAACACGCCTGGAAGCCATCCGCCTGCAACTGGGCCCACGCATGAACCTGGGTGATGTCAGCCAGCGCAATGTGCCAAAAATGTGCCTGCTGTCAGCACCGCGCAACGGCGGCACGGTCAATACGCGCTCGTTCATCCCGCACCGCTGCCATGCGTCCATCGGGGTGTTTGGTGCGGTGAGTGTTGCTACGGCCTGTTTGATTGAAGGGTCGGTTGCACAGGGCCTTGCCAGCACGTCCGGCGGTGATCGTCAGCGTTTGGCGGTGGAGCATCCGAGTGGGGAATTTACGGTGGAAATCAGCCTGGAACATGGCGTGATCAAGGGGTGCGGGTTGGTGAGGACGGCGCGTTTGCTGTTTGACGGGGTTGTGTGCATCGGGCGAGATATTTGGGGTGGGCCGCAGAAGTGACTCATCAATGGTTGCTTGGGGTTTCAAAAATGAATGGACACCGCAAGTGCACTGACCAGCAAACAGAGGCTCGCGACAGCCGTTAGATGCACGCGCATCGGCAGATACCACCCAGGCATCGCTTGCGCCAGTTTGCGATCCTGCCAAAGATGGCCGACAAAACCAAAGGTCAACACCAGACACCCCAATGGCACAGGCAGCAACGTGCCAACCCAACCGATCAGGGCGGGTATAACGCTCCACACCAGTCGCTCTTGACGCTGCTTCGCGGTCAAACCCTGCAACGTCATGGCAAATCCCCAGTGCAGGGCACCGACGAAGCTCAGTATCACCGCGCCATAGCCAACCAGCATGATCGAGAAAAACGCTCGATATTCAGCCCAAAAGAGGATGAGCGCCGTCAAACCAATAAACGGCAGCAGACCGCCGTAACCCAGGACAGTGAAGCGGCTTGGAGATAAAGCGGTAGCAACGGAACTCATCTGGGCGCCCCTTCGCGACGGTTCAGGACCGGACGTCAACTGTGTCGTCCAATGAGGTTAAGGAATTCGTGCCGCGTCGAGGGGGCGTCGCGAAATGCACCTAACATCACGGATGAAATCATCACCGAGTTTTGCTTCTCTACACCGCGCATCATCATGCACATATGCTTGGCTTCGATCACGACCGCTACCCCTGCGGCATCCGTGACTTCCTGCACGGCATACGCAATTTGCCGCGTGAGGTTTTCCTGTATCTGTAAACGACGGGCGAACATGTCCACCACGCGTGCAACCTTGGAAAGGCCTAACACGCGTCCTGTTGGCAGGTACGCGACATGCGCCTTGCCAATAAACGGCAGCATGTGGTGTTCGCACAATGAGTAGAGCTCAATGTCACGCACCACAATCATTTCATCGTTTTCACTCTCGAACAGAGCACCGTTTACGACCTCGTGAAGATCCTGGGCATACCCGTTGCACAAGTACTGCATCGCTTTTGCCGCACGCTGGGGTGTGTCCAGAAGCCCTTCGCGCTGCGGGTTTTCACCAATACCGACCAGGATTTCATGATAGTGCTCGGCTAACGAATGTGACATTTGGACTCCTCACCGCTACAGCGGTGCCCGCCATCGGGATGTGGTAGCCAGGCCAAGTGTGGCCTCAATCGACAGAACAGCCTGTAAAGCACTGAAAACAGGGGACGTAGCGGACGCCAAGCCAGTGGCGCGACCCACAGGCCCACATCCGCAGCACGCCAACTCCACAAGGTGGCGTCCAAGCCTGTAACCCAGTGCCCGCTCGCGAACCTTCCATGCAGGCACGACCTCAGTTGTTCAACCGTGAAGCCCAATGCCCCTGCATCGAAATCATCAGCACTGATGTCAACCAGGATGAGCTTTCCCCCGGTCGATTGCCTGCGCAGGAAGGCGATCTCCCGAGCGCACAATGGGCAGGCGCCGTCAAAGTACAGGGTGAAGGGCCACTCGCAATACATGTACAACCCCTCATGCTTGTACAGTTTTTTGTATAAGTTAGCTGAAACCAGGAAATTCGCAATGGGGGCTGGGAGGTGTTCGCCGGTGGGTTTGTATTGCCGGTGAGATCGAGCGCCGCCAAACCTCCCATGGCCGACACCTTCCACTCAAGGCCGCATGAGCGGCTCGATCCCGATCCATTTCTTAACGGGGTGATAGCAGAGCTTCAGCGGCGGAATCTGCACCTTGCGGCCCTGCACATCCAGTGCCCCCAGATGAATCGTCCACTTGGAATCTGCCTCGAACTTGTCCGTCTGAAAGATCACGTAAGCCGAGCCATAGCGCTTGTTGTTGGTCATCCTGGGAATCATCCGGTGCACTTCATCGCTGTTGATGTCGTATGGCGATGGCCGGGCGGTCTTCTCATTCACCAACGGAAAGTCGTAGGTCTCGTTGATGCCCAAGTACACCTCGGGCCGCGCATTCAGGCGCAAGCCGTCTTCGAAGGTGATGTAAGCCTGACGGCTGTCGTACAGCACCGGTATCGGCGGCTCGCCACGCTTGGCATCGGTCGACGGGCGTTGGCGGTCTTTGTTGTAGGCGATCATTTGCACAAAGAATTCCTGCCGCGAGTACTTCTCGCCCGGGTACTGCACGTACAGGCTTTGCTCATAGCGCTTTTCGCCCCATAGGGCGGCGTGGTCGTAGAGGTAGGTTTCCAGGTAGAGGGTGGTCTCCCCCTGCGGGCCTGGCACTTTGAACTGGAACTCGGATTCGCAAAGGTCCGCGTAGGCGGCGCGTTCGCGTTTCCAGGGGACGCAGGCGGTCAATGAAGCGGCTGCCAGCAGCAGCATGAGAGAGAGTGTGCGTTGCAGGTTATTCATGACCGGCCCTGGTCCAGATGCGAATGGATCAGTTTCGAGGGCTGGGTCGCGCAAGTCCATACTGACCCTTTGCCATTATCGCGATACAGACAACACACCTTGCAACCGCTCTGGAAGTGACCACAACGCCGCAACCGGATTTGCTAAGATCGCGGCCTTTCCGCTGGGTGAACTGCATGTTCACCCGAGCCATCTGCAGCCTGCTGGAAGACCCGATGAACAAACTGATCCTGCCTTTCGCCATCTTCGTTAGCGTCATCATCACAGGGAAGATCGCCGAGCATTACGGCCTGGAGGGCAGCTGGAAAGTCGGCCTACTGTGCCTCGTTGCAGCTGCCGTCCAGATCGCGGTTACCCGCTTTCAGCGCCACCAGCGGCAGAAAGCCGAGCTTTAAAGGGCGCGGGGCGCTCTGGATGATCACGTTATGGGGACCTTTCTTTCACCCAATTTTCACAGTGGCTTGGGCAGGATGAAGCTATCCCTACGTGATAGTACTTAGCCCGCCTCGGCGGGCTTTCTTTTGCCCGCATGTTTCCTGTCGACGTTTTGGGGAACGGGAGCGGGTCGAAAAATCAGAAATAACCCCTTCCTTGTAGGCCATTTCCCAAAGATACTCCTCGCGCCTGATTTTCGTTGCACATGGAAATAGTCAGCCCTAGTCTCGGCCTGTCGCTGCCAATTCAGCGACCGGTTTTGACAGACCGCTGACGTTGTCCTCATGTGCTCGCTTTCATGGCGGCTGTACGTGTGGGCACCCTGTGGTGCGCCGAGTGCCAACGTCTCGGTCTGTCAACCCGCGTACAGCTGCCACCATCTTGTTTGACAGCAAGGTTGAGGTAGCTCCACTTTCCGACGTTGGAGTTACGCCATGCTCAAGATCGTTCCAGATCCACCCCACAGAACCCTCTGCCTTGAAGACACCCTGATTCAGGCCACGGATTACGCGCTTTGCGCTGCAACTGTCGTGCATCAGGCAATGCTGCTGCAGCCCAAGTCCCCCGCGTCGATTTTGATGATGACCTCGATGCATGAACTGGAGACCTTGAGAGCCTTGCTCGAGTCCGCAATAGCCCAAGTGCAGATGCCCACGGAGCCTCGCACTACGCACTGACGTCTCGCTGATGCACTGCCTGGGCCGGCGTCTTTGCGGATACCCCCTTCCAGGCACTCCCTCAGCCTTGAAGACTGCCGTGCTCCTGTAGGAGCGGGTTCACCCGCGAATAGGCCCGTACAGGCTGAAGCACTCTTGGGGAAACTGAACAATGTCCACAGAAGAAACCAAATTCACCGTCGGCAAAACCACCTTCTACCAAGGTAAAAACCAGACCCATCCCCTCTTCCGCATCGAAGCCGGCATCCCTTGCCAAAGCGCCCGTGAACAGGCGTCCGAGCTGATGGGCTATGCACGGGACATGACCCTGGATGGATTGATGGAAGATAAACCTCAGTTGATCTGGGCTTCGCACTACCTTTGCGCGTTAGCCAAGGCACTGATGGATGATGCTGAACTGGGCATGATGCGCTGAATGACTCATCATCGACTGGGTGCCTTCAAGACCTATGCGACTCCCGGTTTTGAAGGCGACTCAGCGACCTACCCCCTGCCCCGTTCTTGCTAGACGTGATCCAAGACTCAGTTCCATCGATTGCGACATCAAAGCCGAACCCTCACGCAAAGGCTCCAGTGATTTGGCGTCAGAAGCGCTCATCACCGATAGCCGGCAAGATCAGCTCCCGTACGAACGAAGCCCCGGACAAGCGCAACAGCGCGTCGACCATAGTGACCACATCATGCACCGGTACCTGGCGCCGCTCGCCACGTGCTGCGGCTTGCGCCAATGGCGTGTTCAGGGAGTCGTCGGTATTGAGATAACCCAGTTGAAGCACAGTCACCGCCAGGTTGTCATTCCTGAAACTTTCGCGCAGCGCATCAGCCATGCCGTTGAGGGCGAACTTTGAGGCGCCGAACGCTACCTCCGGGCGCCCACTCTGGCGAAGAGCTGAGGTCGAACCGGTGAGGATCAACTGCGGCCGGGGCGCACCAAGCAACTTGGGCACCAGGCGCTTGAGTAAAAGCAGCGTGGCCGTGATGTTCACCTCGACCAGCCTGGTGATCGATTCGTCGCTGTCGTCAAGGAATGCATAGTGCTCGCTGAAGGCGTGTTCTTCCCAGATGCCAACGTTGTAGATCAGGACATCCAGATCGGCAGGTGCCCGATCCGCGATCTGTGCCACAGCCGCCGTTGGCTTGGCAAGGTCGGCATCGACCCAGTGCAGATCGATGCCCGGGGCAAGGGCCAAGTCTGACGGCTGTTTGCGTGATACGCCGATCAGCGTGTCCCCTGGCTTGCCGAGCCCTTCGAGCAAAGCCCGGCCCAAACCTCTGCCGGCGCCTACGATCATCATCTTCATCTGTTGCTCCTTTTAACTGAAATGCTCCAAGCTTCCCTAGGCCGCTCAACTCCAGCGGACATTCAGTACGACGAAGTGCAGCAGGATCCAGACCATCAACAGCAGATGGGTCAGTTGCAACCCTTCCTGGCGGATCCAGTAGCCGAACCATATCCCGCCCAGCAGCATCGCGAACAGGAACCCGAGCGTTGCGCTCAAGGCCAGGTTCAACCAGGGCCGCGCCACCTCCAGGCCGGCGCCAAGCAGCAGTTCATAGCAGCCAACCCAAGCCGCGAGAACGGCGGCTGCCTGTGTCAGCACGATGATCGACAAGGCCAAGCGATGGATGGCGTGAGAGGTCATTGCTCGCACCAGCAAAGGGAGGCTGATTCTGGGAGGTTGGGCCAGCGGCGCCATCGACATGGTCTCCCCGATCGCCCCGACTGAGCTGGCAAAGGCCTGCAGGTTGTTGATCAGGCTGATACTCAGCCACAGGCTCAAGCCAATGCAGCAGGTGATCTGGAAAATCAGCAGTGAAGTCGGAGTGTCCATTCCGGGTCCTTTGTGAGTTCGTTTCCGAAAGCAGCGAGAGCGTCCGGACGCCACTCTAAAACCTTGACTTAACTCGAGGTCAATACCGGATTTCCAATAAGGCAGGCAGGGGCGACAACCTCAACCGTTTGTTCAAGCCGTCTGTAGGTCTGAGAAGTTTGTCGAGGTCTTGGGCGACCGACCGAGCCGCGCCGATCAACACCACAGGTAATGCCCACTGGAGGATCCGGGATAGAGCCAACCGGTTTGCTATGCTCTCTATTCCGGCTGGCCTGGCCTGAAGGCGCCGAGCGTGTGCGGCATTGGTCAAGATGCTTGAGAGTTTTCTATCCGCGTTTGTGGAAAAAACGAACCAAGGAGTGGAGTAACAGATATGCCAGCTTGTCCCCTACCCGCTGATGAAGCACTTCGTCAGCGCACACTTGATGATATGGACTTGGTCGATACGCCGGCCGAGCATTATCTCGATACCTTGGTACGACTCACCCAAGAACTAGCCCAGGTGGAGACCGTTCTGGTCAGCCTAATCGATCAGGACCGGCAGTGGTTCAAGGCTCGAATCGGTATCGAGGTAAGCGAGACGAAGCGTAATGTGTCTTTTTGCGGCTACGCGATTCTCGGTGAAGATACCTTGATGGTTTCCGACGCCAGGTGCGATACACGCTTCGAGGACAATCCCCTCGTGCTGAACCCACCCTATATCCGGTTCTATGCGGGCCACCCGTTACGTGCCTCAAATGGCAAAGCCATTGGCACCCTGTGCATGTTCGATCCTCGGCCGCGGAAGCTCAGCGAGGCGCAACAGGCTCATTTTCGGGACTTAGCCACGCTCACCGAGGGTTATTTGCAACTGCGGAGCCTAGCGCAGGTCAATCGCGCTCTGCGTGTTGAAATGGATCGCGGGCAGCGCAGGGCTTTACTTGATCCTTTGACACAACTATGGAATCGCGGGGCGTTGGCAGCATTTCAGAACCGAGAGCTTCGTTTGGCTGAGGAGCGAGGTTTACAGCTAGGTGCCGTATACGCAGACCTCGACCGTTTCAAATCCGTCAATGACGAGCATGGCCACGATGCCGGCGATAAAGTGCTCTGCGAGTGTGCTCGCCGACTGCGGGCTACGCTGCGGCCAGATGACCTGCTGGTACGCCAGGGAGGAGAGGAGTTTGTGGCCCTGCTACGGGTTAAAGATAGCCAAGAATTAACGCAGATTGCGGAGCGCTTGCGTCAGTCAATTGGCAGCGCGCCGTTTTTGTTGCCCGGCGTCCCTCGGAAGATGACCATGAGCATCGGATGCGCCCTGCTCACCCAGGGTGAGCAGATTGATGATGCAATAAAGCGCGCTGACGGCGGTCTCTATGCGGCCAAACATGGGGGGCGTGACCAGGTTGTCTATGTGCCAGCGTTATCCTGAGGAAGTTGAGACTCGGTAACATGGGGGCGAGACTCTCCCTATACGAGATGCGCTAGCGTATTGGCCACCCCGGTCTCCAAGTGGGTTCTCCTTCGCAAGCGTGTCGAGCCAAGGCCGCCCTGGAGGCGCTGATTCGCGCCGCCGGGGCAGTTCGGAGCTCATCCCTGAGTTTTTTTGCTGCGGTACTCGGTGGTGGTCATGCCGGCGTAGCCCCAGTTATCGGTGTCGACCTCATCGATCACGATATGGGTGAGCTCAGGTTTCTTTCCGAGCACTCGCTGCAAGGTCTCTGTGATTTCCTTGATGACTTGGGCTTTCTGATCACGGGTGACGCCGTCGCGAGTGATGCGGACGCTGACGAAGGGCATGGTATTACTCCTATGGGGTGGGGAAATCAGGGCAAGGAGGCGGGATGCCTCCCCGTTACGTTCAGCCTATTACCATTTGCCGACACTCATACCGCCGTCGACCGGCAACACCACGCCCGTGGTGAACCCGGCGTTGGCCAGGTAAAGCACGGCGTCGGCAATGTCGCTGACGCGTCCGATGTGTCCGGCCGGTTGCAGGCCGTTGAGGAAGTCGAAGCTGGCCGGATCGTGCATCGGCGTCTCGATGATGCCGGGAGCCACCGCGTTAACCTGGATGTTGTGCGACGACAGCTCCAGCGCCAGGGCGCGGGTAACTTGGTTGAGGCCCCCCTTGATCAGCACCGGCAAGGCGGCGGGCACGGCGATGTTGGGTTGCAGCGCCACGGCAGCGGTGATGTTGATGATGTGACCCTGGCGCCGCTCGATCATGTGCACGGCGGCGGCCTGGGAGGCGTAGACCACGCCCTTGAGGTTGGTCTCCAGCATGCTTTGGATGTCTTCCGGGCTGTAGTCGACGAAGGGTTTGGGCAGGAAGAAGCCAGCGTTGTTGACCAACACGTCGACCTGGCCGAAGGCGTCGATGCTGGCCTGAATCAGGCGGCGGGCGGTCTCAGGCTTGGCGATGTCACCGGCCACGCCGATGAAGGCGGGGCTGTCCAGTTGTGCCTTGGCCTCGGCGAGGCGTCCGGCGGAGCGGGCATTGCCGACCACATTGAAGCCACTGGCGAGGAAAGCCTTGGCCAGGCCGAAGCCGATGCCGCTGGAGGCGCCGGTGATCACTACCGTTTTGCTGTTGCTCATGTCGTTTCTCCCAATCAGGTGACGCAGAAGAGCGCCGTTGGGAGGACTATATTTTTGCTTTAGATAAGGATAAATATGGCAGCGAGAACTTCAGTTGATACATGGTGTAATCAATGCAGCGGCATTTCGACGACGTCCTACTCGGCAGCATCGAGCTGTTCTGCCTGGCGGCGGAGCTGGGCAGCTTCACCGCGGCCGGTCTCGCGGCGGGCGTGACGCCGGCAGCGGTCAGTCGCTCGATCAGCCGCCTGGAAGAGCGCTTGGGCTCCAGACTGTTCGTCCGTACCACCCGCAGCATCCGTCTGACCGAGGGCGGGCGAGGCTACTACGAACAGTGTCGTCAGGCGCTGACCCAGCTGGTGGAGGCCGAACGGGTGGTGACCGGGCAGCAGCAGGAGCCTTCGGGCACACTGCGCATCAGCCTGCCCACGACCTACGGGCACCACCGCATCCTGCCGCTGCTGCCCGAGTTTCGCCGGCGCTACCCGAAGGTGCAGGTCGACATCCACCTGGGCAACCGCAATATCGACTTTGTCGGCGAGGGCTACGACCTGGCCATCCGCGTGCGTGCACAGCCGGATTCGACTCTGATCGCCCGGCCGCTGGAAGACGCCCGGCTGGTGGTGGTGGCCACTCCAGATTACTTGGAACACGCGGGGGAACCGCAGAGCCTTGAAGAACTGGCGCAGCATGACTGCATCCAGTTCGAACTGCCCAGCAGCGGTCGGCGCATCGCCTGGCTGTTCGACGAGGAGGGCCGCGAACGGGAAGTACTCACCGAGGGCGGCTACATCTGCTCGGACGACGTGCTCGGTGGCGTGACCTTGGCCAAGCACGGCGCGGGACTGTTCCAGACCTACCGCTTTATCGTCGAGCGCGAGCTGGCCGAGGGCTCGCTGGTCGAGGTGCTGCGGCCCTTCGCGGGCCGCTCGCGGCCGTTCACCCTGCTGTATCCCCAAGGCCGGCACATGCCGTTGCGCCTGCGGGCCTTCGTCGACTTCATCATGGACAAGCGGCGCCAGTGGGCTGCTGGCAGCTGAGGGGACGTATCACTCTGTACCAGTGCCATGGTGGATGCGGCGCCGATGGGCCAGTCTGTAATTGGCCTTGGACCGATCTCCGGTTTAGCACCTGCCGGCCCAGCACCGGGCCGAGCCGGTGGCATGGATGGAATCACGCTAACCTCAGGCGTACGCCACGATCTCGAACGAGGTTAAGCAGCACAACCTCAAATTCGGTGGAGCGCCTGCCTCGGCGGTCAACGACTACAGCATTCCGCTCTACACCCACGCCGATCCTGACGAGGTTGACGGCATGCGAATTCGCGGTGGTGTTACCCTGAGAAGTCACGCAAAAGTCACGCACATGAAAAAGGCCACTCCTTTCGGAAATGGCCTAAGTCATTGAAATATATGGTCGGGACGGAGTGATTCGAACACTCGACCCCTTGCACCCCATTCGATTATTTATTGGTTTTTAGTGGACATCGACAGAACACAGAAGCACGTCACTGACCTAGCAAGCACAGGGGTTTCAGGCTAGTATTCTATCTACCTCAGCCCAAAGCTTTCCACCGAGAGCCGTCGCCTTGGTAGGGGTATAAGTAGGGGTATTTTTCGATTCCCTCTAGGTGTGCAAGGGGTAGAGAATGGCCAAAATAACCGTCAGAGAACTGGAATCGCTCACCGTTGAGGATAATGGGAAGACCCTGCGCGACGACGGGAACTTGATAGGCAAAGTGATTGCTCGTCAGAAAGGCGTCTCGGTGAGCTTTTATTATCGTTTCAAGTGGGACGGAAAATTCAAAGACTTCGCCTGCGGTACATGGGCCAAGACTGGTAGCAGAAGTAAATCCCTGTCCGAAATAAGATCCGAACATAGGAACGCGAGCCGAAGAGTAGCTGAAGGTATTGATCCGACATCTGCCAAGAAGGCAGCCAAAATCGAAGCGCAAACCGCCATTGCTGACACGATTGCCGAGGCCGAACGGCAGGCAGCGGAAAATAAGACTGTTGAAGACTTGTTCAACGAATGGGTAATCGACGGCGTTTCTCGCCAGGATGGAAACGCGGAGTTACACCGCAGCTTCAAGAAGGACGTACTTCCTGCCATTGGCAAGAAGCCGGTGCGTGCCCTGACAGAAAGAGATTTATTGACTGTCCTGCGTGCAGTTCGTGCGCGCGGTCTTAACCGTACCGTGGTGATCCTGTACAACGACATTGGACAGATGCTGCGCTGGGCCGAAAAGCGCAAACCCTGGCGATCGCTGATGATTGACGGGAACCCCATCGACTTGGTCGATGTGCAGACACTACTGGACGACTACTATCAGGAAGAGCGTGACCGCCTGCTCTCCCCCAGCGAAATCCGTGAACTGGCAGATATCTTCGTCCGCCTGGAGCACGACTACGAGGCGTTACCCGCCGGTAGAAAATACTCCGGCATCCGAGCTGTCAGCTCTCGCGTGCAGTGCGCGGTATGGATCTGCCTGAGCACCCTTTGCCGCATTGGTGAGTTACTCAAGGCCGAATGGAAGAATGTAGATCTGGGCAAAGGCACTTGGCTTATCCCAGCGCTTACCACGAAAGGTCGTAAAGGCAAGCGCCAGGATCACCATGTCTTTCTTTCGGAGTTCGCTTTGAGGCAGTTTAAGCGCCTGAAGATAGAAACTGGAGACAGCCCGTACTGCTTCCCGAGTAGAAATGGTGAATGTCATGTAGACACCAAAACGGTGAGTAAACTGATAGGCGACCGACAGTGCCGCTTCAAAAAACGCAGTAAACCGTTGTCAGGTCGTCATCATAACGACTCGCTGGTGCTCGGCCACGGCGCGAAGGGCGAATGGACCCCTCACGACCTTCGCCGGACTGGCGCAACAATGATGCAAGAGCTTGGTATCACACTGGAAATCATCGACCGCTGCCAGAACCACCTCTTGAGTGGCTCGAAAGTCCGTCGACATTACCTCCATTATGATTATGCCAAGGAAAAAACTGAGGCGTGGCACATCCTGGGGCAGCGGCTCACAACTATTCTCACATCTTCTGATAAACTCGAACGATCACAGTATAGCGATGTTGATTCTGCAAATACCCTTGAGACATAGAGACTATCGCCAGAACTAAATGCAAGTCTCTTTATCTTGCCTTGAGTGCATGTGCCTCGTCCTCCTCCAACGATACGGACGATGCTACTAGGCCACAATGGACGCGCCTTAGTCCGAAAGGACCAGGTACTTCGCCGATCCTAATCAGGGCGACCGTAGCGACTAACTTGGCTCGACAGCCCGGTAACGCTGATTATCCTCCACAGTGTGTAGATGACACCAAGTTTCGAGCCCTCTGCAAGGGCTCATTCTCCCACCACGTTACCGATAAAGTTCATAAGCTCTGGCGTCCTTGGCGCCGCGAACACCTCTTGAGGCTTACCTGCTTCATGCACCTTGCCGTCATGCATGAACACCAACTTGTCACCCACCTCCCGGGCGAAGCGCATTTCATGGGTGACCATGATCAGCGTCATGCCTTCCTTGGCCAATTGGCGCACCACGCCCAACACCTCGTTGACCAGTTCCGGGTCAAGCGCCGAGGTGATCTCGTCGCACAACAAGACCTTCGGCGACATGGCCAGGGCGCGGGCGATGGCTACCCGCTGCTGCTGGCCAACGGAAAGGCGATCGGGGTAGGCATCGAACTTGTCGGCCAGGCCGACCCGGGCCAGCATCTGCTGGGCCAGTTGCAGCGCCTCGGGTCGGCTGGCCTTCTTCACCACCTGCGGTGCGAGCATGGCGTTCTCGCCCACGGTCAGGTGCGGGAACAGGTTGAACTGCTGGAACACCATGCCAACCTTCTGGCGCAATGCACGCAAGTCGGCACGGCTGGCGTCGAGGTATTCGCCATCCACCTCGATCACTCCGTCGCTGATCGACTCCAGGCCGTTCAGGGTCCGTAGGAAGGTGCTTTTGCCAGAACCGCTACGGCCGATGATGGCGACCACTTCGCCTTCCTCGATGGTCAGGTCGACCCCCTTGAGCACATGGTTGTCGCCATAGTACTTGTGCAACGCGGACACTCTAAGCAGGGGCATGCAGCCTCCTTTCCAGGTAACGGGCGCTCAGCGAGAGCGGATAGCAAAGGGTGAAGTAACCCACGGCCACCAGGCCGTAGATCAGGAAAGGTTCGAAGGTGGCATTGGCGAGCATGCCGCCGGTCTTGGTCAATTCGGTAAAGCCAATGATCGAAGTGACCGCCGCGCCCTTGACCACCTGCACCGAGAACCCCACGGTGGGCGCGACGGCGATGCGCAAGGCCTGAGGCAGGATCACATGGCGCAATTGCTCCAGGCGGCTCATGGCCAGGCTGCCGGACGCCTCCCATTGGCCACGCGGAATGGTCTCGACACAACCCCGCCACACCTCGGCGAGAAAGGCACTGGTGAACAGCGTCAGGGCGATGACGGCCGCCATCCATGCCGACACATCAATGCCGAACAGGGCGATGCCGAAAAACACCATGAACAATTGCATCAGCAGCGGCGTGCCCTGGAACAGCTCGATGTAGCCCTTGGCGAGGTTACGCAGGAGCGGGTTGTCGGAAATCCGCGCCAATAGCAGCAACAGGCCAGCAATACCACCGCAGAGGAAGGCCGCCAGCGACAACAGCAAGGTCCATTGCAACCCCACGAGCAGGTTGCGCACGATGTCCCACAAGGTGAAATCCATTCAGCGTCTCCCCATCAGCAAGCGCTGCCCGAGCCAGGCCAGCAACTGGCGCACCAGGATGGCCATGACCAGGTACAAGGCGGTGGTCAGCAGGTACGTCTCGAACGCGCGGAAGTTGCGCGACTGGATGAAGTTGGCCGCGAACGACAGTTCCTCGGTGGCGATCTGCGGGCACACCGCCGACCCCAGCATCACGATCACGATCTGGCTCGACAGGGCCGGCCAGACCTTGGCCAGCGCCGGCTGCGGCACCACGTGACGGAACGCCTCGGCGCGGCTCATGGCAAGGGCCGCAGCGGCCTCCAATTGCCCCTTGGGAATGGCTTGAATGCCAGCCCGAATGATCTCGGTGGAGTAAGCTCCCAGGTTGATCACCATGGCCAGCACCGCCGCCTGCCACTCAGTCAGCCGCACGCCCAGCGCTGGCAAACAGAAGAAGATGAAGAACAACTGGACGATGAAGGGCGTATTGCGGATCAGCTCCACGTACAGGCCGAACAGGGCATCGAATGGCCGCAGCCGCCAGGCGCGCACCACTGCCCCGAGCACGCCAATGGCGCCTCCGAACAAGGTACCGATCACCGTCAGTTGAAGAGTGAACACCGCGCCCTCGAGCAGCAGGCTGCCCTGGGCTAATACAGGAGCGAAATCGAATTGATAGGCCATGGATCAGCGACTCCAGAGGCCGTTCAGAGGTCGGCCGGCAGTGGCTGCTTCAGCCATTTTTCTGCATTGCGATTGAGGCTGCCGTCAGCCTTGGCTGCGTCGAGGGTGGTGTTGATTTTTTCGAGCAAGGCCGGCTCCTGCTTGGCCAGGCCCACGTAGACCTGCGAATCCTTGAGCTTTACCTTCATCACCGGCACCTTGGCCGGGTTCTTCTCGGCGATGACGGCCATCACCACGCTACCACTGGCGATCAGTTCGACCTGGCCAGACAAATAGGCGGCGATAGTGGAGTTGTTGTCCTCGAAGCGTTTGATGATCGCTCCTTGCGGGGCCACGGCAGACAGCTCCATGTCCTCGATCGAACCGCGGGTGACGCTGATGGTTTTGCCAGCGATGGCATCGATGTGCTCGATCGTCGCCTGCGCAGGCCCGAACACCGCCAGGTAAAACGGCGCATAGGGACGGGAGAAATCGATCACCGCTTCGCGCTCCGTATTCTTGCCCAGGCTGGAGATCACCAGGTCGACCTTGCCGGTGGTGAGGAACGGAATGCGATTGGTGCTGTTGACGGGCGTGAGGGCCAGCTTGACGCCGAGCTTGTCCGCCAGCAGTTGCGCGGTGTCGATGTCCAGGCCGCGAGGCTTGAGATCCGGTCCTACCGAGCCAAACGGTGGGAAGTCCTGGGGCACCGCCACTTTGAGTACGCCACGGGCGGTGATGTCGGCCAGGGCGTCGGCCTGCGCAGGAGAAACGGCCAGGGCGCCGCCGCACAGCAGGGTCGTCAGAAACAGGAAACGGATATTTTTTATGAAAAGCCCTCGTGGTATGTAAGAAGTTGCCTCCCCAGAAATTGCACAGGCCATGCCAGCATTGCGCTTCGGCACGTCCAAGGCCTTTGCCGCCTGGGGCGCGCGAGGTCTTACTGGTCTGAACAGTCAAGCACCCCGCCAGATCGGTGCCTCGCTTTCGCGCAACCCTCGTTTCCTCTGCGCCAGCGCGGGGCGAGACTTGCCAGGCAGCGGGTAAAGCCTTTACAAAGCGCAGATCGCTTTCCAACGGGTCTGAACCGATGCTCGATACCCTCCCCCGCGCAGTTCCGGAAATTGCCTTGCAAGCCATCCGCAAGCTGATCCACGCGGGCAACTACCAGCCCGGCGATGCCCTGCCGTCCCAGCGCGACCTGGCGGAACAGCTGGGTATTAGCCGTGCCTCGCTGCGCGAAGCACTATCATCCTTGAGTGCCTTGGGCCTGTTGAGTGTTCAGCCGGGCAAAGGGGTCTTCGTCCAGGCGCCCCCTTCCCCCCCTGCTTCCGACTTCTCCTGGCCCTATGCCGAACAGGTTTCTGCGGTCGATACCTTTCAATTGCGCTATGCCCTAGAGGGGTTCTCCGCCGGCTTGGCCGCGCTGTACCTGACCGCCGCCGACATCGATGAACTCGAAGCCAATGTCGACGCGATGCGCCAGGAGCTGCGCGCTGGCCGTTTCATCGACGCCGCGCGCCTGGACTTCGCCTTCCACCGCCGCTTGCTGGAAGCCAGCGGTAATCTCGCCATGCTGCAGGTAATCACCGCCAGCCAGGATATTTTCCTGGAAAGCCAGAAACTGCCGTTCATTCGCCCGGAACGTGCCATGGAAACCTGGCAGGAACACCGCAAGATCTTGCGTCAGCTGGCCCGCGGCAACCAGGCCGGGGCGCAACGCGCCATGCAAGAGCATATCCGCAATGCGGCGGCGCGCACGGGTGTGGTGTTTGCGTCCTGAGGTGCGGTTGAGGACACCGCGGCACCTGACGGAAGCGGCTTTTCGTCGAATATCCCTGAGAATCGTAAGACCGACTCGGCTCGTGACATTGGTCGCAGTGGATGGGATGCAGCTCCTACTGATGGGATCATCCACTGGAAGCCCGCAACCACCAGTGGCGGCAATCGTCAGTCTGCACTCCCCGCCTGGGTGAGCGGCCATTTCGTCAATCAGGGACGATTGATATAGTTCTATTCGTGCGTGTCAACAACATAACTGCGCAACTCCCTACGAAGGCCAGTACACAGTACACTGTGGCGAGCTGCCAGAGATTCACGTGGTTCGCCAACTGTCCAGCAACTAAGGTTGGAAAAGCAGCGCCGCAGTAAGAAGTTGCATAAATCACGGACATCACTCCTGCTCTCTCTTCAGCTGAAATACCATCTACCATCGTTTGTATGCTGCCAGTCAGGGTAAGGCCTTGAGCAACACCAGCCAAAGTACTCGCGACAAGAAAATAAGATAGTCGTTCCTGCGCGAGCGCCAACGCAGTTCCACCTACAGCTAAGGCGAAAAGCGATATACCCCACCGTTGAGCCTGCACACTTTTCAAGCGCCCTGCCAGGTACGCTCCCACTAGACTCGGTGCCATAAGAGATGCAAATACTGCACCCGCAGCTACCGCACTTACGGAATGCATTTGTTCCTTGGCCATAGCAGGCCCAAAAGCTTGATAAAATCCCCCAAATGCCCAAGTACTGACAAAAACCCAAGCCGCTGCTGGATAGGCTCTGCGAGAAGAGATTGGCAGAGCGAACTCGGGTCGTAGCGAGATCAACGCACCATGCTGCCGCGCAATGGTTTCTCGTCCTCTTACGACGAGCGCTACGCACAGCAACAAGATCATGAAGATAATCGCGAACATCAAATGCCGCGCGAGGCCACTGAAGTCGACCATTACTCCAGCAACCAACACGCCGATCGTCAACCCGGTCATGGGTCCACAGCTTGTAACGAAGCTGCTCAGCCAAGCCGGCGAAGCCGGCGCCGTATCGATTAGCCAGGCACTGAGTGCTGTTGAAGCCAATCCGCATGCTAGCCCTTGCAAAAGACGGCCCACCATCAGTGGCTGAGGGCTGTGTACAGTCATGAGAATCAGGCAGGCCAATGCGGCAAGGCATATAGCAAGTAACGAAACTAGTCGGCGCCCAATGAAACTGGACAAGCGCCCAAATATCAGCAATGCAAATATCGCCCCTACAAAATAAAAGACCGCACTCAGCGATAGATGACTGTAGCTTAAACCATCTTCAAGACGATAAAAATTGTAAAGGGGAATCGGCGCAGCAGATGCTGCAAATATTGCAACGAGGGAAATACTTGCACCAGCGAAAGTCGCACAATCATTGTCACACCTCACAATACCCCTTAGTAAAAATGTGATTACCCCCTCAAAAACAAGCAGTCAATGCTCCAACAAAAATATCATGATGGCATTAACTGCTACGGGACTCATTGATGAGAGTATAAACTCAGGGACTTTGCAAATCCTTTCGCATGAAATATCGCGGCACCACCCCCTTTATCTCCATCATTCGCGATAAGAAAAAGCTCATTTGTTCCGGGTTTGATGGCAAGACTTGTAGTTCGGAGATAATGCCCTTCTTCGCGCCCTGGAATAAGAATCTGGCCGATCGGATTCGCATTTTGGTTAAGTACCAGCACGCGTCCTTGGGTATACATCGCAACATACAGATTGCCGTCGGCATCCACCCGCATGGAGTCCGGAGATGGGCCATTGAATCTGTAAACGACGGCTTCGCCGAAGGGCACAACCGTTTGTGGATCGCTCAACTCGACTCTGTGCAAAAGGCCAGTAGCGAATTCGGTCACCCAGAGCGTTTTTTCATCAGGCGATAGCGCTATGCCATTAGGAAGTGCCATATTACGAAGTATAGGAACGACTGTTTTGCCATCAGCAAAGCTGTAGTAAACGCCCCCTGTCGGTTGCGTGGGAGTACCTTTGAAGTCGGTAAAATAGAATCCACCTGCACTATCGAACACCAGATCATCCACGACAAAATTCTTATCGACATCAATTATGGACCGTGCAAGATCTCCATTAGGGTAATATGCCGTAATACTGCCAGATTCTTGAGAACTCCCTAGCCCCGCAACATACAGCTGACCGTCTTTGTGGATGGCCAACCCTGCAGAACCTCGGGCGTTTCTCGGTACTAGAACACTCAAACGCTTTTGCTTGTCGACTTTCAGTACCTGACCACCAAATACCTCGACGAAGAGCAGGTTGCCTTCTCGATCGAAAGCTGGGGACTCTGTCTGCATTTCGCTGTCTGAAACCTTGAGCCAACGTTTAGCTGTAATGGCCGGCAATTGACGCTCAGCAAACGGTACTTCATATAGCTGTTTCCCACTAGGTGGATAACTCAGTGTTGGCATTACATCACCAGCGTGGACATGCAATGGAAACAGCATCGCAGAAAAGGAAGCTAGCACAACACAGCGAAAATAGCTCATAGCAATCTTCCTTAATATTGTTATCTGCTAACACAATATGAAAATGCGTCAACGGCAAGCCGACTTAGTCATCGCCCATGATGGAAAGATAAGTGCATCACCAACTAACACTAACGGGCCGAACCAGTTAAATGATAGACGCGTTACGGGGCGGGAGCAGCCGGTCTACCAAGACACAGCATTTAAGCGTAACGCGCCTTAGGGAGCTCACCGAGGGACGAAATTGTTTTCCGGCCGAGTTTCAGCAATCGACACCATGAGACTTTTAGTTTCCAGATATTCATTCACGGCTTCGATACCGCTTTCCCGACCAATACCTGACTGCTTCATACCTCCGAAGGGCATCATATAACTATAGGTCCGATATGTATTTCCCCATACGGTTCCCACGTCTAGGGCTTTCGAAACCCTGAAAAGTCTACCGACATCACCAGTCCATACACCAGCAGCCAAGCCATAAAGTGTCGTATTCGCGATCTCGATCGCCTCTGCTTCATCCTCAAATCCAATGATAGACAGCACCGGCCCGAACACTTCCTCTTGGGCAATTCGCATATCATTGGAAACATCTGTGAATACAGTCGGTTCTATAAACTGTCCACCTTTGATCCCTGGACCAGAAGCAGGTTTACCGCCTAGCAAGCACTTGGCACCCTCGGAAAGTGCGATGTCGATATAATCCAGCACCTTCTGGTACTGCGGAGCGGTTGACATAGGCCCCATGTGTGTCGATGGGTCCATGGGGTCACCAACTTTTACCGAACGTGCTGCGGCGAGTAGTAAATCGGTGAACCGCCCCTTGATAGAGTTCTGTACCAACAACCGAGAACCTGCGGTGCACATCTGACCGGCCGCACCAAAAATCCCAGAAATGGCCCCACCGACCGCCAAATCGAGGTCTGCATCTGCAAAGATGATATTAGGCGATTTGCCTCCAAGCTCCATCGTCACGCGCTTCATATGTTGCGCAGCAGCGGCGTAAACTTTAGCGCCAGTCGTATCAGAACCAGTGAACGTGACCATGGCCACATCCGAATGCTCCACTAAAGGCGCACCAATGTCATGGCCCAAGCCTGTCACGACATTGAGCACACCGTCAGGGAGGCCCGCCTTTTTCGTGAGCGCAGCGAATTCCAGAGAGCTAACTGAGGAAAACTCAGATGGTTTGATAACCACTGAGCAGCCTGCCGCCAAAGCCGGTGCACACTTGAGCGCCAAAAAATTGAGCGGTGCATTCCAAGCAGTCAACGCAAGCACAACCCCAATCGGCTCACGCATGGTGAAACCCATGATGCCGGCTTTCTCCATTGGCATGACCGAACCTTCGATCTTGTCGGCCAGTCCCGCATAGTAGTACCAGATCTCGGCGACGTTGCGGATGGCTCCACGCATCTCCGCTAGAAGTTTGCCATTGTCCTTGACCTCAAGGTCAGCAAGCCGTTCGATGTTCTCAAGGGTGATATCACCGATACGGCGCAAGGTTTTTCCTCGCTCCGTTGCACTCATGGACGCCCAAGGCCCCTGGCGCATGGCGTATTTGGCTGCCGCCACAGCGGCCGAAGCGTCAATGGCATTACCTTTCGGAATCTTCGCCCATGCCTCTCCATGGTAGGGATCAAAGGTATCTAACCAAGCATTACTTGCCGGCGCTTGAAATGCTCCGTCAATCCAGTGCGAATACGTCTTCACAGTGCCCACTCCTTCCTGCTGATTTTGTTCTTGGTCATGCAGGTACAGGACTGCACAACTCTATTATTTCTCGCAGTGCTGCCCAACTATTTAAGGCGTCACGCGCTTGTGATCAAAGACAAATTTCTTCCAGCGATTAACTTTATAGCTGGAAAATATTCCATGAAGATAGAAAGGATCATTTTCAATATACTCGACAGCCCCTTGTCGATTTTCTGTATCCAAAATGATCAGCCCTCCTACCGGAAAATCATCGCCATCGGGAAAAAAACCGCCACTGGCAATGATACGGCTCGAATTTTTTTCTACATATTCTAAATGAACTGCGCGAAGCTCTCGCTTCTTCTCGATCACACCAGGGTCATCAAAAAAAGTAATCACATATGGCATAACCATCCCTCATCAGAAAACATATGAAATCACTACCATCTGCCGCTAGTGAACTCAGGTCGCAAATAAGAGACACATGAGCTGCGAACCAAAGCAAGGTGAGTCAGCAAGGGCAGCTGTAGCGATCATAAGTGAAGGTCAAACTTTCCCCCGACCGTCATACCGCAGGAAGGCAAGCTGTCTGGCCACCATCTACCGCAACAACAGCGCCTGTCATAAAACTTGCATCATCAGTCAAGAGAAATGCCGCCACCGCAGCAACTTCGGCTGGTTGCCCCACTCGCCCTACGGCATGAGCCGCACCGATGCGCTTGGCTTTCTCAGGATCATCCAACATGTAGGCAGTGAATGGAGTCTGAATCATGCCGGGGGCTATGGCGTTGACACGAATACCGTAAGCCCCCAGCTCCGCGCCCATGGTACGGGTTATACCCGACACAGCGAATTTCGAGGCTACGTAGGGTAGCCGGTTCGGCACACCCATTACACCCGCGCCTGACGAAATATTCACAATGGCGCGCGACGTATTATCGTGCTGTACGGCACGTGCAAACGCCTGGCACATGAGAAATGTACCATCCAAGTTTACGGACATCACGTTTTTCCAGTTATCAGAATCGCAGTCCAGGACATTGCCGACACCCTTGATACCTGCGCAATTGATCAGCCCGTGCAAATGCTCGAACTTATTTCTCGCTTGCTCGACGAATGCCGTGGTTTGCTGCTCATCGGCGACATCCAATGCCGATCCGAAGACTCGTGCGTCGTCATTGAGTTCTAGCAGCAGGCTCTCGATACCGGCTTGGTCGCGATCTGCCAGTGCGATGGATGCGCCCTCTTCCCAGAGACGGCGCACACAGGCCGCCCCAATACCACTTGCGGCACCTGTAACCACAACAGTCTTACCTTCGAAACGTCTCATGCATCTATTCCTTATTGTTGTAGAACGTTCATTGAGCGAACAGAGTCGGCTCTCACACAGTTTGCCTATGCACAGCGGTATTACAGACGCTCCACGCACCGATCGTTCGACGGTGGCGCCAAGCGTACAGCAGAGTGTTTTTGCTCTTTGCCGCGGGCTGACTCCAAGTCTGCTAGGAGCGTCTCGGATCGACAAGCAATGCTTTCTAATGTATTCTTAAGAAAATTTTGACAATACGAAACCCCTATGCCATTGCCTAGATTCACGACGAGACAACTAACAGCTTTCATCGCTGTCGCCGACATGGGCAGCTTTGCAAAAGCGGGCCAAAAGTTGAACTTATCTTCTTCAGCTATCAGCCAGCTAGTTAGCGAGCTGGAATCTGCCATAGGTTTTCGTTTGTTCGACCGGACAACGCGTAGCGTATCGATCACTCTGGCTGGCGGAGAGTTTTACACCTCCGCTAAAAGCGTATTGGCGCATATGGAGCTCGCGCAAGCTGTGGCGGATAATGTGCGAGACTGCACCGCCGGAATCGTCCGCGTCGCAGCACCTCTAATTCTGGCCAGCACCGTTTTACCCGCCGCTGTAAAAGCTTATACATTAAGAAATCCCGATGTGCTCATTCGCATCCGGGACTCTTCGGTTGAAAACCTGGTAGAGAATGTCAGCAACGGCTCCGTAGAACTGGCCATCGGTCCCGATTGGCCAGTCAACGACGATGTCGAACGTTTTGACCTTTTCGAAAGCCAATGGGTACTTTGGTTTTCACCGAGCCATAGCTTCGCTGATCGCCAAGTCGTGTCATGGTCAGATTTGAGAGATCAAGCACTTATTGTTGCCGGACGAGACTATGAACGTACGATCTCGTTGACATATGGCGAATACGATGAAAAAGACCGCATCACCCCTGTGCACATAGTAGAACACATAACAACTGCCTTTGGGATGGCTGTCGAAGGGTTGGGAGTGCTCATAGCCCCGGCTTATGTCGGCCTACTAGCCAGTCGGCTCAATCTAATTATGCGACCGATCATGCAACCTCACGTCGTACGAAAGGTTTGCCTCTATCACTCACGCATTCACTCACTGACACCAGCAGCACAGGATTTTCGTATGCATTTGAGTCAATGGCTACAGGGAAAGGATAAGCTGGGACTGTGATGTTCTTTCGCCCTCAGAAGGAGGCGGTGCTCACAACGTTTTCAGAAATTAGATACCTATCGTTGGGGAGCGCTTAACCCTCACTAAAAAAACGCCCTTCCCCTTCCGTCAAAAGCTCGACCAAAGCACGGGTCGCCGGCGATAAATACCCATCGGCCCTTACTGTGACAGCCACTGTTCGAGTCCGCGTTGTTTCAAGCAAAGGTACCTCTCGCAATCTCGACATCCCCTGACCTTGCTGTAATGTTTCCCTCGCAAGGAAACTGAGCAGCTGCGTCTGCGCGATGAGACGGGGAAGCAAGGAAATCGAGTTGGTCTCGATTTGTACAACGGGTGGAGGCAGTTGTCGCGAAACAAAAATATTGTCGATCCATCGCCTGGCAGTAACCGAAGGGGCTGGCAGTACCCAACGGTATTGACATAAGTCTTTTAGCCCAATGGCGCTCGAAAAAATGGGATGGTCAGCACTCGCAACCACAATGGCCTCGTCTTGCAGAATCGGATAGGTACGGAACTGCGAATCCTCCATGACCAACGGGCAAATGATGACGTCAAGCCGCCCCGATCTCAACGACTCCCTCAATACATCGTCCATGCCAATGGACAGCTTCAAAGTGACCTCAGGTGCTCGCTCCAGCAGAGACGCAGTGAGCTGTGGCAGTAAATAGTCAGCCATGCTGGCCGCACATCCCAAACGTATGTTGCCAATTACTCCACTAGCAAAATCCCGGACCTCCCGTTGGGTCTGCGCAATGCTCAACTGCAATTGTCGACTGCGCATGAGAAGTAGCTTTCCTACCTCCGTCAGCTTGATCCGACGACCTTCGCGCTGAAACAACCGAGCGCCCAGGGCCCCCTCCAACCGCTGGATGCTTTTCGTCAAAGCTGGTTGACTGCGGTTGAGCTTTTCGGCCGCCCGCCCGAGGTGCCCCACCTCGGCAATCGTTTCAAAATAGGTCAGGTCACGGAGATCCATGATTCATGAATGCCAGTTATGAATTAATCAAAAGTAGAAAATAGACTTCAAAGTTTCACACGTCGATACTTTTCACACGACTCTCATACCTTCCCACTCCTGGAGTGATCGACGTTGCTGACCTTGGGCCCTAGCTTGGCTACCTATCGCCATTTCACCAAATGGTTGGCTTTGGCGGTCTGCGCTGCCGTTGCAGGCCATTTGCTCCATACTTTCGCAATTCCAGCCGGCCTGTTCCTCGGTCCCTTGTTGGTAGCCATTATCTTTGGCGTATGTGGGATGGGCCTCACTCTGCACCGCTATGCATTCCGATTCGGCCAGGGTTGCATAGGATTGCTGGTAGCGCACTCGGTGACTTGGTCGATGTTGGGAGCGCTGGCGAAATCGTGGCCCATCATGCTGACAGCGACGGTGGTCACGATGGGCCTGAGCATGATCGTAGGATTGGCTTCGGTACGCTTTGGTGGTTTATCCGGCAGCACTGCTGCTTGGGGCACTGCCCCTGGCGCCGCCTCCGCGATGGTGTCCATGGCCGAAGAATACGGTGCGGATTCACGTGTTGTCGCCTCTATGCAATACGTACGAGTCATTTGCGTCATCATGTTAGGATCGCTCGTCAGTCACTTGCTCGGCGCTACCGGCCCTGCACAGGCGAACATCAACGTCTCCTCTCTGCCCACTGCGCCCGGACTGGTCCAACTAATCATCAGCCTTTCGGTGATAATCGTGGGCATCATGATGGGATCGAAACTACCTGCCGGGTCACTTCTAGTGCCCCTATTGCTCGGTAGCACCCTGCAGTTGAGTGATATTTCGACTGTCGCCCTACCCGACTGGCTGCTTGCCTTTGCCTATGGTGTCATTGGTTGTTATGTGGGTCTGCGTTTCGATCAGCCGACGTTGCGTTATGTATGGAAGCTTCTACCGACAATGATTGTGAGCGCACTGGGGCTTATCCTGCTCTGCGCGGCCTGCGCATGGTTGTTGGCCCACATGCTCGAGAGAGACTTTCTCTCCATGTACCTCGCTACCAGTCCGGGAGGTATGGACATAATGGCGATCATCGCGATCGAAACCCATGCCGACGTGAGTTTCGTTCTTGCCATGCAAACTTTAAGGCTCTTCGGAGTGATCCTTGCTGGTGCTTACTGCGCGAAGCAGATCATCCGCCTCACCCAAGCATGACGGCGTACCGATTTCCACTCGCTCAGAAAGAATCGCTTCCGTAGTGCTGAGTGATGACTCGAGCTGCTTGGATCGCATTGCCCCATCCGCTGTAGAAGGCGACATGAGCCAGCAGCTCGCCGATCTCCTGCTTGGTCACTCCGAGTTTCAGCGCATGGCCCAGGTAGGCCGGCAGTGATGCCGATTGCCCTTGGGCAGAGTGGGAGGCAATCGTCGCCAGCGCGCGGTCACGTGCTGCCAGGCTCGGGCGCCGCCAGACCTCGCCATGCAGCAGCTCGTCGGTGAAGTGTTGCAATGCCTCTGAAGCCGGGGCGGCGTCGGCCGCCAGCACGGCAGTGCGCTCGGCCGCATCGGGCAGGACATCTTCCATCGCCAGCAGTTCGGGCGCAGTCCCCGGCAACTGATCGACGCCAATGCCGCGCTCATCGAAGATGCCCTTGAGCACGCCGACCGCGCCGAAGGCGTAGCCAAAGCCGGTATAGAACGCCAGGTGCGCCAGAAGCTCGGACAGCTCGGCCGGCTGCAGGCCGCTGTCGAGCGCCTTGTTCAGGTAGTGGACATAAGCGCTGCTGGCATTGCGCGACACCAGGATTGACACCGAGACGATGGCGCGCTCCCGTGCCGCGAGACTGGGCCGGCTCCAGAGTTCATCGACGATCCGGCCCTTGGTGTATGGCACCAGGACCGGGGTGACGGCGCCGATCATCCGAAACAACGGGTCGGTCTCCTGGATGTCAGGGTTGTTACTCATGCTTTGTGCTTCTTGTGGTCGGGGCCGGTACCGAGATGCCAGCCGCCGTACTCATCTCACGCTTCTTCCTGCTGGAGCGATGCCATGTCGATGACGAACCGATACTTCACGTCGCTCTTGAGCATGCGCTCGTAGGCCTCGTTGATCTGCTGCATCGGGATCACCTCGACGTCCGACACGACACCGTGCTTGCCGCAGAAATCCAGCATCTCCTGCGTCGCCGCGACGCCGCCAATGAAGGAGCCAGCGATGGCCTTGCGGCCGAACACCAGCGCGCCCGCCGCCACGGGTTCATTCAGCGGCCCCATGTAGCCGACCAGTACCAGCGTGCCGTTGAAGGTCAGCGTCGGCAGGTAGGGATTGACGTCGTGCTCGTAGGGCACGGTATCCACGATGAGGTCGAACTGGCCGGCCACGGCCGCCATCTGCTGTGCATCGCTCGACAGCACGACGTGACCGGCCCCAAGACGACGGGCATCCTCTTCCTTGCCGGGCGAACGAGTGAACAGCGTGACCTCGGCGCCGAGTGCCTTGGCCAGCCTCAGGGCCATGTGGCCCAGGCCGCCCAGGCCAACGACAGCAACCTTCTTGCCGGGACCCGCGCCCCACTGGTGCAGCGGATCCCAGGTGGTGATACCGGCGCACAGCAGCGGCGCAGCGCCGGCTAGGTCGAGCCCATCGGGGATGCGAAGGACGAATTTTTCGCACACGACCATCTGCTTCGAGTAACCGCCGTAGGTCGGCTGGTGGTCGTGTCGATCGGTGCCGTTGTAGGTGAAGGTGGCACCTTCCACGCAGTGTTGCTCAAAGCCCTGCTGACACGGATTGCAGTGCTGGCAGGAATCGACCATGCAGCCGACGCCGATGATGTCGCCGACTTTGAAGCGGGTGACGCCGCTGCCTACCTGGGTCACGCGCCCGATGATCTCGTGACCGGGCACGACCGGATAGCGGGTATATCCACCGTGGTTACGCGCGATGTGCAGGTCGGTGTGGCAGACACCGCAGTAGAGGACATCCAGCACGACGTCATCGGGCCGCGGTGAACGCCGCTCGAACTGGAACGGAGCCAAGGCATCCGTCGCGGATGGAGCTGCATAGCTCAAGGTCTTCATAATGAGGTCCTTTCTGTATCAGCCGCGTCCAGCATTGAATTGCTGGGCCAGTTCGGCCACGCGCTTGCCCAGGTGCTGGGCCGTGTCCAAGTCGCTCTTGATGGGGGACAGTTCGGGCGATTCGTCCTTGGAGAACGCCATCGCGCCCAGCCAGCCGCCCACGCGGTTCAGCTCGTCGTTGCTCTTGCCCGGGAACAGGTCCAGGCCGACCCAGACCATGCCGTGCTGCGCCGCGAATAGCGCCAGAGCGATCAACGAATTGAGTTTGTCACCATGCATCGAACCGGAATTGGTGAAGCCGGCGGCGATCTTGTTGCGCCAGGTCTGCGGCACCCAGGCAGTCCGGGTCGAGTCCTCCATGAACTTCTTGAACCGGGCGCTGATCGTGCCGTTATAGGTGGGTGAGCCGAAGATGATGGCGTCGCTGGCCGCCAGCGCTTCCCAGTCGATCGGGCCGTCAGCCACGGCGATCAATTGGGCTTCAGCGCCGGGAACGCTGCGGACGCCTTGGGCGATGGCCTCGGCCTGTTTCTTGGTGTGGCCGGTGCCACTGTCGTAGATGATGCAAACAGACATCGGAACTCTCCTTTTGCAGATGCTGTGTGCATGGTGCCGGCCTTAACAATCAACCGTAAGTAGGGAGTTGGTTGTTGTACTATTAACCTAGGGTTGATAGTAGTGCGGCCGCTTCGCGTGGACCGGCCTCAGCAAGGGAGATTTCATGGATTCGTCGCATCGGGTAAGAGCCATCCTTTCCTTTGTCCAGGCCGTGGACGCCGGCAGCTTTGCGGCCGCTGCGCGCGTGCTGGGTGTTTCGTCCGCCGCAGTCAGCAAGACCGTCGCCAGTCTGGAAGCCGCCCTAGGAGTGCGTCTGCTGAACCGCACGACGCGAACCCTCAGCCTCACGGATGAGGGCACCGTATTTCTTCGCCAGGCACGGGTAGCCCTGGAAGCTCTCGATGCCGCTGTCGATGCGGTTGCTGCGCAGCGCGCCGAACCTAACGGACGTGTGCGCATCTCCACGAGCGCCGCCTTTGGCCGGGAGCATTTAATGCCCGTCCTGCCCGGCCTGCTGACGCGCTACCCGGGATTGTCGATCGCCGTAGATTTCGACGACCGCGTGGTCGATCTCGTGGGGGACGGTTATGACCTGGGCCTGCGTGGTGGCCACATCCGGGACTCCGCGCTGGTATCGCGTCCGGTTTGTCACCTCAACACGGTGCTGGTCGCGTCTGACGGGTATCTCGCTCGCCAGGGAGTGCCGCGCGCCGTCGAGGATCTGGCGCACCACCGACTGGTCGCACGGCGGTTCCTGAGCGGCATGGTGGATGCCTGGAGCTTCCGGGCAGCCGACGGCAGCATCACCACCCTTGACCCGACGGATTCGGCGGTCTTGACGCTCTCCGCACCGGAAACTCTGGTCGAAGCGGCATGCGACGGCATTGGCGTAGCACAGGTCGCTGTTCACCTGGCTTGGAAATATTTGATGGCCGGCAGGTTGAAGGTCGTACTCCACATGCAGCATCATCCAGGTAGCTATGAGATGGTGATCCAGTATCCCCATCGCGCCCTGATCGCCCCTCGTGTACGCGTGGTGGTGGAGTATCTTTTAGAAGCATTTGCTGCTGACGATAGTTTGCACCTGCCGCTGGATGCGCTGGCTGAACATGCCTGCTGAAGACTGGAATCGGTGTCATCCTTAGGCGCCCAAAGACCTTTGAAGTTCTTCGCTACAAGCCAGACCGAAGCAGTAGCAGTGATGCTGGGGACGTGCCCTGGATATGCCTTGGAACACTGCAACGTCTGCGCAGGCATGCCAGCAGCACACGGATCATCGTTCCCCTTTACCGGGGGAAGCGGCCATCCCGTGATCTTCGGCCGTCAGTTCTGGCGAGCGCTGACACAATTGCAAGGGCATCAGGACAGCAAACAGGTGATCCAGAGCAACCTGCATGCTTGTATCATGATCGAGGTCGATGACCCTGGCGTGCGATTGGATGTAGACACACCGCTCGAGCTTTCCGCCAACCGTGGTAAGCATGAACGCTGACCGCCTCGATCACGTTGCCTCACATGCGAAGGGCATTCATCACTAAAGTGAAGGCACGCGACGGCTGACGGCGGCTTGGGTAATACAAAAAGTAACCGGGGAACGGAGCGCACCAGTCCTCCAACACTCGAACGAGGCGGCCATTTTCCAGATGCGGTGCGAATTCCTCCTCCGGGAGAAATGCGATGCCCAAACCTGCCAAAGCTGCATCAACCATGCTGGGAGACGTGTTGAAAACCAGCTGGCCATCCACCCGTACATTCAACTGCTGCCCCTGGCGCTCGAACTCCCAGACATACAACCCTCCCGCTGTTTGCATACGCTGATTTATGCAGCTGTGCTTCAACAGGTCGCGTGGACTCTTGGGAATGGGCTGGCTTTCAAAATACATCGGAGAGGCCGCAGCAGCCATCCGCAATCGAGGACCTATTGGCACCGCAATCATGTCCTTGTCAATGGTATCTCCTAAGCGTACGCCTGCATCGAAACGGTCGGCCACGATATCTCGAAAACCATAATTGATATCGAATTCCATCTTGATATCGGGATACTCGCGCAGCAGGTGCGTGAGCTTGGGGAGTAGGTACGCTCTAAGAATGTGTTCTCCACAGGTGATACGCACAGTACCTGCAGGCTTATCGCGCATTTCGGTCAGTTCGTCGAGCTCTGCCTCGATCTCGTCAAAACGATGACCGATCGCTTTCAGTAAGCGCTCACCTGCTGCCGTAGGCGACACGCTACGCGTGGTTCGCGTGAGCAAACGAATCTCTAACCTGGCCTCAAGCCCGCTGATCGCCTGACTGAGGGCAGACTGAGTCACGCCCAATACCGAAGCAGCCCGTGTGAAGCTGCCTTCGCGAGCGATCGTTACGAATGACAAAAGATCGTTGAGATTACGCCTGACCATCGCTCAAGTGTCCCACAAAATACTGATTAGTGCAGCTAATAGGCCCTTTAAGAATCGATTAGCTAGCGACATGCCAAAGTAAGTGTTTACATAAAACTCCTTCTTGGAATTCTCAGAACCGTATGGGCCCATAATCAGGAGCATGCGTACCGCAGGGCCGAAGGCTTTTCTGCTTCCTTATGACTTGCAGGGATCGAACATGACTTCACCTCCAAATGATCAAAAGGCTGCAAGAATATTTACCGTAACGGCAGGTCGCCGCGGTTTTTAGGAAACTACGGGAATAGCAGCCTTAGGAGCGGCCTTTTCACTTGGCTGCCTACCCGTAGCCTTCAGGTCTCTGACCCTGACGTTGACTGGATGGGCAACAGCCCCGGTCACTACGATCGCGGCGCGGACCGTGCGACGAGCCTGCGAACAATTCGCGATGCTTCCGGTCGTGACATCCGTTTTTCGACATGGCCGAAGTGTACCCGTCCTGCATGAACTAGGAGCTCCTAGCCGAGGCATTGGGGGCGGTGCGTAATCAGCTCGTAAGCCACTGGAGCCTGGAGAGTGAAAACGAAGAGAAGGCGCACCAACGCGCTGACCGGCGCCCTGCTTGCAGCCACCCTGTCTGTGAGTTTTGGCGCAGTTGCACGGCAAGATCAGACCCATACAGGCACTGTTCAGACTGCGCCCACTCACGAGAATGCAACCCTGTCGAACAGGACGAATGAAGTGACCACGATAAAGATGAGCTTCAACGGCGGCGAAGCACTGGTGGAGCTAATAGACAATCCGAGCACCCGCGACCTGGTCTCCATGCTGCCGCTGACATTGAAGTTCAGCGACTACAACAGCGTCGAGAAGATTGCTTATCCGCCACGCAAGCTCTCGACCACAAGCGCTACTTTCGGGTTGACCCCATCAGTGGGTGACTTCGCCTTGTATGCGCCGTGGGGAAATCTGGTCGCCTATTACCGTGACTTTCGACATTCCAATGATCTGATCCACCTTGGCCGCTTCACCTCCGGGCTGAAGCAATTGGCAAGTATGGACGGCGAGTTCAGCGTTCGGATCGAAGTGATTAAGTAGCTCCATTCGCCCTCCCCCATCGTCCGGACGGCTAGCTCACACGAAGGTCGTGGATTACCAAGCTGTGGCAAGGATTACCAGTCAATCGAGATAACGAAGACGATCATGGCTTCCCCCAAAAGTACCGTAGCCGCAAAGGCGACCCACATACAGCAAGACACCAGTGGCCAGCCCGCCAATTGGGCAGGCGTGTTTGCGATGTCTTTGTGCATCTTCGCACTGATTGCATCCGAGTTTATGCCTGTGAGCTTGCTCACCCCAATCGCAGCAGATCTGAATGTCTCCGAGGGCATGGCTGGTCAAGGCATTGCGATCTCCGGCGCGTTCGCAGTGCTCACTAGTCTGTCGATCTCCGCATTGGCCGGAGGCATGAATCGCAAGACCCTGTTGCTGATGCTGACTGGTGTCATGGCACTATCGGGAGCCGTGGTCGCACTGGCCTCGAACTATGCAGTGTATATGGCCGGTCGCGCGCTTATCGGCGTGGTGATTGGTGGTTTCTGGTCGATGTCCGCCGCAACAGCCATGCGATTGGTGCCGGCCGCGCAAGTGCCGAAGGCGCTAGCGATCTTCAATGGTGGCAATGCGCTCGCTACGGTAATCGCAGCCCCTTTAGGCAGTTATCTCGGCTCGATCATAGGCTGGCGTGGCGCTTTCTTTTGCTTGGTACCGGTGGCAGGAATCGCCCTGGTTTGGCAGTGGGCCAGTCTGCCCCCCATGAAACATACGAACCGGTCTACGGGTTCCGCCAATGTCTTCAAAGTGCTCAAGAACCGATCAATTGCATTGGGCATGGCCGCATGCGGCGCTTTCTTCATGGGCCAGTTCGCACTATTTACCTACGTACGGCCGTTCCTCGAGACCGTGCCCCTTGTGAGCGTCTCTGCGGTCTCGCTCATCCTGCTTGTGATAGGCATTGCTGGTTTCATCGGTACTGTACTAATTGGCAACGTCCTCAGGCACAGCCTGTATGGGACGCTGGTCGCTATTCCTGTCTTGATGGCAGGCGTCGCAGTGATGCTGATTCCATTCGGTGCCCTGGCCGCAGCGGTCGCGGTGCTACTCGGCTTATGGGGGCTGATGGCGACCTCTGCACCGGTAGGTTGGTGGAGCTGGGTTGCCCAGGTCATGCCTGAAAATGCCGAAGCCGGCGGCGGCCTGATGGTAGCGGTCATTCAACTGGCCATCGCGTTGGGCTCGACCATCGGCGGATTACTGTTTGACTCAACAGGCTACCAAAGCACTTTCGTGGCAAGCGCAGCCATGCTGCTGGGCGCGGCCTTCCTGACATTCCTGACATCGCGATCGAAAACCCGACTAGCGTCAGCCTGAACCACGCATGACACAAGGAGACCGCGATGAGCATGAAGCATAGTGTTCCTTGCAGTGGCCGTCATATGCCCGCCAAGCGCCGCAACGCCTCGTATCGGCAAACGCTACACGGTCTGAGCCTGTTGTTTGGTCTGATCGTGCTTGGAAGCTGCGACGCCGCCCAACCCAAGATGTCGGCTGCGCCTTCCGGCATCGCAGACACTGTTCAATCAGCGGAGGTACATATGTGGATGATGGTCGGTGAACATCGATTCGCAATCACCTTGGCTGATACCGAAGCCGCCCGTGTTCGCCACCTTACTGCCGCTCACGATCGACATGGCCGACCTAAATGGTAACGAAAAGCATGCGAAGCTGCCGAAAGAACTTCCGACCCGTACAAGTCGACCTGGCACGATCCATAACGGCGATCTGATGCTCTACGGCTCACAAACACTGGTCGTTTTCTATCTGACCTTCGACTCACCTTATTCGTACACACGCCTCGGCCGTATAGATGATCCTGTCGGAATGGCCCAGGTCCTTGGTGGCGATGATGTCCGAATCGTTTTCGACAAAAACTAGAAAGCCCGGTTTGCGACGCCCCTTCATGGAAAAGATCGCTCTGCATAAGGCGCTCGCGCGAATCAACCTGCGTACGCTCTCAAGGCCTGCATCCCGATAGCAGGCGGCCCAAACGGTATCACTGATCCCAGACATGAGCCGTGTCGGCCGCCTGGAAAACACCTCTTCACGTTATAGGAAGAAGTCATGAACACAGTCACGCTGAAAATCTCGAATAGCGATCAACGACCGTCTCTGAAGCGCCTTATCCAAGGCTCAATATTTGTCGGTTTGGCAGCGTTTTTTGGTGAACAGACGGCACAAGCTTCTGCGGAAATTGCCACCAAAGACGTTGGCGGTTTACGGCTTACGCAGCAGTGGGACAAGGTGTTTCCCAAGAGCGAGAAGGTCGATCAAAAGAAGGTGGCCTTCAAGAACCGCTACGGCATCACCCTCGCGGCCGACCTGTACCTGCCCAAGAACCGGGCGAACCGGCGGCTGGCGGCGATCGTCGTCGGCGGTCCGTTCGGCGCGGTAAAGGAACAGTCCTCGGGCCTGTACGCGCAGATCATGGCCGAGCGCGGCTTCGTGACGCTGGCCTTCGACGGCTCGTACACCGGGGAGAGCGGCGGCGAGCCTCGCAACGTCGCCTCGCCGGACGTCAACACCGAGGATTTCATGGCGGCGGTGGACTTCATCGGCCTGCAGCCCTACGTCGATCGCGAGCGCATCGGCGTCATCGGCATCTGCGGCTGGGGCGGCTTCGCCTTGAACGCGGTGGCCGCCGACAAGCGCGTCAAGGCGGTTGTCGCCAGCACCATGTACGACATGACCCGCATCATGTCCAAGGGCTACAACGACGTCGTGCCCCCGGAGCAGCGCGCGCAGACGCTGGAGCAACTGAGCCGGCAGCGCTGGGAGGACGCCGCGAATGGCAAGCCTGCCTACCAGCCGCCTTACAACAAGGACGTGAAGGCTGGCGACGCGCAGTTCATGGTCGATTACCACGAGTATTACATGACGCCGCGCGGCTACCACCCGCGCGCGGTCAACTCCGGCAATGCCTGGACCATCACCACGCCGCTGTCGTTCATGAACATGCCGATCCTGACCTACATCAAGGAGATTTCGCCGCGTCCGATCCTGTTCGTGCATGGCGAGAAGGCCCATTCGCTGTACTTCGCCCAGACCGCCTATGCCGCCGCTGCCGAGCCCAAGGAACTGGTGATCGTCCCGGGAGCGAGCCACATCGATCTGTACGACCGCGTGGACAAGATCCCCTTCGACAAGATGACGGCCTTCTTCGGCGAACACCTGAAGCAGGTCGCAGCCAAGTGAACGCCAGGAGTGCAGAGACCATGAACACTCACCGCCTACCCAGCCTCGCCAGGCTTGCGATGATCGCGTCGTTCTTCCTGGCCTTGCTGCCGACAACGCCGGCGTTCGCGCACCATGGTTGGGCCGCCTTCGACACCGATCGGCTCGTCTATATTTCCGGGACGGTCTCATCGAAAGGAGTCTGGGGCAACCCGCACTCCCTTTTCGATGTGACCCTGGATCGCAACCTGCCTGCCCAGACGCCCAAGCTGGCGATTCCCGAGCAGTTGCAGGACCCCGAGGACAGTGTGCGGGTCAACGCCGCGCCCTCCTACAAGGGCAGCCGCCAGAAGCTGGAGGTCATCATTGCCCCGCCGGCCTGGTCGGGCAGATGGGGCTTGGGGCGTGCGCTGAACGTCGGAGAGCGCTTCCAGGCGGTCGGCTACATCAATCGGACGGATCAGGGCATGTTTCGCCCGGTCGTGTTCTGGTACGGGGATGACGCCGTGCCGGTGAACCAGGTGCTCGGCAACACGCTCCCGGTACGCGCACCGCTGTCGAACTCTGGACGGAACTGAGCTGCTGCGTATGCCTGAACTTCTCAGCGCGTGGCTGATGGTGCTGCAGGACTCTGCACTCGGCGAGACGGTACGCAATGCCCAGTACCTCTATCCCGCGCTGGAGTCAATCCACATCCTTGGGATCGCGCTCCTTGTCGGCCCAGCTTTCACTTTCGACCTTCGACTGTTGGGAACCGGGCACCGCATCGTGCCCGTGACCATGGCCGCGCGCTGTCTGCTGCCTGTCTCCCACATCGGTCTGACCATCGTCGCGACCACGGGTATCGCACTGCTCAGTGCCCAGGCGACCGTGGTGGCCGCTGCCGAGGCTGCACCATGGAAATTCGGACTCATCGCTGTCGCAGGCATCAATGTGCTGGTCTTCCACAAGGGCATCTACCGGACGGTGGCCGATTGGGATGTGCATGCCCTTCCTCCGCTGTCGGCGAAGGTCTCCGCATTGGTGTCGGCTTTTGTATGGGCGGGGGTCATCGTCGCGGGCCGCTTTCTGGCGTACTGATTCTGGCCAGCACTGCGAGGCCAGCCCACTCAATCCAAGGAATCACACATGACAGTCAAAGCCTACGGTGCCCCCGCCGGCGACCACCCCCTCGAATCCATAGCCATCACCCGTCGCGCGCCGGGTGCGCAGGACGTACAGATCGACATCGCCTACTGTGGCGTGTGCCATTCCGACATCCACCAGGTGCGCGCCGAGTGGGCGGGGACGCTCTATCCCTGCGTGCCGGGTCACGAGATCGTCGGCCGCGTTTCGGCGGTGGGCGCACACGTGTCGGGCTTCAAGCCCGGCGATCTGGTGGGCGTCGGCTGCATCGTCGATAGCTGCAAGCACTGCGCCGACTGCGATGAAGGCCTGGAGAATTACTGCGACCACATGGTCGGCACCTACAACGGCCCCACGTCCGACGCGCCGGGCCACACACTGGGCGGCTACTCGCAGCAGGTCGTGGTGCATGAGCGCTATGTGCTGCGCATCCGCCACCCCGAGGCGCAGCTCGCCGCCGTGGCGCCGCTGCTGTGCGCGGGCATCACCACGTACTCGCCGCTGCGCCACTGCAAGGTGGGACCGGGCCACAAGGTGGGCGTGGTCGGCATCGGCGGCCTGGGCCACATGGGCATCAAGCTCGCGCATGCCATGGGCGCGCACGTGGTGGCGTTCACCACCTCGGAATCCAAGCGCGAGGCGGCCAAGGCGCTAGGCGCCGACGAGGTGGTGGTTTCGCGCAACCCCGCAGAGATGGCGGCGCACGCCAACAGCTTCGACTTCATCCTCAACACCGTGGCCGTCCCTCATGACCTCGATGCGTTCTTCGTGCTACTCAAGCGCGACGGCACGATGACGCTGGTCGGCGCGCCGGTTTCGCCGCACTCGTCGCCCGAGGTGTTCAACCTGATCCTGAAGCGCCGCAGCCTGGCTGGCTCGGCGATCGGCGGGATTCCCGAGACGCAGGAAATGCTGGACTTCTGCGCCGAGCACGGGATCGTCGCGGACATCGAAATGATCCGTGCCGACCAGATCAATGACGCCTATGAACGCATGCTCAAGGGCGACGTGAAGTACCGCTTCGTGATCGATAACGCATCGCTGGCGGCCTGATTTTTTGATCTGACAAGGAGATTTCCATGAGCGTCACTTACGACTTCACCGGGCAGGTCGCCTTGGTTACCGGCGCTGGTTCTGGCATGGGGCTGGATACGGCGCGCGCGTTCGCAAAGGCGGGCGCCGCTGTCACCCTGGCGGGCCGCGAGGAGGCCCCGCTGCTGAAGGCTGTGGAAGAGATCACCGCCGCTGGCGGCAAGGCCATCGCCGTGGTCTGCGACGTCGCTGATGAAGACCAGGTGGCGGCTATGGTCGAGCGTACCGTCGCCACCTTCGGCCGCCTGGATGCCGCCTACAACAACGCAGGCATCCAGGTTCCTGCTTCGGAAATCGCCGATCAGTCGGCGCAGGACTACGACCTCATCAGCGCCATCAATCAGCGCGGCGTGTGGGCCTGCATGAAGCACGAACTCAAGCAGATGCGCAAGCAAGGCAGCGGCGCGATCGTCAACTGCTCGTCCATCGGCGGCATCACGGGGCGGGCCATGATGGCCGCCTACCACGGCACCAAGCACGGCGTGATCGGACTGACCAAGAGCGCAGCCCTCGAATACGCCACCCGCGGCGTGCGCGTCAATGCCGTGTGCCCCGGCACGATCAGCACACCAATGGTCACCAAGATGCTCGACAGCGGAATGCTGGCGATGGACGACCTGCTGCGCGACCTGCCGATGAAGCGACTGGGCACGGGCGACGAGATCGCCGGCGCGGTGCTTTGGCTGTGCAGTTCCGGTTCGAGCTTCGTGACCGGCCAGGCCCTCGTCGTGGATGGCGGCTTCACCGTGTACTGAGGCGAAACAACGATTCTTCGCGCCGGCAGACCTTGCGGGCGCACCTACCAGAGGCAGAGAAACATCATGATCAAAGATAAAGTCGTCATCATCACCGGCGCATCCGCCGGCATCGGCGAGGCAACCGCAAAGCTGCTCGCGTGCAAGGGCGCCAAGGTCGTGTTAGGTGCGCGCCGCGAAGAAAACCTCAAGCGCATCGCGCACGAGATCCAGCAAAGCGGCGGCCAGGCGATCTATCAGGCCCTGGACGTCACCAAGCAGGAAGACAACGACGCGATCGTCAAGCTAGCCAAGGACACGTTCGGTCACGTGGACGTAGTTTTCCTGAATGCCGGTCTGATGCCGAACGCGCCGCTGTCGGCCCTTAAAACCGCCGAGTGGCACCAAATGGTCGATGTCAATATCAAGGGCGTGCTAAATGGCGTGGCCGCAGTGCTGCCGTCCTTCGTGGCGCAGAAGTCTGGCCACGTGATCGCCGTGTCTTCGGTCGCCGGGCTCAAGGCCTACCCGGGCGGTGCCGTGTACGGCGGTACCAAGTGGTTCGTGCGTGACTTCATGGAAGTCTTGCGCATGGAGTCAGCAATGGAAGGCACGAACATCCGCACCGCGACGCTCTACCCCGCCGCCATCAACACCGAACTGCTGAGCACGTTCAGCGACAAGGAATCGCTCCACCAGATGCAGGGCATCTACGACAAATACGGTATTTCCCCGGATCGGATCGCCGATGTCGTCGCCTTCGCCATCGATCTTCCCGAGGACACGACAGTCAACGAGTTCACGATCGGTCCTGCGAACCAGCCTTGGTAAGGGCGGCGCCATGATTCGGACGTCCATTTGCAAACCGGCCTGCGCACACGTGCGCAGGCCTGGCGCCAACAAGAAATCCAGAGCAAGCGCAGTGGTGGTCGCCGTCTGCCTGGTTGCCGGGATGGGCTTCACGTCGGCCGCATCGGCGCAGCAAGGCGCTGCCGCAGGATTGGCCTACGACGCACAGACGCAGAGTGCCGTTCCGATTCCACCCTCGGAACGCGCCTTGCAGACGGTCGTGGCCGAACCCTGGTTCAAGGTTTCCCACGAGGGCCTGATCCTCGAAGGTGCGATTTTCAAAGGCAGCGGCAACCTGCTTTTCTGCGACGTGAGCGGTCGTCGCGTGCTGCGCCTGACGCCGGACAAGCAGTTGTCCACCGTGGTCACCCTCGATGCCCTTCATCCGGGCGGGTTGGCCTTCCATCCTGACGGGCGCCTCTTCATCGCGGCACTGGACATCCAGAAGAACCGGGGCGCGATCTACGCGGTGAACCCGGACGGCTCGGGCCTGCAGCCGATCGTGCCGCCCGTGGCCGGGTACATGCCCAACGACCTGGTATTCGATGCGCGCGGCGGCTTCTACTTCACCGATTTCAAGGGGAATGCGACCGAGCCCAAGGGCGGCGTGTACTACGCCTCGCCGGACCTGACCATCAAGCCCGTCCTGCCCAACCTTGCGATGGCGAACGGCCTTGCGCTCAGTCCCGATGGCAAGTCGCTGTGGGCAACGGAGTTTGGTCGCAACCTGCTGCACCGAATCGAACTGGCGGATGCCACCACCATCGCGCCCATCGGCTCGGCCATTGCCTACCACTTCGTCGGCCCGGCACCGGACTCGATGCGCGCAGACGCCGATGGCAATGTGTACGTAGCGATCTACGGGCAAGGCCGCGTGCTGGTCTTCAACCGCAACGGCATTCCCATCGGCCAGGTACTGCTGCCCGGACGCGATGGCGGCCACAACCTGGCCTCCACCAGCCTGGCCATCCACCCGGACAGGAACGACCTGTACGTCGTCACCAGTGACATGGACAAAGGACAAGGGGCGACGGTGTTCCATGCCAAGGCGTTCAGCAAGGGGCTGCCGTCTGCTTCATCTCGATAACGTTATGCCGCCGCGGGCTATCCAAACCCAGGCGGCCTGATAGGAGGACATGCCCATGGACCGTCGAACATTTCTCACAGCAGGCGTCGGACTGGGTTCGGCGTTGATGGCCGGCTCACTCCTGGGTGCAGCGACATCCAGGGCACAGACACCGGCGGACTCCCGAAATAAGGCTTTCATGCCCAACGCACAACGAGGCGGCAAGGCGCGCGTTTTCGTTACCGGCTCGGCCGATGGACTGGGCTACGCCACGGCCAAGACCTTGATGGCCCAGGGCCACGAAGTGGTCGTGCATGTGCGCTCGCAAGCCCGTATGTCGGCCGTGAAGGAACTCGTGGACCATGGCGCCGTCGCCACGGTCGGCGACCTGTCCGACCTTGCGCAGATTCGCGATCTCGCCCGCCAGGTCAATGCGATCGGCGCAATGGATGCCATCGTCCACAACGCGGGCGTCCTCAATGGCGCGCAACTGCTGGTCGTCAACGTCGTCGCACCATACCTGCTCACGTCGCTGATCCAGCGCCCCAAGCGCCTGATCTACCTGAGCAGCAGCATGCACCGGGGCGGACGCGCCAGCCTGGCCGGCATGGACTGGACCGGCCGCACGTCCACCGGGAGCTACTCGGACAGCAAGCTCTTCGTGACCACGCTGGCAGCGGCCGTCGCACGGCTGTGGCCCGAGGTGTACAGCAACGCCGTTGATCCGGGCTGGGTGCCGACCAGGATGGGCGGCCCAAGCGCGCCCGACGACCTGAGACTGGGCCACCTGACCCAGGAATGGCTCGCCACCAGCGGCGATCCCGAAGCACTGACCAGCGGCGGCTACTGGCACCACCAGCGGCGCGAGCAGCCGCATGCCGCCATCAACGACACCCGGTTCCAAGATCTGCTGCTGACCGAACTCGCCCGCGCCACCGGCACGAAGCTGTCGTGATGGCCCCCACCACGGTATCCCCTGCATGAAAAGATTCTGGACTCGACTTCTCATGGCCTTTGTCGGTATCGCCATCCTCGGCGTCGTCGGTGTGTTCGCCTACTTGCAGCAACCCGTGTTCGGGGAGCTGCCCAGCAGCGAACGGTTGGCGCGCATCGAACACTCGCCCAACCATGCCGATGGCGTGTTCCGCAACCAGATCGACACGCCCATGAAGACGACAGACCAGTCCGAGCTGTCGATGTGGATGGAGACCCTCTTTGGGGAGAAGGGCCAACCCCGTCCGCCTGGCGCGATTCCCGCCATCAAGACCGATCTCAAGGCGCTCGACCCCGCGCAGGACCTGGTGGTCTGGCTCGGCCATTCCGCCTACTTCATCCAACTGGACGGCAAGCGCATCCTGATCGATCCAGTCTTCAGCACCAACGCCGCACCCATACCGGCAGCGAACAAGGCCTTCGAGGGCACCAGCATCTACACGGCCGACGACATGCCCGAGGTCGATGCGCTGCTGATCAGCCACGACCACTACGACCACCTGGACTATCCCTCCATCCTGGCCCTCAAACCCAAAGTCAAGCAGGTGATCGTGGGCCTGGGCGTGGGAGCGCATTTCGAGCGCTGGGGCTACGACATGCGCACCGTGCGCGAGGCCGATTGGAACGAGGTCGTCGCCCTGTCGCCGCAGGTACAAGT
>NZ_JBYSYE010000023.1:0-79606 GCF_058782925.1 Pseudomonas sp. FW305-E2 | reverse complement strand
GGCATTCAGCTTGCCATTCACCGCTCTCACTCCAGATTCTAATCCCCCATCAAGACACAAGCGGCCTTGTGTCGCGAAAGGAGGGCGAAGCCCTCCCAGCTTTTTCCAGGCAAAAAAAAGCCCCGCCAATCGACGGGGTTGAGGTACGAGCGTGGCAGCTCGAAAAGGGTACTGCCCCTCGCAAGGAGGGGCAGTGTGCTGGCTTACAGCAGCATGGTGCGGATATCGCCCAGCACGTCGCCCAGGCGCTTGGTGAAGCGCGCGGCGGCAGCGCCGTTGATCACACGGTGATCGTAGGACAGCGACAGCGGCAGCATCAGCTTTGGCTGGAAGGCCTTGCCATCCCAGACTGGCTGCATGGTCGCCTTGGAGACGCCCAGGATAGCCACTTCCGGCGCGTTGACGATCGGCGTGAAGCCGGTGCCGCCAATGTGGCCGAGGCTGGAGATGGTGAAGCAAGCGCCTTGCATCTCGTCGGCCGACAGCTTCTTGGTGCGCGCCTTCTCGGCCAGTGCAGCGGCTTCGGCAGCCAGTTGCAGCAGGCTCTTCTGGTCGACGTTCTTGATCACAGGGACCAGCAGGCCGTCCGGGGTGTCCACGGCAAAGCCGATGTGCACGTACTTCTTGCGGATGATGGCCTTGCCGCTTGGCGCCAGCGAGCTGTTGAAGTCCGGCAGTTCCTTGAGCAGGAAGGCGCAGGCCTTGAGCAGCAGAGGCAGCACGGTCAGCTTCACGCCAGCTTTCTCGGCCACGGCCTTCTGCGCAACGCGGAAGGCTTCCAGCTCGGTGATGTCGGCAGAGTCGAACTGGGTCACGTGCGGCACGTTGAGCCAGCTGCGGTGCAGGTTGGCAGCACCGACCTGCATCAGGCGGGTCAGGGCCACTTCTTCCACTTCACCGAACTTGCTGAAGTCCACGGCAGGGATCGGCGGGATGCCAGCACCACCGGTCGCACCGGCGGCTGCCGGCGCTTCCTTGGCTTTCTGCATCATGGCCTTGACGTAGACCTGCACGTCTTCTTTCAGGATGCGACCGTGCGGGCCGGTGGCAGCAACTGCACCCAGCTCGACACCGAATTCACGGGCCAGCTGACGAACAGCGGGGCCTGCGTGAACCTTGGCATTGCTGCCAGCGGCCGGTGCGGTCGCAGCCGGTGCAGGGGCAGCAGCCGGGGCGGCAGCGGCAGGTGCGGCAGCCGGAGCAGCCTCAGCCTTGGCTGGTGCAGGAGCAGCAGCAGCCGGTGTCGGCGCGGCAGCCGGGGCGGCACCCGCCACTTTCAGCTTGAAGATCAGGTCGCCAGTGCCGACTTCGTCTTCCAGCTTGCACAGCACTTCTTCGACCACGCCGGCGGCCGGCGACGGGATTTCCATGGAAGCCTTGTCGGACTCCAGGGTAATCAGCGACTGGTCGGCTTCGACGGTGTCGCCGACTTTGACCAGCACTTCGATGATCTTGGCCTTGCCCGACGAACCGATGTCCGGCACGTGGATGTCCTGCACGCTGGCGGCAGCCGGGGCTGCGGCCGGAGCAGGGGCGGCTTCGGCGGCCGGGGCCGGCGCAGCAGCCTGAGCTGGAGCAGCGGCAGCAGCCGGAGCCTCAGGGGCCGCAGCAGCGGCGCCCTCGGCTTCCAGGACCAGCAGTTCGTCGCCTTCTTTCAGGCGGTCGCCCAGCTTGACCTTCAGTTCCTTGATGACGCCGGCCTTGGGCGCCGGAATTTCCATGGAGGCCTTGTCGGACTCCAGGGTCAGCAGGCTCTGGTCAGCCTCGATACGATCACCGACCTTGACGAACAGCTCGATGATTTCACCTTCACCGCTGCCGATGTCAGGTACGCGAATGAGTTCGCTCACTTAAAAATACTCCTCAGCAGTCCAGTGGGTTGCGCTTGTCCGGGTCGATACCGAACTTGACGATAGCGTCTGCAACAACCTTGGGTTCGATCTCGCCACGGTCAGCCAGGGCTTCCAGGGCAGCCAGCACCACGAAGTGGCGGTCGACTTCGAAGAAGTGACGCAGCTTCTTGCGGCTGTCGCTGCGACCGTAACCGTCGGTACCCAGGACTTTGAACTCTTTGCTCGGTACCCACTGGCGAATCTGCTCGGCGAACAGCTTCATGTAGTCGGTAGAGGCGATAACCGGGCCTTTGCGACCGTTCAGGCACTGCTCGACGTAGGTCTGCTGTGGCTTCTGGCCAGGCTTCAGGCGGTTGGCGCGTTCCACGGCCAGGCCGTCACGGCGCAGTTCGTTGAAGCTGGTGACGCTCCACACGTCGGCACCGACGTTGAACTCTTCACGCAGGATCTTCGCGGCTTCGCGGACTTCGCGCAGGATGGTGCCGGAGCCCATCAGCTGTACGTGGTGTGCGGCTTCGCGGGTGTCCTCTTCCAGCAGGTACATGCCCTTGATGATGCCTTCCTCGACACCGGCCGGCATGGCTGGCTGCTGGTAGGATTCGTTCATCACGGTGATGTAGTAGAAGATGTCCTGTTGCTCTTCGGTCATCTTCTTCATGCCGTCCTGGATGATCACCGCCAGCTCGTAGCCGTAGGTCGGATCGTAGGTGCGGCAGTTCGGGATGGTGCCCGCCATCATGTGGCTGTGACCGTCTTCGTGCTGCAGGCCTTCACCGTTGAGGGTGGTACGGCCGGCGGTACCGCCGATCAGGAAGCCACGGGTGCGGCTGTCGCCAGCGGCCCAGGCCAGGTCGCCAATACGCTGGAAACCGAACATCGAGTAGAAGATGTAGAACGGCAGCATCGGCTGGTTGTGGCAGCTGTACGAGGTACCGGCAGCGATGAACGACGACATGGCGCCGGCTTCGTTGATGCCTTCCTCGAGGATCTGGCCCTTCTTGTCTTCGCGGTAGAACATCACCTGGTCTTTATCGACTGGCTCGTAGAGCTGGCCGACCGACGAGTAGATGCCCAACTGGCGGAACATGCCTTCCATACCGAAGGTACGGGCTTCGTCCGGGATGATCGGGACGATGCGCTGGCCGATGTCCTTGTCCTTGACCAGCTGCGCCAGAATACGCACGAAGGCCATGGTGGTGGAGATTTCGCGGTCGCCCGAGCCGTCCAGGATCGCTTTCAGCGTTTCCAGTGGCGGGGTCGGCACGCTGAAGCTCTTGGCGCGGCGCTGCGGTACGAAGCCACCCAGGGCTGCGCGGCGCTCGGCCAGGTACTTGGCTTCGGCAGAACCTTCTTCCGGCTTGAAGAACGGCAGGTTCTCCAGGTCGGCATCCTTGACCGGGATGTCGAAGCGGTCACGGAAGTGACGCAGGCTGTCGACGTCGACCTTCTTGGTGTTGTGCGCGGTGTTCTTGGCTTCGCCAGCACCGGTGCCGTAACCCTTGATGGTCTTGGCCAGGATGACGGTCGGCTGCTCTTTGTGGTTCACAGCCTGGTGATACGCCGCGTAGACCTTGTACGGGTCGTGACCGCCACGGTTGAGCTTCCAGATCTCTTCGTCGGACAGGTCTTCGACCATGGCCTTGAGTTCCGGGGTGTTGAAGAAGTGCTCGCGAACATACGCGCCGTCTTTGGCTTTGTAGTTCTGGTATTCGCCGTCGATGACTTCGTCCATGCGGCGCTGCAGGGCACCGTTGGTGTCCTTGGCCAGCAGTGGGTCCCAGAAACGGCCCCAGACGACTTTGTTGACGTTCCAGCCACCGCCACGGAACACGCCTTCGAGTTCCTGGATGATCTTGCCGTTGCCGCGAACCGGGCCGTCGAGGCGCTGCAGGTTGCAGTTGATGACGAAGATCAGGTTGTCCAGCTTCTCGCGGCCGGCCAGGGCGATTGCACCCAGGGATTCCGGCTCGTCGCACTCACCGTCGCCCATGAAGCACCAGACCTTCTGCTTGCCGGCCGGGATGAAGCCACGGGCTTCCAGGTACTTCATGAAGCGTGCCTGGTAGATCGCCTGGATTGGGCCCAGACCCATCGAAACGGTCGGGAACTGCCAGAAGTCAGGCATCAACCATGGGTGCGGGTACGAAGACAGGCCGTTGCCGTCCACTTCCTGACGGAAGTTGTTCATCTGGTCTTCGCTGATACGGCCTTCCATGAAGGCACGGGCGTAGACGCCAGGCGAAGCGTGGCCCTGGAAGAAGACCAGGTCGCCGCCGTGTTCTTCGGTAGGGGCCTGGAAGAAGTAGTTGAAGCCGATGTCGTACAGGGTGGCACTGGAGGCGAAGCTAGAGATGTGTCCGCCCAGGTCCGAGTCTTTCAGGTTGGTACGCATGACCATGGCCAGCGCGTTCCAACGCACCATCGAGCGAATGCGGCGTTCCATGAACAGGTCGCCAGGCATGCGTGCTTCGTGGGTGACAGGGATGGTGTTGCGGTATGGCGTGGTGATCGCATACGGCAGCTGGGAGCCACTACGGGTGGCCAGCTCGCCCATACGGGTCATCAGGTAATGAGCGCGGTCTTCGCCTTCTTTGTCGAGGACCGACTCCAGGGCATCCAGCCATTCCTGGGTTTCGATTGGATCGAGGTCTTGCATGGCTTGCTCCAGGGCGGAAAGGCAACCAGAATCGATTGCCTGAGATTGCGACTGGCCTTATGGGCAGACGTCGTGAATTCTTGGATTACCGGGGTGTCTTCCGGCGCGTTGTAGTTTTACTACATTTGCTTTCGCATTTCATGCTTTTACACGACACGAGTAGTAGTAAAACTACATTTGTGCGACGTTTGGTCGCACCTTGGCTTGTGAGGAAAAACGTTCATGTTGGTTGGCATTGTGTCGCGAACGGGTGGTTCTTGATGTTTGTTGCCAAGTTTTCGTTTTTTTCAGCTATTTCCAACTTTTGTACGACAGTCCAACCGTGGTCCGGCTTCCCCTTGGCCGCTTTTTCCCCTCTATTTCACGCCGATCAAGGATAGACCATGCGCCTACCTTTGCCCTCCGATCTGCCTGCCACCTTGCAGCCGCTGGTCACTCGCAACCAGCAGTTCATCAGCGATGCCGTGGCCGGCCACCCCGAACTCGACCTGCAGGCCTGGAGCCCGCTGCACCGGCAGCAGTTCGACCAGGTGGCTGCTGCCAGCGAGTTCGTGCTCAGCCTGGCCCAGCGCGAGCCCGCCATGCTGTTCGCCCTGCTGGCCAGTGGCGAGCTGGAGCGGCGATACGCCCCGGGTGAGCTGCGCGGGCAAATCGCCGCAACAGCCCAGGCGGCACAGAGCGAGGACGAGCTGGCGCGCAATCTGCGCCGCGCGCGCAACCGCCAGCAGTTGCGCATTATCTGGCGCGACATTACCCGTCAGGCGGAACTTGGCGAAACCTGCCGCGACCTGTCGGACCTTGCCGATGCGGCCATCGACGAAGCCTACCAATGGCTGTACCCGCGCCATTGCCAGCAATTCGGCACGCCCATCGGCAACCGCAGCGGCCAGCCGCAGCACATGGTGGTGCTGGGCATGGGCAAGCTGGGAGCGGTAGAGCTTAACCTGTCGTCGGACATCGACCTGATCTTCGGTTTTCCCGAGGGCGGTGAAACCGAAGGGGTGAAGCGCTCGCTGGATAACCAGGAGTTCTTCACGCGCCTGGGCCAAAGGCTGATCAAGGCACTGGACCCGGTTACCGTCGACGGCTTTGTATTCCGCGTTGACATGCGCCTGCGCCCCTATGGTTCGGCGGGTGCCCTGGTGCTCAGCTTCAATGCACTGGAGCAGTACTACCAGGACCAGGGCCGTGACTGGGAACGTTACGCGATGATCAAGGCGCGGGTGGTGGCCGGCGACCAGGCGGCCGGCGCGCAGTTGCAGGAGATGCTGCGCCCGTTCGTGTACCGCCGCTACCTGGACTTTTCCGCAATCGAAGCGCTGCGCACCATGAAGCAGCTGATCCAGCAGGAAGTGCGGCGCAAGGGCATGGCCGAGAACATCAAGCTGGGTGCCGGTGGTATTCGCGAAGTGGAGTTCATCGCCCAGGCCTTCCAGCTGATCCACGGCGGGCGTGACCTCAGCCTGCAGCAGCGGCCGTTGCTCAAGGTGCTGGCCACCCTGGAAGGCCAAGGCTACCTGCCGCCAGCAGTGGTGGCCGAGTTGCGCGAGGGCTATGAGTTCCTGCGCTACACCGAGCACGCCATCCAGGCCATCGCCGACCGCCAGACGCAAATGTTGCCGGAAGGTGAGACCGATCAGGCACGCGTGGCCTATGTGCTCGGTTTTGCCGACTGGCAGAGCTTCCACGACCAGCTGATGTACTGGCGTGGCCGTATTGACTGGCATTTCCGCCAGGTCATTGCCGACCCGGATGATGAAGACGGCGAAGGCGAACTGGTGGTGGGTGGTGAGTGGTCGCCGTTGTGGGAGCAGGCGCAGGATGAAGAAGCCGCTGGCCGGCAATTGCAAGAGGCTGGCTTCAAGCAACCCGCCGAAGCCTTGAGGCGCCTGGCCGGGCTGCGTTCCAGCCCGCAGTTGCGCTCGATGCAGCGCATCGGCCGTGAGCGACTTGACGCATTCATCCCACGGCTGTTGGCTCAGGCGGTGGAGCATGACAACCCTGACCTGGTGCTTGAGCGGGTGCTGCCATTGGTCGAGGCTGTGGCAAGGCGTTCTGCCTACCTGGTACTGCTGACCGAAAACCCCGGTGCCTTGCGCCGTTTGCTGACGCTGTGCGCCGCCAGCCCGTGGATTGCCGAGCAGATTGCCCTTTACCCGCTGCTGCTCGACGAACTGCTCAATGAGGGCCGCTTGTTCAGCCCGCCCTTGGCGCCAGAACTGGCCAGCGAGCTGCGCGAGCGCCTGACGCGCATCCCCGAGGACGACCTGGAGCAGCAGATGGAGGCGCTGCGCCATTTCAAGCTGGCCCACAGCCTGCGCGTGGCCGCCTCGGAAATCAGCGGCAACCTGCCGTTGATGAAAGTCAGCGACTACCTGACCTGGCTGGCGGAAGCCATCCTCGACCAGGTGCTGGCCTTGGCCTGGCGCCAGACCGTGGCCCGCCACGGCCAACCCAAGCGCAGCGACGGCAGCCTGTGCGACCCGGGTTTCATCATCATCGGTTACGGCAAGATGGGCGGCCTGGAGCTCGGCCACGGTTCGGACCTGGACCTGGTCTTCATCCATGACGGCGATCCGCAGGCGGAAACCGACGGTGCGAAGCCTATCGACAGCGCGCAGTTCTTCACGCGTCTGGGGCAGCGCATCATCCACTTGCTGACCACCCAGACCAACTCGGGCCAACTGTACGACGTGGATATGCGCCTGCGCCCGTCCGGCGCCTCGGGCCTGCTGGTCAGCTCGCTGGGCGCCTTCGAGCGCTACCAGCAGAACGAAGCCTGGACCTGGGAACACCAGGCGCTGGTGCGGGCCCGTGTGCTGGTGGGTTGCAAGCAGGTGGGGGCTGCATTCGAAGGTGTGCGTGCCAAGGTACTGGGCCAGGCCCGCGACCTGGAAAAGCTGCGCGGCGAGGTGAGTGAAATGCGCGCCAAGATGCGTGACAACCTCGGTACCAAGGCTACGGCTGCCGGTACCGCGGCGAACGCCTTCGACGCCGGTGTACCCTTCGATATCAAGCAGGATGCCGGCGGTATCGTCGATATCGAATTTATGGTGCAATACGCCGCTTTGGCCTGGTCCCATGACCATCCGGCCATACTTCGATGGACCGATAACATCCGCATTCTGGAAGAGCTGGAGCAGGCGAACTTGATGCCGGCCAGTGACGCGGTGCTGTTGCGTGAAGTGTACAAGGCGTTCCGCTCGGCCTCCCACCGCCAGGCGCTGCAGAAGCAGGCCGGGGTGATCGATGCGGCACAGTTTGCCGATGAACGCCGTGAAGTGCGGCGGATCTGGGGTGAACTGGGGCTGACTTGAGATCGTTGGGGCCGCTGTGCGGCCCTTTCGTCACACAAGGCCGCTCCCACCATTGGCCGGCGTATGCAGTACCTTTTGTGGGAGCGGCCTTGTGTCGCGATGGGCTGCAAAGCAGCCCCAAAGGCTCATGCCTCACCACCGGTGTTACACTGTCGGCCACATAGCCTGAATATAAAGAGGGGAGGCCAGGCTGTACCGCAGCCTGTAGCCTCCCCGAGCGTTTCTGGACTAAGCATGAGAATACTGATCATTGGCCCCAGCTGGGTCGGCGACATGGTGATGGCGCAGACCCTGTTCCAGTGCCTGAAACAGCAGCACCCCGACTGCGTGATCGACGTGCTGGCCCCTGAATGGAGCCGGCCGATCCTCGAACGCATGCCTGAAGTGCGTCAGGCCTTGAGCTTCCCGCTCGGCCACGGCGCGCTGGAGCTGGCCACACGTCGGCGCATCGGCAAGTCCCTGGCCGGCCAGTACGACCAGGCTATCCTGCTGCCCAACTCGCTCAAGTCGGCGCTGGTGCCCTTTTTTGCCGGCATTCCCAAACGCACCGGCTGGCGCGGTGAAATGCGCTTCGGCCTGCTGAACGATGTGCGCAAGCTGGACAAGGCCCGCTATCCGCTGATGATCGAGCGCTTCATGGCCCTGGCTTACGCACCCGGCGCCGAGCTGCCGCAGCCATACCCGCGCCCCAGCCTGCAGATCGAAGCGCAAAGCCGTGACGCCGCCCTGGCCAAGTTCGGCCTGGAACTGGACCGTCCGGTACTGGCGCTGTGCCCTGGCGCCGAGTTTGGCGAAGCCAAGCGCTGGCCGGCAGAGCACTATGCCGCTGTGGCCGATGCGATGATTCGCCAAGGCTGGCAAGTGTGGCTGTTTGGCTCGAAGAACGATCACTCGGTCGGTGAGCAGATCCGCGACCGGCTGATTCCGGGGTTCCGTGAAGAGTCGTCCAACCTGGCCGGTGAGACCTCGCTGGCCGATGCCATCGACCTGATGTCCTGCGCCCATGCCGTGGTGTCCAACGATTCCGGCCTGATGCACGTGGCCGCTGCGCTGAACCGTCCGTTGGTGGCGGTGTACGGCTCGACTTCCCCCGGCTTCACCCCACCGTTGGCCGAACAGGTGGAAGTGGTGCGCACCGGTATCGAGTGCAGCCCGTGCTTTGACCGCACCTGTCGCTTCGGCCATTACAATTGCCTGCGTCTGCTGGAACCGGGCAAAGTGATTGCCGCCCTGCACAGCCTCAGCGGACCGGACCTGATCGATACCGTGGCCGAGGTCGACTAAGTGCGGGTACTGATCATCAAGACCTCGTCGCTGGGGGATGTCATCCACACCCTGCCGGCGCTTACCGATGCCGCCCATGCCATTCCCGGTATCCGTTTCGATTGGGTGGTGGAGGAAGGCTTCGCCGAAATCCCCAGTTGGCACCCCGCGGTCGACCAGGTCATCCCGGTGGCGATTCGTCGCTGGCGCAAGAACCTTTGGCAAACCATCAAGAGTGGCGAGTGGAAGGCGTTCAAGCAGCGCGTGCGCGAGCGCAAGTACGACCTTGTGATCGACGCCCAGGGCCTGGTCAAGTCGGCCTGGTTGACCCGTTACGTGAAGGCACCCGTCGCCGGCCTGGACCGCTACTCGGCGCGCGAAGGCTGGGCCAGCCGCTTCTACGACCGGCCTCTGTCGGTTGCTACCGGCCAGCACGCGGTGGAGCGGGTACGCCAACTGTTTGCCATGGCCCTGGCCTATGACCTGCCAGAAGGCATCGGCAACTACGGCCTGGACCTCGACCGCCTGCAACTGCCCCCGGCTGCGCCCTATGTGGTGTTCCTGCATGGCACCACCTGGGCGACCAAGCATTGGCCCGAAGCCTACTGGCGCGAACTGGCCGAGCGCATGGGCCGGCGCAAGCTGGAAGTGCGCCTGCCTTGGGGTAATCCGGCTGAGAAGGCGCGGGCCGAGCGAATTGCCCAAGGCTTGAACAACTGCCAGGTGCTCCCCAAATTGAACCTTGCCGGCGTCGCTCGTGTTCTGGCGGCGGCAAAGGCCTGCGTGGCGGTCGATACCGGCCTTGGCCACCTGGCGGCGGCACTCGATGTGCCCACCCTTTCGCTGTTTGGCCCAACCAACCCGGGCCTGACTGGCGCCTACGGACGGACCCAGATTCACCAGGCCAGTGACTGGCCTTGCGCTCCCTGCCTGCAGAAGAAGTGCACCTACAAACCGAGCGCCGATGACCTGGCCCGGTTCGATCTGAAACGCGAGTGGCCACTGTGCTTCACTCGCCTGAATCCCGAGCATGTGGCGAGCCGCTTGAGCGCGTTGCTGCTGGCTGAGGATGTCCGTTGATGCAACTGGCTTTCGTGCTTTACAAATATTTCCCCTTCGGCGGGCTGCAGCGCGATTTCATGCGCATTGCCCTGGAATGCCAGAAGCGGGGCCACCAGATCCGTGTGTATACGCTGATCTGGGAGGGTGACATTCCGCCGGGCTTCGAAGTGCTGGTGGCGCCGGTGAAGGCGATCTTCAACCACCGCCGCAACGAGAAGCTCAGCGCCTGGATGGCCGCCGACCTGGCCAAGCGCCCGGTCGACCGCCTGATCGGCTTCAACAAGATGCCGGGGCTGGACGTGTACTACGCCGCCGACGGCTGCTTCGAGGACAAGGCACAGACCCTGCGCGGTGGCCTGTACCGCCGCTGGGGCCGCTACCGGCACTTTGCCGAGTACGAGCGTGCGGTGTTTGCCAAGGACGCCCATACCGAAGTGCTGATGATTTCCGAAGTGCAGCAGCCGCTGTTCATCAAGCATTACGGCACCCCGGTAGAACGCTTCCACCTGCTGCCGCCAGGCATTTCCCAGGATCGCCGTGCGCCGGCCAATGCCGCCGAGATCCGCGCTGAGTTCCGCAAGGAATTCAACCTGGGGGAGGACGACCTGCTGCTGGTGCAGATTGGCTCAGGCTTCAAGACCAAAGGCGTGGACCGCAGCCTCAAGGCACTGGCCGCGCTGCCGTCAGCCCTGCGCAAACGCACCAGGCTGATGGTGATCGGCCAGGACGACCCCAAGGTATTCCAGCTGCAAAGCGCTACCCTGGGTCTGGGCGACCAGGTGCAGTTCCTCAAGGGCCGTAGCGACATCCCGCGCTTCCTGCTGGGCGCCGACCTGCTGATTCACCCGGCGTACAACGAGAATACCGGTACGGTGCTGCTCGAAGCGTTGGTCGCCGGCTTGCCGGTGCTGGTGTCCAAGGTGTGCGGCTATGCCCACTACATTGCCGAGGCCGACAGCGGCCTGGTGCTGGACGAGCCGTTCGAACAAGAGCAGCTCAACGGCTATCTGCAGCGCATGCTCGAAGACCCGCAGGCGCGTGCCAGCTGGTCGCGCAATGGCCTGGCATTTGCCGATAGCGCCGATCTGTACAGCATGCCGCAGCATGCTGCCGACGTGATCCTGGGGCAAAAAAACGCATGAAGCTGATATTGGCCGAACCCTTCAAACGCCTGTGGGCCGGGCGTGATGCCTTCGACGCCGTGGAGGCGCTGCAAGGCGAGGTCTATCGCGAGCTGGAAGGGCGCCGCACGCTGCGCACCGAAGTGGCTGGCGAGGGCTTTTTCGTCAAGATCCACCGTGGCATCGGCTGGGGCGAGATCTTCAAGAACCTGTTCACCGCCAAGCTGCCGGTGCTCGGTGCCGGCCAGGAGTGGAAGGCCATCCAGCGCCTGCATGAAGTGGGTGTGCCTACCATGACCGCAGTCGCCTATGGCGAGCGTGGCAGCAACCCGGCCGCGCAGCACTCGTTCATCATCACCGAAGAGCTGGCGCCGACCATCAGCCTGGAAGACTTCAGCATCGACTGGGTCAAACAGCCGCCTGAGCCGCGCCTGAAGCGTGCACTTATCGCCGAGGTGGCGAAGATGACTGGCGGGATGCACCGCGCCGGGGTCAACCACCGCGATTGCTACATCTGCCATTTCCTGCTGCACACCGACCGACCGGTGACGGCGGATGACTTCAAACTGTCGGTGATCGACCTGCACCGCGCGCAAACCCGTGCCAGAATCAGCCGCCGCTGGCGCGACAAGGACCTGGCTGCGCTGTACTTTTCGGCCCTGGACATTGGCCTGACCCAACGCGACAAGCTGCGCTTCCTGCGCGGTTACTTCCAGCGTCCGCTGCGGCAGGTGCTGAAGGACGAAGCCGCGCTGCTCGCCTGGTTGGAGCGCAAGGCCCAGAAACTCTACGATCGCAAGCAACGCTATGGGGACGCACTCTGATGGCGAGTTGGACACTGGCGCCGGGGTACGAACACCTGGCGGCGGACTTCGGCAGCCTCGACGCGGTGTTCGCCCTCCAGGGCGAACGGCTGACCCGCGACCCGCTCAGTGAGGTGGTACGCATCGAGCGTGACGGGATCAACTACTACGTCAAGCGCTACACCGGGGCCGGCAAGCACATGCGCCGGTACCTGGGGCGGCCACGCATCAAGGCCGAATGGCAAAACCTCAAGCAGTTCGCCAAATGGGGTATCCCCACTGCCGAAGTCGTGGCTTGGGGCCTGGAGCGCAACGGCCTGGCCTTTGGCCGTGGTGCTATGATCACCCGTGAACTGCCGCACACCGAAGACCTGTCGGCCCTGGCCGAACACAACGATGCGCGCTTGGCCGACCGCGCCTGGGTCGACCATGTCAGCCGTCAACTGGCGCGCCATACCCGGGTCATGCACCAACACCGCTTTGCCCATAACGACCTGAAGTGGCGCAACCTGCTGGTCGATGACCAAGGCACGCTATTCTTCATCGACTGCCCTACCGGCGACTTCTGGCGCGGTTTCATGTGGCGCCACCGGATGATCAAGGACCTGGCATGCCTGGACAAAGTGGCCAAATACCACCTGTCAGCTACCCAGCGCCTGCGCTTCTACCTGCAATACCGTGGCCGCGACCGGCTGAATGTGCGTGACAAAAAGCGCATTCATCGGGTACTGGGCTTTTTCGAGGGAAGGGAATGACCGATTACCTGGCCAGCGCGGACCTCGCGCTGCTCAAGCGCCATGGCCTGGACAACTTCGAGGCGCTGTGGGCGCTGCAACTTGATGCTGTGGACGAACCCAACACCGGCCGTGGTGGCTGGAGCAGCGTCTTCCGTCTGGAACTCGAAGGCAAGGGCTACTACCTCAAGCGCCAGAGCGACTACTTGACCCGTACCTTGCACCGGCCGTTCGGCGAGCCCACCTTCGCCCGCGAATTCCGCAACATCAGTCGCTACCAGAAGCTGCGCATTCCGGCATTGCAGGCGGTGTTCTACGGCGAGCGCAAGCAGGGCGGCAAGCACCGGGCTATCCTGATGACCCGCGCTCTGGACGAGTGGGCCGACCTCGACAGCCTGCTGGCGCAGTGGCCGCGGTTGGGTGAAGCCGAGCGCACTGGCATCCTGCAGGCCTGCGGTCAGCTGGCGCGCACCCTGCACAGCGCCGGCCAGGTGCATGGCTGCTTCTACCCCAAGCACATTTTCCTGCGTCAACGCCGCGAGGGTTGGGACGCGCAATTGATCGACCTGGAAAAGACCCGGCCGCTGCTGTTCGGCATGCGTGACCGCCTCAAGGACCTGGAGCCGCTGCTGCGCCGCGCGCAGGCCTGGCGCGTGCAGGATGTACGTACTTTGCTGGCGACCTACCTGGGGCAGCCGGCTGACGGCGCGCTGGTCGACACCTGGCTGCAACGGCTGACGCAACGCCGTCGTGAAAAAGAGGCTCGCTGATGCGTTTGTCTGAACTGAAGGATGCCGGGCGCAGCCCGACGCTGCCCCTGAGTATCACGTTGGTTGATGCCGCCGGCAGTGCCGACTTGCAACTGCTCACCCTGCTGCGTGTGCTGCCGGGCCAGCGTTATGTGGGCGCTGGTGTCTGGCGTGGCACACCGGTGCTGGCGAAGCTGCTGGTCGGTGGTAACGCCGCGCGGCATTTCCAGCGCGAACTGCAGGGTGTGAAGTTGCTGGCCGAACAAGGCCTGACCACACCGACGCTACTGGCCGACGGCCTCAAGGAAGGCGAGGGCGGCTGGCTGCTGTTCGAGTTCCTTGACGGTGCCCAAAGCCTGGCCGATGCCTGGGCCGCAGTGGCAAACCTGCCAGTGCTGGCGGACGAGCAGCACCTGGTACTGGGCGAAGCGCTCACGGCTGTGGCGCACATGCACGCCCAAGGCCTTTGGCAGGAAGACCTGCACCTGGACAACCTGCTGCGCCATGCCGGCAAGCTGTACCTGATCGACGGTGCGGGCATCAGGGCGGAAACACCCGGTCAGCAGTTGTCGCGACCACGGGTGCTGGAAAACCTCGGGGTGTTTTTCGCCCAGTTGCCCAAGCGCCTGGAGCCGTTCATCGAAGAGCTGCTGGTGCATTACCTGCTGGCCAATGCCGAGCATGCGTTGCCGCTGGAAGCCCTGCAGAAACAGGTGGACAAGGTGCGTACCTGGCGCCAGAAGGACTATCTGGACAAGGCTGGCCGCGAGTGCAGCCTGTTCAGCGTCCAGCGCACCCTCTCGGGCTTGCAGGCGATCCGCCGCAGTGAGGTCGAGGCCATGCAGCCTGTACTGGAGCAGGCCGATGCGCTGATCGACAAAGGCCATTTGTACAAGACCGGTGGCGCTGCCAGCGTGGCGCGCATCGAGGTCAATGGTCGCCCGTTGGTGATCAAGCGCTACAACATCAAGAACACCGCACATTGGTTCAAGCGCTTCTGGCGCCCAAGCCGGGCCTGGCATTCCTGGATTGAAGGCCACCGCCTGGAATTCCTCGACATCGCCACGCCACGCCCCCTCGCGGTGCTGGAACAGCGGGTGCTGGGCCTGCGCAGCCGTGCTTACCTGGTCACCGAGTATGTCGACGGCCCGGACCTGACGGCATGCTTCGCGCCCTACGTTGAAAGCGGCGATGCGCCCGAGGAGCAGGTGGATGCTTTGGTGCACGTGATGCAGCAGCTGATTCGCGAGCGCATCAGCCACGGCGACTTCAAAGGCCATAACCTGTTCTGGCACAACGGCCAGTGGTCGCTGATCGACCTCGATGCCATGTGCCAGCACGCCACCCAGCTCAGCTTCGCACCGGCCTATGCCCGTGACCGGGCACGGCTGCTGCGCAACTGGCCCAATGGCAGTGCCTTGCATCAGCGGCTGGACCGGCTGTTGCCAAAACTGGTCGACTGAGGCCGCCGGATCCGCTGTCAGTGGGTCGGCGGTGGTTGATCTGGCAGTGTCAGCCAGTCACTGCTGCGCCCTGCCTGGCGAACGCGTATCAGCCACTGGCCGTTTTCGTGGCGCAGCACCGCCCACGGCACCACCCCGGCGTTGCTGGCAACGGCAATCTCCAAGTGGTAATGATCCGGTAGGAGGTGGCGGCGCACAGGCAACTGCCCGTTCTCGAGTGCCAGGTACAGCTGATCGTCAGCCTGAAAAAGCCCTTGTTCGATGTTTACCGGCAGGCCGGCCACAGGCGTTTGTAGATAGCAGTCCTGCAGTAATTGCTTCAGGTCGGGCAGCCCGTCGTACCAGAGCACCGGTGAGTCGATGACCCACTGCCCGTCGGCTTTGCGCTTGAGCGGTTGCTGCAGATAGGCATCTGGCTGGTCAGGGTCAATGGCTCGCCAGCGGTAGCCGTCGAAGCTGACCCGGTAATAGCGGTTGTCGTTGTCCTTGACGAAGTACAGCGATTGCCCACCAAACGCCGAGCTTTGCTCGTAGACACCTTCACCGTAGATACCGTCTATGCGATAGCGCAGGCTGCTGCTGTCCGGTTGTACCTGGAGGCGTGCGGGCAGCGGCAGTGGCGGTGGTTTGGGGATCCCGCGCAGGGATCGGCGTAGCACTCTGGAACCCATGAAACTGGTACCCGCATCGTTGAGGTGGCTAAGCGCCTGATAGGCATGCCGCATCACCCCCTCGACATCCTCTTGCTTGAAGGCCTCGGCGCCGTCCCAGATATCGATTGCCATGCGGCCGATCGACAGCACCAGCAGCGCACGGTTCGGCAACAGCAGGCTGATGAAGTCCAGCAAGCGCCAGCTCAACGCCATGACCGACTCCGCATTCACTTCGCTGGTCGTCATGCTGTCGGCATCGGCCTGGGCGATCAGCGCCCGGGCCTCGGCCATGTAGTAGTCGAAGAAAAGGTCGTCTTTGACCTCGGGCGTGGTCAAATGCGTGCTCAGGCGCCCCTTGTCCAGCAACCGCTGCACCGTGGCGGCAGGCAGCAATGGCAGGCGCTGGGCTACGTATGCTCTCAACGTGGGCTGTTGGCGCAATGTGCGAAGCAGTTCGCGGGTCGTGCGAAAACGGCGCCAGGCCCTGCGGTCTGGGGCATCCGGGGTGTACAGCACGCATGCCGGAGATTTGTAGGGGAGGCTGTTGAGCAGAAGCACGCCCTGCAGGGTATGGCCCATGATGTTCAACTGCCGAACAGTGACCGGGTAGCCGGCTACCGGTGCACGCAAGGCATTGTGTGGTTGGTCCAGCACTGCGCGCACCCAGTTGTAGCCATGTTCGAAAGGGTCTTCGCCAAAGTGTCCGGCGTAGCGCGCCTTGACTGCTTCAGCGTGCATGCGTGCACGGTTGACCTTACTGTGCGCAGTCAGGCGCCATTTGCCTGCTCTGGAACTGATGAGTTGGGTGTGCAGGTACTTTGCGTAGCTGTCACCCACGTTCAGTTCCCGGACCATGTGCTTGACATACGGCGGCGTGAGCCCGGCGGGCATGGCTTTACCGTGGGCATGGATCACCCGGGCAGTCAGCCAGTAGTCGGTATCGAACCACGGCAAGTTCTTGAGGGCGATCTCTTCGAGGGTGTTGATTTCCTCGACCATCTCCACCATCTCGTGGCCCACGCGTCGCATGCCTGCATAGGTGACATAGGATGAGAGGGCGAAGGGATGCATGATGGCGCCCGTGCGGCGGGCGCGTACGACCACGATCTTGATCTCGCGAGGATCTGTGTCGTACCCCAGGTCATGGCCCAGGCGCTCGCGAAGGCGTGCGTTGGCCCAGGCCAGCAGGCTATTGCGTTGCTTGAAGTCGTCAAGGCTCAGCACTCCCGGGGCTGCAGCCTGCTCGGCGATTGCCACCAGCGTTTGCATGGCCTGCATCATATGGCTCAGGCCTTGCGCAGATGTATTGCGCAGCCAGTTGGGCAGATTCTTCTCAAGCAATTGAGAGTAGCGTGTTTGCAGGATGGGTTTGGCGCCGACTTCGGGCCATAGCGCCAGGGCTTTATGTATTCGGGTGTGCTGGTCGGGTGAGCCGTTGCTCCACAAGCCGGTGTCACTCAGGCGTTGGCGTTGGGCTTCTATCACGCTGTCGATCTGGGCCTCCAGCAGGCTGTCGGCGTACCAGTCATAGCGCAGGCGCTGTGACCGGCGAGCGCGGTCTGCCTGCGCGTCAGAGTACAGCTGCAGCAGCGGTCTGCTCTGGAGGGGGGCTTCCAGGCGTTCGCAAAGCTCTAAATGCAGTGCGGCAAGGGAGTCGAAGGCCTCTATGCCTTGTGACAGGCTGCACAGCAAAGCAGCGCCTGCGGCATCCTGAGGCGTGAGCATAGGGCCTTCGGCGGTACCGGCAACGATGATCAGTGTGCCTGGCAGGTAGCTTCGCCAGTTGGGCCGTAGGCCTTCCAGCAGAACGCGGTAGACCTGTGGCCTTTTGGCCAGGGGCATATGCCTGCGCTGGGAGGGTAGTGGCTGTTGCAGGCAGGCCCATAGTTGATCGGCTGAGCGGTAGCCCAAGGTCTCGTCGCCCAGGCGCAGTTCAACCTCGGCCAGCATCAGCGCCTTGCGCAGTGCCAGCAGCTTTTGTCTGGGGGTTTCGCCTTGCTCATCGGCCGTGGTCCAGAAGCTGGCCAGTTCGCCGTGCAGCCAGGTGCGCGTGTCGGGGTTGATGGGGTGTTGACGGTCGAGGGTTGGAAGGCCGTCGAGCAAGTCACCGATTTGTCGGTCGATCTGTTCCAGTTGTTCGAGGGGGCGCATGGGGCGGTTCCTTGGTTGAGGAAAACCCCATGCTTGGCAATACCTGCGGTTGCGGGGTGGTAGCGGGCTAGCGCCCCCGACGCCAGAGCAGCCCGCGCAGGCTCAGCAGGGCCGGCAGGCCCAGGCCGGCCCATGCCAGAACGTCCCAGCCACCGTCGCCGAGCAGTGCGGCGAACAGGCCCAGGAAGCCAAGCAGGGCAATCAACGCTGGCCAGGCGAAGAGGCGTGCAGTGGCTTGAGACCTGTGGCTCATGCGCGTGCCTCCCTGGGTTTGCGCTGCTTGCCCCACCACAGGTAGAGGCCGCTGCCGAGCACGATGATTGTCAGCACGTCCAGTAACGCCCAGAGGATCTGCATCGGTCGCCCGCCGTAATCGCCGAAATGCAGTGGCTGCGACAGGCCCATGGCATCCATGTACCAGGGACGGTTGCCGACGGCAGTCACTTCAAGGGTGCGAGCATCGATCAGTACTGGCGTGAACAGGTGCGAACTCAGGTGGGTGGCACCGTTCATGAACACCGCATAGTGGTGCTCGCTGGAGAAACGCGTGCCAGGAAACGCGATGAAGTCCGGGCGCATGCCCGGCGCGGCCTGTTCGGCAATGTCCAGCAGGCGAGTGGCTGGGGCGCGCTCGACGAGCGGCGGGGCGTCGCGGTAGGGGGCAACCATCGCAGCCAGGCTGTCGTTGCGCCAGGCCGCGATGACCAGGTCGGACAGGGCACTGATTACCCCGGTCACGCTCACCGTCAATGCCCAGGCCAGGGTGACCACGCCGATCAGGTTGTGCAGGTCGAGCCAGCGCAGGCGGCGGGACTTCTTGTGGCGTACGGTGCCGAATTCCAGGCGGCGCATGAACGGCGCATAGAGCACGGTGCCGGAGACAATCGCGACAATGAACAATACGCCCATGAAGGCCAGCAGCAGCTTGCCCGGCAGGCCTGCGAACATGTCCACATGCAGGCGCAGCATCACCATCATGAAACCGCCGTTGGCGGCCGGCATGGCCACCGCCTCGCCGGTGCGTGCATCGAGCATGAAGGTGTGCGACAGGTTGGGGTCGGTGCCGGCGGTGGCGGCGGTAATGGCGACTACGCCGTTGGGCTCGTCTTCATCGTAGCCGAAGTACTGCATGACCTCGCCGGGGCGATGTTGTTCGGCCTTGAGCACCAGTTGCTGCAGGTCGAGGTGCGGTGTGCCTGCCGGCATTTCACGCAGTTCAGGGGCGTCGCCTAGCAGGTGTTCGAGTTCGTGGTGGAAGATCAGCGGCAGGCCGGTGACTGCCAGCAACAGCAGGAACAGGGTACAGACCAGGCTGCTCCAGGTGTGGATCAAGGACCAGCGGCGGATGGTGGGGCTCTTCATCACGGTACCGATTGTTGTCGGTTGGAACCCGGGGCCGCAAGGCGGCCCCAGCTTACTCAGAACTTGTAAGTGGCGCTGGCGACAACGCTGCGCTCATCGCCGTAGTAGCAGTAGTACGCGTCACAAGTAGAGAGGTAGTCCTTGTTCAGCAGGTTGGTGGCGGTGACCGCGACCGACGCGCCCTTCAGGCTGCCGTTCAGGCGACCCAGGTCGTAATGCACCGACCCGTCGAAGACGGTGTAGGCCTTGGCCTTGCCCAGGTAGGTATTGCCTTGGTCACCGTAGGTATTACCGGTATAACGCGCGCCCAGGCCTATGCCGAAGCCGTCGAGTACGCCTGAGTGCCAGGTGTAGTCGCCCCAGATGGACGCTTGCTGGTTAGGCATCAGTTGCAGGCGGTTACCTTTGAAATCGCCATCCTGCACCTCGGACTTGGCCAGGGTGTAGGCGGCAATCACCTTCAGGTTGTCGGTCACATCGGAAACCGCTTCCAGCTCAAGGCCGCGGACTTTCACTTCACCGGTCTGGCTGGTGATGGTCACACCACCGACCGTGTTGGTGACCGAGACGTTTTTCTGAGTCAGGTCGTACACGGCTGCCGACAACAGGGTGTTGGACCCCGGCGGCTGATACTTCACGCCCAGCTCCCACTGTTTGCCTTCGGTGGGCTTGAACGAGTCCGAGGCTGACACACTGGCATTGCTGGAGGGCTGGAACGACTCGGCATAGGACAGGTACGGCACGAAGCCCGAGTCGAACACGTAGCTGATGGCTGCGTTGCCGCTGAACTTCTTGTCCCGCTGGGTATTGGTGGCATCGCCCTGGTTGAAGAACTTGGTGCCGGTGTGCACCCAGTCTTCACGACCGCCCAGGGTCAGGCGCCAGTTACCAAGCGCCATCTGGTCCTGCACATACAGGCCGGTCTGACGGGTTTTCTGGTTGTAGTCGTAAAACGCGGTCGAGCGATCCGGGCGAGTGATCGGCAGCCCGTAGACCGGGTTGTTGACGTTGCTGTCCGGCACGGTGAAGTCGAAGATCGACAGGTAGTTGGTGTTGATGCGCTGGTGGTCCAGGCCGATCAACAGCGTGTGGTTGATGTCCCCGGTCGCGAAGTCCGCCTGGAAGTTGTTGTCCACTGCGAACTGGCTGATGTCTTCATCGGTGTTGGTGGACATGCGGCTGACAGTGCCATCGTCTTTGACCGGGCCGCCGGGCTCGTAGTAACTGCCAGGGGTGATGGTCTGGAACGACAGGTCTGACTTGGTGTAGCGCAGGTTCTGGCGGAACTGCCAGACGTCGTTGATGCGGTGTTCGAAGGCGTAACCCAGCGCGTAGTAAGTACGGTCGTAGAACTCGTAATCCGGGTCACCCAGGTTCTTGTGGTGCGAGATCTTGCCGAACGGCATGTCGATCTTGGTGCCCTGGATGGGCCGGAATTGGCTGGTGGCACCGGTATCGTCACGGGTGAACTGGGTCAGGAAGGTCAGCGTCGTGTCTTCGTCAATGTTCCAGGTCAGGCTTGGGGCAATGTTGTAGCGCTTGTTGTCGATGTGGTCGATCTGGGTGCCACTGTCACGGATAACGCCACTGACGCCATAGAGAAAGCGACCTTCATCGTCGATCTTGCCGGTGCTGGCGAAGTTGATCTGGCGATGGTTGTCGCTGCCGTATTGAAGCTCGATTTCGTGAGCGCTTTCCGCTTGCGGACGGCGGCTGACCATGTCCAGCAGGCCGCCAGGTGGAGTCTGGCCGTAGATCGAAGAGGCCGGGCCGCGCAGCAGGGCGAGGCGGTCGAGGTTCCAGGTTTCGGCTTTCGGGTTGGCATACACGCCGCGTGGCAGCGGCAGCCCATCGAGGAATTGCGTTGGTTCGAAGCCGCGCACGCGCATCCAGTCATACCGCGTATCGCTGCCGAAGCTGGCGGAGACGATACCTGGCATATAGCGCACTGCATCATCCAGGCTGTGTACACCGCGGTCTTTCATTTGCTCGCGGGTGGCCACAGAGATGGAGCGGGGGACCTCCACAAGTGCCGTGTCAGTCTTGGTGCCAGCAGCAGTGCGCTTGGCCACGTAGCCCTCAACCGGGCCCCAGGCGCTTTCGCTGGCGCTGGTGGCATTCACGGTGGTTTCCGGCAAGGCCAGTGTGCCATCCGGCACGGCCACCAGGCTGTAGCTGCCCGCACTGCTCTGCTGCAACTGCAGGCCGGTACCGCTCAGGGCGGCTTGCAGGGCGCCCAGGCCGTCGTATTGGCCGCTTACCGGGGCCGAGGTGCGTCCGCTGACCAGTGCCGGGTCGATGGCCAAGGCAATGCCGGCCTGGCTGGCGATCTGGTTGAGGGTGGTGGCCAGTGGCGCGCTGGGCAGGTTGTAGGCGCGCGACATGGATTGCTCGGCGGCGAACAAGGCAGGGCTGGTCAGCGGGGCAGCCAGGCCGATGGCCAGGGCCATCAGGCTGGGGCGCAGAATATGATCAACGGCACGGGACATGCGGCGGTTCCTCGACGGGTAAGTGCTTGCTGCTTCCTTGCCGAGCGAGATCTGAAAAGTGACAGGGTGAATCTGAAAAATATTGAGAATTATTTAAAAGGGGGTTTGCCAGCACCGGCCTCTTCGCGGGTGAACCCGCTCCTACGACGACCCCGATGTGTGCCCACCACCGTGGTAGGAGCGGGTTTACCCGCGAATACGGTGGTGGCGGCAACAGTGAACGGCGGGTGGAAATTGGTCAGCAGGCCAGGCCTATTTGGACGTGACGTTCACCCACCACTGCGTATGTCGCTCGATCTTCACCGGCAACGCCGGCACCAGCGAGGCCAGCGCCAGGTCGGTGTTGGTCAGCGGGAAGCTGCCGGTCACACGCAGGTCGGCGACCTTGGCATCCACCCCGAGGTAGCCGCTGCGGTACTGGCCCAGTGTGGCGAGCAGGTCGCCCAGGCGTACGTTGTCGACCACCAGCATGCCGCGGGTCCAGGCATCGGCACCGGCAGGCACCGTGCCAACCTCGCCGATGCCGTTGGCGTTCATCAACACCTGCTGGCCTTCGCGTAGCACCTGTTCGTCGCCGCTGTTATGCGGCATGGCGGCGACCGAGGCTTGTAGCACTTCCAGGCGCGTACCGTCGGCTTCGCGGCGCACCAGGAAGCGCGTGCCCAGTGGCCGCAAGCGACCGTCCTCAGTGCGTACCAGCAGCGGGCGCGAGTCCTGGTGGCCGGTTTCGACCGAGATTTCGCCTTGGTGCAGCACGATCACCCGTTGCGCGCCGGCGTAGTCGATGTCTACGGCGGTGTGGGTGTTCAGGCTCAGCAGTGTGCCGTCTTCCAGGCGCAAGGTACGCAACTCTCCCGTGGCGGTGCGCTGGTCAGCCAGCCAGTAGCTGGGTGCCAGCGACGGGGCGCCGCCCCATGCCAGCAGCGCGCCGAGCAGAAACGTGCCAGCCAGCCCGCCGCCAACCTTGCCAATGCGTCGCCGCAGGCTGGCGCGTGATTGCAGCAGCGCCTGGCGTGCCGGGCCAGCCGCCGCGCTAACGCGTTGGTCCATGGCGCCGAGCTGGCGCCAGGCACGTGCGTGCTCTTCGCTGGCGGCATGCCAGCGCATGAATTCATTGCGCTCATCAGGCGTGCTGCTGCTGTCGCCGAGGCTGAGTTTCCAGGCAATCGCGGCTTCCAGGACCCGGGACGAAACCGGGACGTTGCTCACGTCGGCTCCCCATACAGGGCTACATAGCACTGGCGCATCCCTTGGGCGATGTACTGGCGCACCCGCGACACCGAAACGCCAAGGCGCTCGGCAATCTCGGCATGGCCCATGCCGTCCAGGCGGCTGTGCAGAAACGCCGCGCGAGCCTTGCTCGACAGCTTGCCGAGCAGGCGGTCGATGGCTTTGAGGTCTTCAAGGATCAGGTGCTGCATTTCTGGCGACGGCTGTTCGGCTTCAGGGATCAATGCCAGCTCGGCCAGGTAGGCTTGTTCCAGCGCGGTGCGACGGAAGTGGTCGAACATCAGCCCCTTGGCCACGGCGGCCAGAAACGCGCGGGGTTCGCGGGGTGTCTCCAGTTGCTCACGACCAAGCAGGCGCACGAAGGTGTCCTGGCTCAGGTCTTCGGCACGTTGGCGGCAGGCCATGCTGCGTTGCAGCCAGGCGAGCAGCCAGCCGCGGTGGTCGCGGTACAGCGCACCGACCAGATCGGCGTGTGGGCTTTGTGCAGAAGACAAGCAGCGTCCCCCTGGAACGAATGCATTAACTAACGATAATTATTCTCGATTGTTGCAGAGGGGAGGGGGTGGGTGCAATGGACGCTTATCGGATTGCCATCATGGGGCTTGGTTTGAGTTATGTGGCGCCGGTGAGATCAAGCTTGCTCGCGATACGCCGCGCGGGCGGCGCTCAATCTCACCGGCGCTGCAAATCCCACGCCTTACAAACCATGACTCTGCATCTTGCGCCGTCGCCACCCGCGCAACCGTTGCTCAAGCTGCAGCGGGCTGTCCAGCTGCTGGCGCCGGGCCTGGCTGAACAGGATCAGCGCCAGTTCTGCAGTCACCTGGGCATCGGCACTGGCATGATGGCGTTCTTCAACCTGCAAGCCAAACCGTGCCACCCAGTCATCCAGCCCGGCCTCGCGCAGTACCGTGTCTGGGTTGAGCATCGGTGCCAGTTCGGCAACGTCTAGGAACATTGACTGCAAGCGATGCCCAAGGGTCTCTTTCAGCGCACGGGCCAGCATGCGCTGGTCGAATGGCGCGTGAAACGCCAGCACCGGGCTGTTGCCAATGAAATCGAGTAAATCCAGCAAGGCCTCGGCCGGGTCGCAACCGGCAGCCAGGGCGCTGGGGCCCAAACCGTGGATCAGTACGCTGGCGTTGGTCTTCTGCAAAGGCCGGTGCAATGTGCGTTCGAACTGCTGGGCAAAGTCGATGGCACCGTCTTCGATGGCCACCGCCCCAATCGACAGTACCTGATCACGGTTGGGGTTGAGCCCGCTGGTTTCCAGGTCCAGCACCACCCAGCGCTGCTCACGCAGGGTACATACCCCCAGCGGCACGGGCTTGGGCAACCGGGCCAGGCGCTGGCGCTTGGCGTGGTCCAGCTCGGGCGCGCTGGGGCGTAGCCAGGCGAACAGGCTCATAGCTGATACCGCAAGGCCAGGCTGCTTTGCAGGCGCTGAGCCTGGCGCAGCGACTCGCGCAGGATGCGCCGGTCCAGGTGGTTGAGGCTGTCCGGGTCGAGCCGGTTGGAGTAAGGCAGGTTGTCGCGAATCTGGCGTTGGTGCTGCTGCATGCGGGTTTGCTGGATGAAGTGGTAGGCCTCTTCATAGGCGGCGCCGTCCAACGGCTCGATCACGCCCTTGGCCACCAGTTGGCGTAGGCGCTCCAGGGTATTGCAGGCTGCTATGCCATTGGCCAGGGCCAGCAAACGGGCACCATCCACGAAGGGCGTCAGGCCCTGGACCTTGAGGTCGAGGGTCGCCGCCTTGTCGTTGCCCTGGCGTGTCAGCACGAACTCGCGCAACCGGCCCACCGGCGGGCGTTGGCGCAGGGCGTTGTCAGCCATCATGCGCTGGAAGATGCGGTTGTCGGCTACCTGTGCCAGCAGGCCCTGGCGCAGTTGCTCGCAGCCTTGCTCGTCGCCCCACACCACACGCAGGTCGAAGTAGATGCTCGAGCCCAGCAGGTTCTCCGGGCTGGCTTCGCGGACAAACCCGGCAAAGCGCCGCGCCCACTCGCTGCGCGACAGGCACAGTTCGGGGTTGCCGGCCATGACGTTACCCGTGCACAGGGTGAAACCGCACTGGGCCAGGCATTGGTTGATGTATTGCGCCAGCGGCAGCAGGCGAGCGCGGATGGCGTCGGCCTCGGCGCTGTCGACTGCTTCGAAGAGGATGCCGTTGTCCTGGTCGGTGTGCAGGGTTTGCTCACGTCGCCCTTCGCTGCCAAAGCACAGCCAGCTGAACGGCACGCCCGGGTCGCCACGTTCGGCCAGGGCCAGTTCGATGACCCGGCACACGGTATGGTCGTTGAGCAAGGTAATGATCTGGGTGATCTGCGTCGACGATGCGCCATGGGCCAGCATGCGTTCTACAAGCTGGCTGATTTCGCCGCGCAGCGAAACCAGCGTATCCAGGCGTGGCGCATGGCGTATGGTGCGCGCCAGGTGAACCAGATCGACCCGTTGCAGGGAGAACAGGTCGCGCTCGGAAACCACGCCGCACAGGCGTCCGTTTTCCACCAGGCAGACATGGGCAATATGCCGCTCGGTCATGGCCATGGCGGCATCGAAGGCGCTGGCCTGGGGTGGGAGGTAGAACGGTTTGGCGGTCATGTGCCGGTCGATGGCGGCGCCCAGGTCGGCATCTACTGTCGCCACCACCTGGCGCAGGTCGCGCAAGGTGAAGATACCGATGGGGTAGCGCTGCGGGTCGACCACCACGATGCTGCCCACCTGTTGCTCGTGCATCAGCCGCACGGCTTCGCGCAGGGGCGTATGGGCGCTGCACACCACCGGGTGACGCATGGCCAGTTCACCCAGGGGGGTGTTCAGCGAGTATTGGGTGCCGAGGGTTTCCACAGCGCGCTGGCGTACTTGCTGATTGACCTGATCAAGCAGGCTGCTGACACCGCGCAGGGCAAAATCCCGAAACACTTCAGACATCGAGAACACGCGGATGAATGCGGCCTTGTTCAGTTGCAGGCAGAAGGTGTCTTCCCCGGCCAGGTGCTCGGTGCGGGTTGCCCGCTCACCCAGCAGGGCTGCCAGCGGGAAGCACTCCCCGCTGGTGATCTCGAACGTGGTTTCGACACCCGGTTTGGCCAGGTGCTGGCGCTCGCCAACCACGCGGCCTTGCTTGACGATGTAGAAGTGCTCGACCGGCCCGTCGGCAGGTTTGACGATGCTTTCACCGCAGGCGTAGAAGCGCAGCTGGCACTGCTCGACCAAGAAGGCCAGGTGGCTGTGCTCCATCTGATTGAACGGCGGAAAGCGCTGCAGGAACTGCAATGTGCCTTGGATGTTTTGCAGTACCGCTGTCTTGCCCGCCTGGCTGTAGGCGTCCTTTTTGCTCATGAAACTGACCGTATCGCTATGCCGAACTATATATATCTATATATAGGTACCGGCCATGTTGTTCTCTGCCTCCATGGTCGGCTTGCGGCGGGGTGGTGCCCATTGGACGTAAGTCTATGAGCGCCCTTGTCAAAGACCCGACGAAAGGCGAAACGGGTTACGCAAGTAATGCGGTCCTAATGCTGAAGCGGAATTATTTTGACGAGACAAGCATGCCCGAGCACACCGACATCCTGAGCGACGCCGAGCGCGAGGCCTTGGCCGTGATAAACCAAAGTGCGCCTGTGGAAGCCAGACCGTTGGTGCTGGTGGTGGATGACAACGCGGTGAACCGCGAGGCGCTGATCCTGTACCTGAAAAGCCGGGGCATTGATGCGGTGGGGGCGGATGGGGCCGAGGAAGCCAGGTTGTACCTGCACTACCAGAAGCGTATCGGGTTGATGATTACCGATTTGCGCATGCAGCCTGAAAGTGGACTGGACTTGATCAGGACAATTCGCGCGTCGGAGCGGGCGGCGTTGTCGATCATTGTGGTGTCGGGTGACACCGATGTGGAAGAAGCAGTGGATGTGATGCACCTGGGGGTGGTGGACTTCCTGCTCAAACCGGTGGATTTGGGCAAGCTGTTGGAGCTGGTGAGGAAAGAACTGAAAATGGGTTGATGCGCCAGGGGGCCGCAAAACGGCACCCTGGCGCAGATGTTACTTACAACCCGTTACGCGCCTTGAACTCGCGGCGACGGCGGTGCAGTACCGGTTCGGTATAACCGTTCGGTTGCTTGCCACCTTCCACCACCAGTTCCACAGCCGCCTGGAACGCCACGTTGTCGTCGAAGTTCGGCGCCATCGGGCGGTACAGGGCGTCGCCAGCGTTCTGCTGATCGACCACCACGGCCATGCGCTTGAGGCTTTCCAGCACCTGCTCCTGGCTGACCACGCCGTGGCGCAGCCAGTTGGCCAGCAGCTGGGCAGAGATGCGCAGGGTGGCACGGTCTTCCATCAGGCCGACGTTGTTGATGTCCGGCACCTTCGAGCAACCTACGCCCTGGTCGATCCAACGCACCACGTAGCCGAGAATGCCCTGGGCGTTGTTGTCCAGCTCGTTGCGGATCTCTTCGGCCGACCAGTTGGTGTCGGCAGCCAGCGGAATGGCCAGAATGTCGTCCACCGACGCCGGGGTACGTGAAGCCAGTTCACGCTGGCGCGCCTGTACGTCCACCTTGTGGTAGTGCAGGGCGTGCAGGGTGGCGGCAGTTGGCGACGGTACCCAAGCGGTGTTGGCACCGGCCAGCGGGTGGGCGATCTTCTGCTCGAGCATGGCGGCCATCAGGTCAGGCATGGCCCACATGCCTTTGCCGATCTGCGCACGGCCTTGCAGGCCGGTGGCCAGGCCAACGTCGACGTTGTTGTTTTCGTAGGCGCCGATCCACTTCTCGTTCTTCATGGCACCTTTGCGCACCACGGCGCCGGCTTCCATCGAGGTGTGGATTTCATCGCCAGTGCGGTCAAGGAAGCCGGTGTTGATGAACGCCACGCGCTCGGCGGCTGCCTTGATGCAGGATTTGAGGTTGACCGTGGTACGGCGTTCCTCGTCCATGATGCCGACCTTGACGGTGTTGCGCGGCATGCCCAGCAGGTCTTCGACCTGGCTGAAGATCTCAGCGGCGAAGGCCACTTCCTCAGGGCCGTGCATCTTCGGCTTGACGATGTACACGCTGCCGCTGCGGGTATTCTTGCGGCTGGTGTTGCCGTTGAGGTTGTGCAGGGCGATCAGGTTGGTGAACAGCCCGTCCTGGATACCTTCGGGGATTTCGTTGCCTTGGGCATCGAGGATCGCCGGGTTGGTCATCAGGTGGCCAACGTTGCGCACGAACAGCAACGAACGACCGTGCAGGGTCACGCTGCCGCCGTTAGGCGCCGCGTACTCGCGGTCCGGGTTCATGGTGCGGGTGAAGGTTTTGCCACCCTTGCTCACGCTTTCGGCCAGGTCGCCTTTCATCAAGCCCAGCCAGTTGCGGTAGACGATGACTTTGTCGTCAGCGTCTACGGCTGCAACCGAGTCTTCGCAGTCCATGATGGTGGTCAGTGCCGACTCCATCAGGATGTCTTTGACGCCAGCGGCGTCGGTGCTGCCGACGGGGGTGCTGGCATCGACCTGGATTTCGAAGTGCAGGCCGTTGTGCTTGAGCAGCACGGCAGTGGGTGCGGCGGCGTCGCCGTGGAAGCCGATCAGTTGCGCATCGTCGCGCAGGCCGCTGTTGCTGCCGCCTTTCAAGGCAACAACCAGCTTGCCGCCTTCGATGCGGTAGCCCGTGGAGTCAACGTGCGAGCCGGCGGCCAGTGGCGCGGCTTCGTCGAGGAAGGCGCGGGCGAAGGCGATGACCTTGTCGCCGCGTACCTTGTTGTAACCCTGGCCTTTTTCGGCGCCGCCTTCATCGCTGATGGCGTCGGTGCCGTAAAGGGCGTCGTACAGCGAACCCCAGCGGGCGTTGGCGGCGTTCAGGGCGAAGCGGGCGTTCATCACCGGCACGACCAGTTGTGGGCCGGCCATGTGGGCGATTTCTTCGTCCACGTTCTGGGTGGTGGCCTGGAAATCGTCGGCTTGTGGCAGCAGGTAGCCGATTTCCTGGAGGAATGCTTTGTAGGCTGCGGCGTCGTGGGCCTGGCCTTTGCGTGCCTGGTGCCAGGCGTCGATCTTGGCTTGCAGCTCGTCGCGCTTGGCGAGCAGGGCTTTGTTCTTTGGAGCGAGGTCATTGATGATCTTCTCTGCACCCGCCCAGAACTGCTCGGCGACGATGCCGGTCCCGGGGATGGCTTCGTTGTTCACGAAGTCGTACAGGACCTTGGCGACCTGAAGGCCACCGACTTGAACGTATCCAGTCATTGCTTGCCTCACTCTGCTCAGCTATTTCGCTCTTCTGTATTAAGCCTGTAGCGCTTCTCTAAACACGGCACCAGTGCATGCTCCCGGTTTTGCTCGGGGGCGGCTGGGTGCGGCCTGCCAGACAGGCTGGCGGGCAGTGTGCGTATTTTCACAGGCGCCTTGGCAGACATCCAAACGACGTTTTGTAGTCCGCGCCACGGGATACTACATGAAGCAGTAGGCGGGGCAAAATCAGACTAAAAGCGCCGTTATGCGACCCGTTGGTCGCGTATGGTCACGCTGGGAAAGGGTATGTTCGCAAAAAACAGGTGGATTGTTCCAGATAAATCTTGAAACAGTACACGATTGGCTGTGCAGATTGCCCTGCGGCAGGTTGCCGCGCCTTGCCTATACTGACTCGATCCCCCGATTTTCTGCCGCCCGGCGCGGTCCGACACGAGGAAGGGCTTGTGGATCATCTTGTACTGACTGTAATTGCCCCTGACAAGGCCGGCCAGGTCGAACGTATTGCCCAGTGCATCGCCGACCACAGTGGTAACTGGCTGGAAAGCCGCATGTCGCGTATGGCCGGGCAGTTTGCTGGCATTCTGCGGGTGGCGGTGCCGGCAGAGAATTACGCCGAGCTTGTGGCCTCGCTGCAGGGGCTGGCCAGGTATGACATTCGCGTGCTGATTGCCGAGAGTGGGATCGAGCCGTCGTGCACCTGGAAGCCAATTGCCATGGAGCTGGTGGGTAACGACCGGCCGGGGATCGTGCGGGACATTACCCGCTTGCTGGCCGAGTTGCAGGTAAACGTCGAGCGGTTTTCCACAGACGTGCAGCCGGCGCCGATGAGCAGTGAGCCGTTGTTCCACGCCGACGCATTGCTGGCGTTGCCGTTGACCTTGCCGCTGGAAGAACTGCAGCAGCGGCTGGAGAGCCTGGCGGATGACTTGATGGTGGAGTTGAAGCTGCGGGCAGAGGATTGATCAGCGATTGCCGGGGCCGCTTTGCGGCCCTATCGCGACACAAGCCCGCTCCCACACGGTCCTGCGTACACCGGACAAATGTGGGGCGGCCTTGTGTTGCGAAGCGGCCATCTGCGGTTATCCCGATATCACGGGGAAGGCCCTGTGGATAACCTGGGGGTGTACCTCTCCAGCCCAGGTATCACGTGCCTTGTACTGTTTTGCTCAAAAAATGCTCAATTATCAGCAGCTTGTGCACAAAGCGCGGGGGCGAGGGTGTGGATAACCTATGGAGATGTCTCTGCAGGCCAGGCGCTACATGGCCTGCAGATCTTTGATCGTTTTCTGATCAGCTACGTTTGCGCAAGTTCAGCCATGCATCGACGCTGTAAATCGCCAAACCTGCCCAGATGAACATGAAGGCCGCCAGGGTGCTCGACGACAAATGCTCATCGAACAGCACTACAGCCTGCAACAGCACCAAGGTCGGTGCCAGGTACTGCAGGAAGCCCAGCGTGGTGTACGGCAGGTGCCGTGCGGCGGCGTTGAAGCATACCAGCGGCACCAGCGTCACCGGCCCGGCCGCCATCAGCCACAGCGCCTCGCTGCTGGTATAGAACGCGCCCTGGGCACTCATCGCGGCCGGGTGCAGCAGCAGCCAGCCAAGGGCCAGCGGCACCAGCATCCAGGTTTCCACCACCAGGCCGGGCAGTGCCGCCACCGGCGCCTGCTTACGGATCAGCCCATAGAAGCCGAAGCTCAACGCCAGCACCAGTGACACCCACGGCAGGCTGCCCACTTGCCACACCTGCTGCGCCACACCCACGGCAGCCATGCCCACCGCCAGCCATTGCAGGCGGCGCAGGCGCTCGCCAAGAATCAGCATGCCCAGCAGTACGTTGATCAGTGGGTTGATGTAATAGCCCAGGCTGGCCTCGAGCATACGGCCGTTGTTCACCGACCACACGTAGGTCAGCCAGTTACCGGCGATCAGTGCCCCGCTCAGTGCCAGGATGCCCAGCCGGCGCGGGTTGTTGCGCAGTTCCCGCCACCAGCCGGGGTGTTTCCACACCAGTAGCAGCAGCGAGCCGAACAGTGCTGACCAGAGCACCCGGTGGACAATGATTTCCACCGCCGGGACGCTCTGGATTGCCTTGAAGTAGAGGGGGAAAAGGCCCCAGATGATGTAGGCGCTCAAGCCCAGTATGTATCCGCGACGCGGGTTTGCGGCGTGCATGCAGAATCCTTGCTTAGGTTGCTAAATAAAGCGACGCCTATTGTAGACAGAGGCGGGCGTGCTTCTAGAACAATTTCAGCGGTGCTTCATCCAGCGCCGCCATCTGTTCGCGCAAGGCGAGAATCTGGTCGCCCCAGTAGCGTGGCTGGCCAAACCAAGGGAAGCTGGGCGGGAACGCGGGGTCGTCCCAGCGCCTTGCCAGCCAGGCGCTATAGTGCAGCTGGCGCAGGGCGCGCAGGGGCTCGATCAGGGCCAGTTCGCGCGGGTCGAAGTCGTGGAACTCGTTGTAGCCGTCGATCAGCTCGGCCAGTTGCCCCAGGCGCTCCTCGCGGTTGCCGGCCAGCATCATCCACAGGTCTTGCACCGCTGGGCCCATGCGGCAATCGTCGAGGTCGACCACGTGGTACACCTCGTCACGGTGCATCAGGTTGCCCGGGTGCAGGTCGCCGTGCAGGCGGATGAGCTGGTGTGGTGTGCGAGCGTAGATGTCCTCCACCCGCTTGAGCAGATCGCGGGCCACGGACTCGAACGCCGGCAGCAGTTCACGCGGGACAAAATTACCCTCCAGCAAGGTGTTCAGCGAGGCGTGGCCAAAGTTGTCCACAGCCAGTGCCTCGCGGTGCTTGAACAGTTTGCTGGCGCCCACGGCATGCAGGCGGCCAAGTAACTGACCCAGGCGATACAACTGGTCGAGGTTGCCAGGCTCGGGGGCGTGGCCGCCGCGACGGGGGAACAGCGTGAAGCGGAAGCCCTTGTGTTCGAACAAGGTGCGGTCATCGTGCTGCAGGGGCGCAACCACCGGGACTTCGCAGTCGGCGAGTTCGGCCGTGAAGGCGTGTTCTTCGAGGATGGCTGCATCGCTCCAGCGGCCTGGGCGGTAGAACTTGGCAATCAGCGGCTGCGCGTCTTCGATGCCCACCTGGTACACGCGGTTCTCGTAGCTGTTCAGCGCCAGCACCCGCGCATCGCTGAGAAAGCCCAGGCTTTCCACTGCGTCCAGGACCAGGTCGGGGGTGAGGGTGTCGAAGGGGTGGGACATGGTGGCTCCGGAGGGTAAGCGGCGTGGGGCCATGGTACCGCTTTATACCGGTGTCGGCCCCTTCGCGGGCGTGCCCGCACATTACGGCCCAGATGCATCGGGTGGTGCGGTCCCTGTGGGAGCGGGCAAGCCCGCGAACCGCGCACCGCGCGGCCAGACTATGCGGGAACCCCGATCAACACATAAGACGGGTGAAACTGTACCCGCACCACACTGCCATCCACGACATGCTGGGCAGCCAACCAGTGCGCATCAGCCATTGCACACAGGGTCTGCCCGTTGCCTAACGCCAGCCTGACTTCACTGGGCCCATCGACCTCTGCCAGCACTTCCTCCACCTTCGTGCAAAGGCAATTGCTCCCCGCTTCGGCCTCTTCCCCCTCCGCCAACAAGCGCACCCACCCGGCCTTGAGCAGCGCCACCACCGTTGTTCCCACTGTCAGCTCCAGGCGCGCAGTGCTGTCGTGGGTGATCAGCGCATCGATCTCCAGCCCGCCGCTCAATGCCAGGCTGACGCGGTCATACCGGCCTTCAGGGCGCAGGCCGCTGACCTGGCCCTGCAACTGGTTGCGCGCACTGGTGCGCAGCATCAGGCGCCCGAGCAGGTCGAGGTCGCTGGATTCTTCGGCGGCCTCGAGGATTTGTGCCTGCAGGGCCTGCAGCCGTTGGTACAGGCGCAACACCCGCTCGCCTTCCGGCGACAAGTGCGCACCGCCACCGCCGCGGCCACCGGTGCTGCGCTTGACCAAGGGCTGGCTGGCCAGGTTGTTGAGCTCGTCGATGGCATCCCAGGCCGCCTTGTAGCTGATACCTGCGGCCTTGGCGGCGCGGGTGATCGAGCCTTGTTCGGCAATATGCTGCAGCAGCGCGATGCGCTGTGGGCGGCGGGCGATGTGCTGGGTGAGAAGGGCGGGTAGGGACATGGGTATTCCGTATACAAGGGTGCTTTACAAAGGGGCAGGTCGCGCCTGGTCATACATACCCCGGTTTGGGCGTACGTGCCAGGCAATACACATCCACCTGCCGCGCACCTGCCTTGCGCAGTGCCTGGGCGATAGCCTGCGCAGTGGCACCGGTGGTCAACACATCATCGACGATGGCGACATGCTTGCCTTGCAGTTTGCCCATGACCGCGAACGCCTGGCGCAAATTGCGCTGCCGTGCCTTGGCGCCCAGATGTTGCTGTGCCGGTGTCTCGCGGGTGCGGACCAGCAAACGCTCGTTGCAGGTTACGCCGATGTGCGACGACAACCACCGCCCAAGCATCCCCGCCTGATTGAACCCCCGCTCGCGCAGTCGACGCCTGGCCAAAGGCACAGGCAACAGCAGGTCAGGGCGAGGCAACCCTTCGGCATAGCGATACAGCAGCCCGTGCCCCAGCAGCTCAGCCATCAGGCGCCCCAAAGGCCATTGGCGATTGTGCTTGAAACGGCTGATCAACGTGTCCACCGGAAAGCCGAAATGCCACAGGGCAATGACCTGATCGAAGGCCGGCAAGCCGCGGCCACACGGGGCGCAGGTCAAGCCGGCCATGGGCAAGGGCAGGGCGCAATGCCGGCACTGATCACCCAGCCAGGGCAGCGCCTGTTCGCAGGTGATGCACAGCGGGTAATGCTGCTCGGCAGGCTCATCACATAACAAGCATTTCTGATTAATAAGTGACCACTTGTAAACCAGTCGCTTCCAGTGCAGTTGACAGTTCATAGGCCTTCCATGACTATGCGAGCTATCCGTGATGCGCTGGCGGGCTTTCCTGTCCCGGCGCCAGCTACAGCCTAAACAAGGAAACGCCGATGAGCGCCAGCACAACTGCAACAACACGTCACGACTGGTCCCTGGCCGAGGTCAAGGCGCTGTTCCAGCAACCGTTCAATGACTTGCTGTTCCAGGCGCAGACCGTGCACCGCGCGCATTTCAACCCCAACCGCGTGCAGGTTTCGACCTTGCTGTCGATCAAGACCGGCGCCTGCCCGGAAGATTGCAAATATTGTCCGCAGTCCGGCCACTACAACACCGGGCTGGAGAAACAGAAGCTGATGGAAGTGCAGAAGGTGCTAGAAGAAGCTGCCCGTGCCAAAGCCATCGGTTCTACCCGTTTCTGCATGGGGGCGGCGTGGAAGCACCCGTCGGCCAAAGACATGCCCTACGTGCTGGAGATGGTCAAAGGCGTCAAGGCCATGGGCCTGGAAACCTGCATGACCCTCGGCAAACTCGATCAGGAGCAGACCAAGGCCCTGGCCCACGCGGGTCTGGACTACTACAACCACAACCTCGACACCTCGCCGGAGTTCTACGGCAGCATCATCACCACACGTACCTACAGCGAGCGCCTGCAGACCCTGGCCTACGTGCGCGATGCCGGGATGAAAATCTGCTCTGGTGGCATTCTGGGCATGGGTGAATCGCTGGATGACCGCGCCGGCCTGCTGATCCAGCTGGCCAACCTGCCGGAACACCCGGAGTCGGTGCCGATCAACATGCTGGTCAAGGTGGCCGGCACGCCGCTGGCTGAGGAAGAGGACGTCGACCCGTTCGACTTTATCCGTATGCTGGCCGTGGCCCGTATCCTCATGCCCAAGTCTCACGTGCGCCTGTCCGCCGGCCGCGAGCAGATGAACGAGCAGATGCAGGCCCTGGCCTTCATGGCGGGCGCCAACTCGATCTTCTACGGCGAAAAGCTGCTGACCACTGCCAACCCCCAGGCCGACAAGGACATGCAGCTGTTCGCACGCCTGGGCATCAAGCCCGAAGCGCGTGAAGAGCACGCCGATGAAGTGCACCAGGCAGCCATCGAGCAAGCGCTGGTCGAGCAGCGCAGCAGCGAGATGTTCTACGACGCCGCGACAGCCTGATATGGCTTTCGACCTGGCAGCGCGCCTGGCCGAACGGCGCGCCGCAGACCTGTATCGGCAGCGGCCATTGCTGGAAAGCCCGCAAGGGCCGGAAGTCGTGGTCGACGGCCAGCGGTTGCTGGCCTTCTGCAGCAATGACTACCTGGGCCTGGCCAACCACTCCGAGGTGATCGCCGCCTGGCAGGCTGGCGCCGAGCGCTGGGGTGTGGGGGGTGGTGCCTCGCACCTGGTGGTTGGCCACAGCACTCCGCACCATCAGGTTGAAGAGGCACTGGCTGAACTGACCGGCCGCCCGCGCGCACTGTTGTTCTCCACCGGTTATATGGCCAATCTGGGCGCCATCACGGCGCTGGTAGGGCAGGGCGACACGGTACTGCAAGACCGCCTCAACCATGCCTCGCTGCTGGATGGCGGGCTGCTCAGTGGTGCCCGCTTCAACCGTTACCTGCATAACGACCCGGCCAGCCTGGCCAGCCGCCTGGACAAGGCAGTCGGCAATACCCTGGTGGTGACCGATGGCGTATTCAGCATGGACGGTGACCTCGCCAACCTTCCGGCGCTGGCTGATGTCGCCCGTGCCCGCGGAGCCTGGTTGATGGTTGACGATGCCCATGGCCTGGGTACCTTGGGCGCACAGGGCGGCGGCATCGTCGAGCACTTTGGCCTGGGCGTGGATGACGTACCGGTGCTGATCGGCACGCTGGGCAAGGCTTGCGGCACTGCGGGCGCCTTTGTTGCTGGCAGCGAAGCGCTGATCGAGGCGCTGGTACAGTTCGCCCGCCCCTACATCTACACCACCAGCCAGCCACCGGCGCTGGCCTGCGCCACACTCAAGAGCCTGGAGCTGCTGCGCCGCGAAACCTGGCGTCGTGAGCACCTGGCAGCCTTGATTCGCCAGTTCCGAGAAGGCGCGCAGCAGATGGGGCTGCAGTTGATGGACAGCCCGACGCCGATCCAGCCCATCGTCATCGGCGACAGTGCGCAGGCGTTGCGCCTGTCACGCCTGCTGCGTGAGCGCGGCTTGCTGGTGACGGCCATCCGCCCACCCACCGTGCCGGCTGGCAGCGCACGCCTGCGGGTAACCCTGAGCGCCGCACACAGCGAGGCGCAGGTGCAGCTATTGTTGAATGCATTGGCCGAGTGTTATCCACAGTTGGAGAACGCCGATGCGTAATCGACTTGTTCTATTGCCCGGCTGGGGCTTGGGAACTGCTGCGCTGGAGCCGCTGGCCGCTAGCCTGCGTGCTCAGGACGCCCGCCTGCAGGTAGAGCTGATGCCCCTGCCAGAACTGGCCCACAGCGATGTGCAGGCCTGGATCGACCATCTGGACCGCAAGCTGCCCAGCAATGTCTGGCTGGGTGGCTGGTCACTGGGTGGCATGTTGGCCAGCGCGCTGGCGCACAAGCGTGGCGACCACTGCTGCGGGCTGCTGACCTTGGCCAGCAACCCCAGCTTCCTGGCCCGGCCAGATTGGCCCCATGGCATGGCCGAAGATACCTTCGGCACCTTCCTCGACGGCTGCCGCAACCATACCCAGGTCACCCTCAAGCGCTTCCGTACCTTGTGCAGTGACGGCGCCCTGCAGCCGCGCACCTTGTTGCGTCAGCTGGGTGTCGGCGTGCCGGATACCGACCCGTTGTACCTGGCCACTGGCCTTGAAGTGCTGGCCAAGCTGGACACCCGTGAAGCCTTGCAGGCCTATGGTGGCCCGCAACTGCACCTGTTCGCCGGCAGCGATGCGCTAGTGCCGGCAGAGGCGGCAAAGGCGTTGAGCGAGCTGTTGCCCGATGTAGAAGTGGGCCTGGTCGAAGACAGTTCCCACGCGTTCCTGCTGGAGTATCCGCAGGAGCTGGCGGCGGGCATCAAGAGTTTTCTGCATGAGAGTGGCGATGACTGACCTTTCCCGTCCGACCCTGCCCGGCGCATTGCCCGACAAGCGTCAGGTGGCGGCCTCGTTCTCCCGCGCCGCGGCCAGTTACGACAGCGTGGCGGCCCTTCAGCGCGCTGTAGGCCTGAGCCTGCTGGAGCAGTTGCCGGCAGGCCTGCAGCCGTCACACTGGCTGGACCTGGGCAGCGGCACCGGCCATTTCAGCCGCATGCTGGCCGAGCGTTTCGCCCAGGCCAGCGGCGTGGCGGTGGATATAGCCGAGGGCATGTTGCTGCATGCCCGTCACGTAAAGGGTGGGGCGCAGTATCATGTGGTTGGCGACGCCGAGCGTTTGCCGCTGCGCGATGGCAGCGTCGACCTGGTGTTTTCCAGCCTGGCGGTGCAGTGGTGCGATCAGTTCGCCTGTGTGCTGGCCGAAGCGCAGCGGGTGCTGCGCCCAGGTGGAGTACTGGCCTTCAGCAGCCTGTGCGTGGGCACCCTCGACGAACTGCGCGCCAGCTGGCAGGCGGTGGATGCCCTGGTGCATGTAAACCGCTTCCGCCGTTTCGAAGACTATCAGCGCCTGTGCGCAGCCAGCGGTTTTGAACAGCTTGAGCTGGAGCGGTGCCCGCATGTGCTGCACTACCCGGATGTGCGCAGCCTGACCCACGAACTGAAGGCGTTGGGGGCGCACAATCTGAACCCTGGGCGACCTTCCGGCCTCACCGGCCGGGCGCGAATGCAGGGCCTGTTGCAGGCCTATGAGGCATTTCGCCAACCCGCGGGGCTGCCAGCCACCTATCAAGTGGTCTATGGTGTGTTGCGCAAGCCACTGGCGTAAGGGGAGCACGATGAGCCAGGCCTTTTTCATTGCGGGTACCGATACCGATGTCGGCAAGACCACCATCGCCGCCGGCCTGTTGCATGCGGCGCGTTTGCAGGGCATGAGCACACTGGGTGCCAAGCCGGTGGCCTCGGGCTGCACCATGACGCCGAAAGGCCTGCGCAATAGCGATGCCCTGGCGCTGATCGACGAAAGCACGGTCAAGCTGCCCTATGAGCAGGTCAATCCGTTTGCCTTCGAGCCTGCTATTGCCCCGCATGTGGCGGCGCGCGAGGCAGGGGTGACGCTGGCTGTGCCAGAACTGCTCGCGGCGATGCGCAATGTGCTGCAACAAAATGCCGACTTCACCCTGATAGAGGGGGCCGGTGGCTGGCGCGTACCGCTGTCGGGCCTGGAGAACCTGTCCGACCTTGCCGTTGCCCTGCGGTTGCCGGTGATTCTGGTGGTAGGCGTGCGGTTGGGTTGCATCAGCCATGCCTTGCTCAGCGCCGAAGCGATCGAGCGTGATGGGCTGCAGTTGGCGGGTTGGGTGGCAAACATCATCGAGCCGCGCACTTCACGCCTGGAAGAGAACCTGGCCAGCCTTGCAGAGCGCTTGCCGGCGCCTTGCCTGGGGCGGGTGCCCAAGCTCAAGCAGGCCAGTGCCGACATGGTGGCTGAGCATCTGCAGCTGGATCTGCTGGATTAGTGTGATGCAGGCCCGGCCTCTTCGCGGGTAAACCCGCTCCTACGAGAGGACGCATACCGTTGTGGGCGCGGGTTTACCCGCGAGGCGGCCAGTGTAGGAATACCCAAGGCCTATCAACTGGCATTGAGCCATTAGGGATTTAAACGGGCCTTTTCGCCCCTAGCCTGTTTTAATTGGGCTGTTCGTCATCCAGCGTCAATGGAGTCCTGACATGGAAATCACCGGTAGCTCCGCCTACTACGCGGGCCTGAGCGCAATCCAGACCGGCCAGAACCGCGTCGATCAGGCTGCCAGCCAGATCGCCAACACCACTGCCGAACGTACCGCCACTAGCCAGTCCAGCGATTTTCAGGCCGAACGCCTGCGCGCGGTCGACCGCAGCCAGCAGATGGACCTGGCCACCAGTGTCGTGCAACAGGCGGTGGGCAAGACCGAAGTCGAGCTCGGCGCGAAGGTCGCCAAGGCATCCGACGAAATGCTTGGCCGGATCATCGACACCTACGCCTGAACACTTGCGTCATCCCCTATTTCAGCGCCTGCCCTTGTAGGAGCGGGCTTGCCCCCGAATGCGTCCGATCAGACAACAATTTTGTCTGGTCGGGCCTCTTCGCGGGCAAGCCCGCTCCTACAGGGGTTTTTGGCATGGCATGACTGATTTGCCATTTTTCGTGGCGTAAATGGCACCATAGTCCATCCTTGACAGAAAGCTGAGCTAAACGTAAGTTTCAAACAACTGTTTGATCGGCTTCCGCCAAGCGCGGGTCACCCCACAGAACTCACCTAGAGGTTCATCGCAATGCCTGACTACAAAGCCCCCTTGCGTGATATCCGCTTCGTTCGCGACGAGCTGCTTGGCTATGAGGCGCACTATCAGAGCCTGCCGGGCTGCCAGGACGCCACGCCCGATATGGTCGACGCGATCCTTGAAGAAGGCGCGAAGTTCTGTGAGCAGGTGTTGTCGCCGCTGAACCGCGTGGGTGACCAGGAAGGCTGCACCTGGAGCGAATCGGGGGTGAAAACCCCAACCGGCTTCAAGGAAGCCTACCAGCAGTTCGTCGAAGGCGGCTGGCCGAGCCTGGCACATGACGTCGAACATGGCGGCCAAGGCCTGCCAGAGTCGCTGGGCCTGGCCCTGAGCGAAATGGTCGGTGGCTCGAACTGGTCGTGGGGTATGTACCCAGGCCTGTCGCATGGCGCGATGAACACTATTTCTGCGCATGGCACTGCCGAGCAGCAGCACACCTACCTGACCAAGCTGGTGTCCGGCGAGTGGACCGGCACCATGTGCCTGACCGAACCGCACTGCGGCACCGACCTGGGCATGCTGCGCACCAAGGCCGAGCCACAGGCCGACGGCAGCTACAAAGTGTCGGGCACCAAGATCTTCATCTCGGCCGGTGAGCACGACATGGCCGACAACATTGTCCATATCGTCCTGGCCCGCCTGCCGGACGCACCGGCCGGCACCAAGGGTATTTCACTGTTCATCGTGCCGAAGTTCCTGCCCAACGCCGAAGGCGGTGTGGGCGAGCGCAACGGCGTGAGCTGCGGCTCGATCGAACACAAGATGGGCATCCACGGTAACGCCACCTGCGTCATGAACTTCGATGCGGCCACCGGCTACCTGATCGGCCCAGCCAACAAAGGCCTGAACTGCATGTTCACCTTCATGAACACTGCTCGCCTGGGGACCGCGCTGCAAGGCCTGGCCCACGCCGAGGTGGCGTTCCAGGGGGGCCTGAAGTACGCCCGTGAGCGCCTGCAGATGCGTTCCCTGACCGGCCCGAAAGCACCGGACAAGGCCGCTGACCCGATCATCGTCCACCCGGACGTACGGCGCATGCTGCTGACCATGAAGGCCTTCGCCGAAGGCAACCGCGCGATGGTGTACTTCACTGCCAAGCAGGTGGACATCGTCAAGTACAGCCAGGACGAAGAAGAGCGCAAGAAGGCTGACGCCCTGCTGGCGTTCCTGACCCCGATTGCCAAGGCATTCATGACCGAAGTCGGTTTCGAAGCCGCCAACCACGGCGTACAGATCTACGGTGGCCATGGCTTCATCGCCGAATGGGGCATGGAGCAGAACGTGCGCGACAGCCGTATCTCCATGCTGTACGAAGGCACTACCGGTATTCAGGCCCTCGACCTGCTCGGTCGCAAAGTGCTGATGACTCAGGGCGAAGCACTGAAGGGCTTCACCAAGATCGTGCACAAGTTCTGCCAGGCGCAGGAAGGTAACGAAGCGGTCAAGGAGTTCGTCGAACCGCTGGCGGCCATCAACAAGGAGTGGGGCGAGCTGACCATGAAAGTGGGCATGGCTGCCATGAAGGACCGTGAAGAAGTGGGTGCGGCTTCGGTCGATTACCTGATGTACTCCGGCTATGCCTGCCTGGCTTACTTCTGGGCCGACATCGCCCGTCTGGCCGCCGAGAAACTGGCAGCCGGTACCAGCGAGGAGGCGTTCTACACCGCCAAGCTGCAGACTGCCCGCTTCTACTTCCAGCGCATCCTGCCACGTACCCGTACCCATGTGGCGACCATGCTGTCGGGCGCCAACAACCTGATGGCGATGGACGAAGAGCACTTCGGCCTGTCGTACTGATACTGGCGCTGTACCCAAAACCCGCCTGCCCTGACCGGGAGGCGGGTTTTTTACGTCTTCAGGTTCAGCGTGGTCCCTCGTAGGAGCGGGTTCACCCGCGAAGAGGCCGGCCCTGCTGGCCAATCTCCATCAGCCGTTCACCGTTGCCGGCGCTACCGTATTCGCGGGTAAACCCGCTCCTACAAGGCTCGCGTGGCGGCCGGAAGTTCGTTCATCCAACCGCAAATTCAACTGTTCCAGTGCACTGCCGATGAAGTGAGGGCACAATGCCATTATTGATCTGCCGGGTTGGAGATTACCCTTGTTTCGTTTTAATGCTGTTCGCGCAAGCCACTTCCTGCCGTCGCTGTTCTTGTTGCTGGCAGGGCTCGCCGCAGCCTATGTGAGAGACCTCAGCGTCTTTTTCACATCGCTGTTCAATGTCCTGCCTACCTTGGTTCTACTGCTGGGCGGCGCCTACTGTGCGGTTTATCGCCGCCAGCGTGAGCTGTTCCTGATGCTGACGGTGTACATCGCCTACTTCCTGCTCGATACCCAGACCGACTTCTACCGTGACCATGGCCGCGTGCGTGAGGACGCCGCGGTGATCTTCCACCTGGTCTGCCTGTTGCTGCCGGCGCTGTTCGGGCTGTACGGCGCCTGGCAGGAGCGCACGCACCTGCTGCAGGACCTGGTCGCCCGCGGTGCCGTATTGTTTGCCGTGGGCAGTGTGGCGGTGGCCCTCCAGCAAAGCTACCCCGAGGCGTTGCTGACCTGGTTGGCGGAGATCCGCTGGCCGGCTTTGCATGGCCACTGGATGAGCCTGATCCAGATGGTCTACCCACTGTTCCTGGGTGTGTTCATTCTGCTGGTGGTGCAGTACCTGCGTGCACCCCGGCCGCTGCACGCTGCGCAGTTGATCGGCCTGCTGGGCATTTTCTGGATGCTGCCGCAAACCTTCATCCTGCCGTTTACCTTGAACATCATGTGCAGCCAGGTAATGTTGATGATCGCCGCAGCCGTGGCGCACGAGGCTTATCAGATGGCCTTCCGTGACGAGCTGACTGGCCTGCCGGGGCGTCGTGCGCTGAACGAGCGCATGCAGCGCCTGGGGCGTAACTATGTGATCGCCATGACCGATGTCGACCACTTCAAGAAATTCAACGACACCCACGGCCACGATGTCGGTGACCAGGTGCTGCGGTTGGTCGCCAGCCGCTTGTCCAAGGTCACCGGCGGTGGCCGCGCCTACCGTTATGGCGGGGAAGAGTTCGCCTTGGTGTTCGCCGGCAAGACTGCCGCGGAATGCGTGCCGCATGTGGAGGCCGTGCGTGAAGTGATCGCCAATTACGTGATGCACCTGCGCGATCAGCACAACCGCCCGCAGGACGATACCGCCGGGCGCCAGCGCCGGGCGGGCAGCGCCGGCGGCACGGTCTCGGTCACCATCAGTATCGGCGTGGCCGAGCGCCAGGCCGATCATCGCAACCCCGAGGCGGTGCTGAAATCCGCCGACCAGGCGCTTTACAGTGCCAAAGGCGCGGGGCGAAATTGTGTCATGGTGCATGGGCGACAATCACTGCGGGGGGCAGTGCGCACGGCGTGACCAGGCGAGACTATACAGTCGGTTGATGACCCTATGTCTCGCAAAAGTTGTTCGGTTACACTGCCAGTAACCCCAGTGTCGCGGTTCCCCGAGACCGCCCCGACCCGACTAGCGAGAGGTTGTCATGGCTGACTATAAAGCGCCCCTGCGCGACATGCGCTTCGTACTGAATGAAGTCTTCAACGTGGCCGAGCAGTGGACGCAGTTGCCCGGGCTGGCCGAGGTTGTCGATGCCGACACGGCCATGGCCGTGCTGGAAGAAGCCGGCAAGGTCACCGCCAAGACCATTGCGCCGCTCAGCCGCGCCGCCGACGAAGAGGGCTGCCACTGGGACAACGGCGCGGTGCGGACCCCAGCCGGTTTCATTGAAGCCTACAACACCTACGCCGAAGGCGGCTGGGTGGGCGTGGGCGGCGACCCGCTGTTCGGCGGTATGGGCATGCCCAAGGCCATCTCGGCCCAGGTCGAGGAAATGGTCAACGCGTCCAGCCTGGCTTTCGGCCTGTACCCGATGCTGACGGCCGGCGCCTGTCTGTCGATCAACGCCCACGCCAGCGAGGCCTTGAAGGAAAAATACCTTCCGAACATGTATGCCGGCGTTTGGGCCGGCTCCATGTGCCTGACCGAGCCGCATGCCGGTACTGACCTGGGCATCATCCGCACCAAGGCCGAGCCCCAGGCGGATGGCAGCTACAAGGTCAGCGGTACCAAGATTTTCATCACGGGTGGCGAACACGACCTGACCGAGAACATCATCCATCTGGTGCTGGCCAAGTTGCCGGATGCACCGGCGGGGCCGAAAGGTATTTCGCTGTTCTTGGTGCCGAAATTCCTGGTCAATGAAGACGGTAGCCTCGGCGCGCGGAACCCGGCCACTTGCGGCTCGATCGAGCACAAAATGGGCATCCAGGCCTCGGCTACCTGTGTGATGAACTTCGACGAAGCTGTCGGCTACATCGTCGGTGAGCCGAACAAAGGCCTGGCGGCCATGTTCACCATGATGAACTACGAGCGCCTGGGCGTTGGCATTCAAGGCCTGGCGTCGGCCGAGCGCTCCTACCAGAACGCCGTGGAGTACGCCCGCGATCGCCTGCAAAGCCGTGCCCCGGCCGGCCCACAAGCCAAGGACAAGGCTGCCGACCCGATCATCGTCCACCCGGACGTGCGTCGCATGCTGTTGACCATGAAGGCGCTGATCGAAGGTGGCCGCGCATTCTCCACTTATGTGGCCATGCAACTGGACAGTGCCAAGTACAGCGAAGACGCCAGCGTGCGCAAACGCAGCGAAGAGCTGGTGGCACTGCTGACGCCGGTGGCGAAGGCCTTCCTCACCGACCTGGGCCTGGAGTGCGCAGTGCACGGCCAGCAGGTATTTGGCGGGCATGGTTACATTCGTGAGTGGGGGCAGGAGCAGTTGGTGCGCGACGTGCGCATTACCCAGATCTACGAAGGTACCAATGGCATCCAGGCCCTAGACCTGATGGGGCGTAAAGTGGTGGCCAGCGGCGGGGCATACTACAAGCTGTTCTCTGACGAGATTCGTCAGTTCATTACCGGTGCAGGCAGCGAACTGGACGAATTCGCCAAGCCACTGGGCGCTTCGCTCGATCAGCTCGACGGGTTGACCGAGTGGGTACTGCAGCAGGCCAAGGGCAACCCGAATGAAATTGGCGCGGCTTCGGTCGAGTACCTGCATGCCTTTGGCTATGTTGCCTATGGCTACATGTGGGCACTGATGGCGCGGGCGGCCCAGGCGGGCGAGGGGGATGCGCCGTTCTATTCGGGCAAGCTGGGCACGGCGCGGTTCTACTTCGCGCGGTTGCTGCCACGGGTGGATTCGCTGGTGGCTTCGGTGAAGGCGGGAAGTGAATCGCTGTACCTGCTGGATGCCGAGCAGTTCTGATCGATTTCTGGGGCTGCTGCGCAGCCCAATCGCGACGCAAGGCCGCTCCCACAGGTATTGCCTAAGTTTGGATAGGTGGGGCCTTGCGTCGCGATTGGGCCGCAAAGCGGCCTCAGCCATCGCATATCTGTGAATGAACTCCCTGTGTAAGCTTTTTCCTACACGACGCGGTGACTTTTCACCACTGTTCTAAGATTGGATCCACTGTTAATCTTTACCACATGGACGTTGCGCAGGAAGCGCATAGGACAGATCAAGGATGACGACGAAGGACCACCTGCCAGGATGGCGGGGCGATACGGATGTCACAGGGAAACAGTCTGGAAAACCCCGCTTCGGCGGGGTTTTCTTTATGTGCGTGTTTTAGGCCAGCACATCCAGCGGTGATGCCCCCAGCAGGCGGGCGTCCGTCTCTTCCTCAAGCAATGTGCGCAGCAGCTCTACAGAGGCCTGCTGGCGCTGGGCATCGCGAAATACCAGGCCAACCTTCAATGGCACGCGCGGCTCGCTCAACGGCTTCCACAGCAGCCCCTGATCATCTTCGGCGGCCTCCTTGGCGCGCCCCGGCAGAATGGTAGCCAGCGCCGTGTGCGCGAGGCTATCGAGAATCCCTGCCATATTGTTCATCTCTGCCTGCACCTGCGGCCGTCGGCCTTGGCTGGCCAGCTGCGCCTGCCAGATCTGACGGATCTGGAACTCTTCGCCCAGCATCAGCATGGGCAATTCGGCGGCCTGACGGATGGACACCTTCTTGAAGTCCTTCAGCGGGTGGGTATCGGGTATGACCAGTTGCAGCTCATCTTCGTACAACAGCAGGCCATGCAGCCCTGGCTGGCGCGGCGGCAAGTAGCTGATGCCGATGTCCAGGTTGCCATTGAGCAGGCGCCGTTCGATCTCTAACCCTGACAACTCGTAAATCTGCACGACCAGGTGAGGTTGAGCCTTGCGCAGCCGTTCAAGCAGCTGCGGTATCAGGCTTGGCCGCACGGTCTGCAATACACCGATAGCCAAGGTGCGCAGCGACTGGCCCTTGAAGTTGCGCATAGCCTCGTGGGCACGCTGCAGGCCGTCGAGCAACGGCAGGGCATGGTTGTACAAGGTGTGGGCGGCCAGGGTCGGCAGCAAGCGTTTGTTGCTGCGCTCGAACAGGCTCAGGTCGAGGCTGTGCTCCAACTGGCGAATCTGCTGGGAAAGCGCCGGCTGTGACAGCGACAGGCGCTCGGCGGCACGGCCTACGTGGCCTTCTTCGTACACCGCGACGAAATAACGCAGTTGGCGGAAATCCATAAGCAACACTTATCGAAAATGCTGGAAAAACGAAATGGTCGAAAACCCTGCTGAAGCCTAGTCTATCGCCGTATTCCAAAGGGTTACAGCGATGATTCGGTCGATTGTTACCCCGGATGAAAAACACTTTTGATAGGAAAGGCAAAATATCGAGTGCCGGCACCAAGACCGCACCGTGGCTGCCCTTTACCGTGATTGGTTGGAGCCCTTGATGAACCTGTTCAACCTGCGCCGCTCGGCTCCTGCCGCCGCCGCCGAGCCCAAGCGTGCGCCGGTGATCGTGCCGCACGCGTCTGAGCTGTCGCCTGAGCGCCTGATGCCCGGCGCCGAACGTGCAGCGCAGGTATTCGTGCGTGGCCAGGGCTCATGGTTGTGGGACAACGAAGGGCATGCCTACCTGGACTTCACTCAGGGCGGTGCGGTCAACAGTTTGGGCCACAGCCCCAGCGTGCTGGTCAAAGCGTTGGGCAACCAGGCTCAGGCGTTGATCAACCCGGGCTCGGGCTTCCACAACCGTGGCCTGCTGGGGCTGGTCAACCGGCTGTGTCAGAGTACCGGCAGTGACCAGGCCTACCTGCTTAACAGCGGTGCCGAGGCCTGTGAAGGGGCGATCAAGCTGGCGCGTAAGTGGGGCCAACTGCACCGCAACGGCGCCTATCACATCATTACTGCCAGCCAAGCCTGCCATGGCCGTAGCCTCGGCGCGCTGTCCGCGTCCGACCCGTTGCCGTGCAATCGCTGCGAACCTGGCCTGCCGGGTTTCAGCAAGGTGCCGTTCAATGACCTCGCGGCGCTGCACGCTGAGGTGGATTCACGCACCGTGGCAATCATGCTCGAGCCGATACAGGGTGAGGCGGGCGTTATTCCCGCTACTCAGGAATACCTCAAGGGCGTGGAAACGCTCTGCCGCGAACTGGGCATCCTGCTGATCCTTGATGAGGTGCAGACCGGTATTGGTCGCTGTGGTGCGCTGCTGGCCGAGGAGCTCTATGGCGTGCGCGCCGACATCATCACCTTGGGCAAGGGCCTGGGGGGCGGCGTGCCGCTGGCCGCCTTGTTGGCAAGGGGCAAGGCATGCTGCGCCGAGCCTGGTGAGCTGGAAGGCAGCCATCACGGCAACGCGCTGATGTGCGCCGCCGGCCTGGCGGTGCTGGACAGCGTGCTGGAACCTGGCTTTTTAGCCCAGGTACAGGACAACGGTCGTCACCTGCGTGAAGGCCTGAGCCGCCTGACCGGGCGCTATGGTCAGGGTGAAGTGCGCGGTCACGGGCTGCTATGGGCCCTGCAACTGAAAGAAAACCTGGCCCGCGAACTGGTGGCTGCGGCCCTGCACGAAGGCCTGCTGCTCAACGCGCCGCAAGCGGATGTAGTGCGCTTTTCACCGGCGCTGACTGTGAGCAAAGGCAACATCGACGAAATGCTGCTGCGCCTGGCGCGCGCTTTCGCCCGCCTGCATGCCCAGCAGCAGGCCCGTCGCGAAGTGCCGGCGTAGCGGCCTGGCAAAGAATTCAACGAACCGTCTGGCGTTCCTGCGCATCGCCCCTGGCCTGTTTCATTCGGCCCGGGGCGTTTTTTTTTGCCTGTGGAACCTCTAAGGCGGGCAGCTAGTCTTTGATGTAACCCTTAAGGAGAGACTCGCATGGACTTTATCCGCATCATCATCGCCATCATTCTGCCGCCGCTGGGGGTGTTCCTGCAGGTCGGGTTTGGTGGGGCGTTCTGGCTTAATATCCTGCTGACCCTGCTGGGGTACATTCCGGGGATCGTGCATGCGGTGTATATCATCGCCAAGCGTTGATACAGGCAGAGATTGGCCCCTACAGGAGCAGCACAAGGTTGCTCCTGCTCGGGGCGTCTGGAACTATTGCGCCAACACCCGGCAATAAAATTTCCACTCTTCTTCCAAGGCATGCGCCAGGTTCTCCGCCTTGCGGAACCCGTGCCGCTCTCCCGCATAAAAGTGCCCTTCAGCGTCGATCCCGTTGGCCTGCAGCGCTGCCAGCATGGACCGCGTCTGTTCCGGCACCACCACTGCATCCAGCTCACCCTGGAAGAAAATCACCGGCACCTTGATGCGCTCTGCATGCAGCAGCGGCGTGCGCTGGCGATAGCGGTCAGCGTCCCGCTGCGGGTCGCCGATCAACCAGTCCAGATAATCACCCTCGAACTTGTGGGTGGCATGGCCGAGGGCTATCGGGTCGCTGACCCCGTACAGGCTGGCGCCGGCGCGAAACACGTCTTGGAACGCCAAAGCGCACAGGGTGGTGTAGCCCCCGGCGCTGCCGCCGCGGATGAACGCCTTGCGTTTGTCGACCACGCCCTGAGCTGCCAGGTATTCGACTACCGCGCAGGCATCGGCCACATCGCTCTCGCCCCAGCGCTGGTGCAGTGCCTGGCGGTATTCCCGACCATAGCCGGTGCTGCCCCGGTAGTTGAGGTCGGCCACGGCAAAGCCGCGCTGGGTCCAATACTGGATACGCGGGTCGAGCACGGGATAACAGGCTGAGGTTGGCCCGCCGTGGATGAACACCACCAGCGGTGCGGCGCCTTGCGGCTGCGCTGGCGGGTAGAAGAAACCATGGGCCTGCTCGCCGCCACTGTCGTAATGGATCGGCTGCGGCAGGCTGATTTGCCCTGCCGGCAGCATTTCGGCACCACCGGCCAGCACGCGTACTTCATGGTTGCTGCGGTCAATGGCAATGACTGCCGGGGGGCTGATGGGCGACGCGGCGATGGCATACAGGTGTTCGCTGTCCATGGCCAGGCTGCGAAAGCGTGTGTAGGCACTGGCGAAACGCTCCATACGGCCATCTTCACCACGCAGCCCCAATTGCCCGAAGCCGTCTTCGAACCAGCTGGCCAGGTAGCTTTGCGGGCCCAGTGCCAACCAGGTACAGGTGCCCAATTGCCAAGGCGCAGCAGCATGGTCTGCCGGTGCGGCAGGCAACGCCTGCCATTGGCCATCGACCTCACCCCAGGGTTGCCAGAAACCATTGCGGTCGGACAGGCAGTAGAGCCGACCTTCGGCATCGAAGCGTGGTTGTTGCAGCGATTCTTCTGCGGCGGCTACACATTGCGCCGACCCCCAGTGGCCGCTGGCATCGCGCGCGCGATACATCAGCCGGGTGACGGTCCAGGGCTGCGCCGGGCGGTCCCATTCGATCCACGCCAGGCGCTGGCCATCGGCACTGACAGCAGGCGAGGCATAGAAGTCGGCGCCCTCGGCGAGCACCTCGCGGCTGCTGTCACCCAAAGCGATCAGGCGGTGCTCTACTTGCTCGGCATGGCGCTCTTCGACGGCCAGTACCTGGCCGTCGTGCCACTGCACATCGCCATAGCGGCAGCTGACATCGTGAGTCAGCGCACGCGGTAGCGAATCGTCCAGCGGCTGGGTGTAGACCTGCTGGTCCTTTTCGTTGACGAACACCAGCCCGTCGCCACCCAGGCAGAAGCTGCCGCCGCCATACTCATAAACCCGGCTGCGTACGCTGAAACCGTCCGGGGTCAGGCAACGGGCCTGGTAGTGCAGCCAGTGCCAGATACGGCACGCTCCATCGGCCGGGCGGAATTCGTTCCAGAACAGCCCGTCGGCACTGACCTTGAGTTCAGCGAAGTCGGTGCCGGCGGCAACCGCCTGGGCCGCGCTGAACTCAGCCGCGGGCGATGACACGGGAGTTTCGATCATTGCGGAAGGTCATCTGTTCGATCGCGAGCTGGGCGGTTTCTGCCTCCTCGCGGGCCTTGAGGATGATGCCGTGCTCGGTCGATTTGGCGCACACCGGGTCTGCGTTGCTGGCATCGCCGGTCAGCATGAAGGCCTGGCAGCGACAGCCGCCGAAGTCCTTTTCTTTCTCGTCGCAGGAGCGGCAAGGTTCGCGCATCCACTCATAGCCACGGAAGCGGTTGAAACCGAACGACTCATACCAGATATGGTGCAAGTCGTGGTCGCGTACATTCGGAAACTGCACGGGCAGCTGGCGGGCGCCGTGGCAGGGCAAGGCGGTACCGTCCGGGGTGATGGTGAGGAACAGGTTGCCCCAACCGTTCATGCAGGCCTTGGGGCGCTCTTCGTAGTAGTCAGGGGTAACGAAAATCAGCTTGCACGGGTTGCCCTCGGCCTTGAGCTTGTCCCGGTATTCGTTGGTGATACGTTCTGCCCGCTCGAGCTGCGCGCGGGTTGGCAGCAGCCCAAGGCGGTTGAGGTGCGCCCAGCCATAGAACTGGCACGTGGCGAGTTCGACAAAGTCGGCCTCAAGGGCAATGCACAACTCGATGATGCGGTCGATCTTGTCGATGTTGTGCCGATGGGTGACGAAGTTGAGCACCATCGGGTAGCCATGGGCTTTTACCGCGCGGGCCATTTCCAGCTTCTGTGCAAAAGCCTTTTTCGAGCCGGCCAGCAGGTTGTTCACCTGCTCGTCGCTGGCCTGGAAGCTGATCTGGATATGGTCCAGGCCAGCCTTTTTGAAGTCGGCGATGCGCGCCTCGTTCAGCCCAATGCCCGAGGTGATCAGGTTGGTGTAGTAACCCAGGCGGCGGGCCTCTGCGATCAGCTGGGCAAGGTCCTGGCGTACCAGCGGTTCACCGCCGGAAAAGCCGATTTGTGCGGCACCCATTTCCCGCGCTTCAGCCATGACCTTGAACCACTGTTCGGTGCTCAGCTCCTGGCCCTGGGCGGCGAAGTCCAGCGGGTTGGAGCAATACGGGCACTGCAGCGGGCAGCGGTAGGTCAGCTCGGCCAGCAGCCACAGCGGCAGGCCGACCTCGGGCGTAGGTGGCAACTCAGGCGAGGACGATCCAGTGTTCGGCACGGGCCACCTCCATGAACTGCTCGATGTCATCGGCCACTTCCGGGACATCGGGGAATTGCTGTTCGAGTTCGCTGATGATGGCTGCCACGTCACGCTGGCCGTCGATCAGGCCACCGATCAGGCTCGCGCTGTCGTTGAGCTTGATCATGCCTTCGGGGTACAGCAACACATGGCCCTTTTGCGCCGGCTCGTACTGGAAGCGGTAGCCGGGGCGCCAGTTCGGCACTTGGTTACGGTCGAAACTCATAGGGTGATTCCCTTGTGCCACACCCGTTCCTGGGTGACGGAGTGATAGGGTGGGCGGTTCAGTTCGTAGGCCATGCTCATGGCATCGAGCATACTCCAGAGGATATCCAGCTTGAACTGCAGTATCTCCAGCATACGCTCCTGGCCCGCACGGGTGGTGTAGTGCTGCAGGGTAATCGCCAGGCCGTGTTCCACATCGCGTCGAGCCTGGCCCAGGCGGGTACGGAAATACTCATAGCCGGCGGGGTCGATCCACGGGTAGTGCTGCGGCCAGCTGTCCAGGCGTGACTGGTGGATTTGCGGGGCGAACAGCTCGGTCAGCGAACTGCTGGCGGCTTCCTGCCAGCTGGCGCGGCGGGCAAAGTTGACGTAGGCGTCCACGGCAAAGCGCACGCCAGGCAATACCAGTTCTTGCGAGCGCAATTGGTCCGGGTCCAGCCCGACAGCCTGGCCCAGGCGCAGCCAGGCTTCGATGCCGCCATCCTCGCCGGGAGCACCATCGTGGTCGAGCAGGCGCTGGATCCACTCGCGGCGCACTTCGCGGTCCGGGCAGTTGGCCAGGATCGCGGCATCTTTCATCGGGATGTTGACCTGGTAGTAGAAGCGGTTGGCTACCCAGCCCTGGATCTGCTCGCGGGTGGCGCGCCCCTGGTACATCGCCACGTGGTACGGGTGATGGATGTGGTAATAGGCGCCCTTGGCGCGCAGGGCCTGCTCGAATTCGGCAGGGGACATTGGCAGTGCGTCGCTCATTCGGCTGGCTCCTGTAGAACGATTATCTGGCCTGGCACATCCCTCTCCCTTGTGGGAGCGGGCGTGCCCGCGAACACCGGCGAAGCTGGTGCCATGGACCGTGTTGGCTTTTTCGCGGGCATGCCCGCTCCCACAGGGTCTGGTGTCGCCTCACAGACTGTTTTACAACGCGATGCTCATGCCATCGAAGGCAACTTCGACGCCTCGGCGCAGGACTTCGGCGCGCTCGGGTGAGTCTTCGTCGAGAATCGGGTTGGTGTTGTTGATGTGGATAAGTACCTTGCGCTGGCGCGGGAAGCCGTCGAGCACTTCCAGCATGCCGCCAGGGCCGTTCTGGGCCAGGTGACCCATCTCGCGGCCAGTGCGGGTGCCCACGCCACGGCGCTGCATTTCGTCGTCTTCCCACAGGGTGCCGTCGACCAGCAGGCAGTCGGCACCGTGCATCATCGCCAGCAGCTTTTCGTCTACCTGGCCCAGGCCCGGGGCGTAGAACAGCTTGCCGCCGGTGCGGGTGTCTTCGACCATCAAACCCAGGTTATCGCCCGGGTGCGGGTCGAAGCGGTGCGGGGAGTAGGGCGGCGCGGCGCTGCGCAGGGGGAAGGGGGTGAACTTGAGGTTGGGGCAGGCGTCGATCACGAAGCTGCCTTCCAGCTCGATACGGTTCCACTGCAAGCCACCGTTCCAGTGGCTGAGCATGTTGAACAGCGGGAAACCGGTGGTCAGGTCCTGGTGGACCATGTCCGTGCACCACACCTGATGCGGGCAGCCTTCGCGCAGGCTGAGCAGGCCGGTGGTGTGGTCGATCTGGCTGTCCAGCAGGACGATGGCGTTGATACCGGTGTCGCGCAGTGCCCGGGCCGGCTGCATCGGCGCAAAGGCCTGCAGTTGGGCGCGGATGTCGGGCGAGGCATTGCACAATATCCAGTGCACACCGTCGTCGGACAGGGCGATGGATGACTGGGTGCGCGCCGTGGCTTTCAGGGTGCCATCACGGTACCCCTTGCAGTTGACGCAGTTGCAGTTCCACTGCGGGAACCCGCCACCGGCGGCGGAGCCGAGAACCTGGATGTACATGGCCACTCTCTATGCAGAAACCGGATCTGAAAAACGAAAACGCCCCGGCAGGCCGAGGCGTGAAACCCTAAGCCCGGCTTAGCGGTTAGCGAAGTACATGGTGACTTCGAAGCCGATACGCAGGTCAGTGTATGCAGGTTTGGTCCACATGGAATTACTCCTTCCGAATGAGGGTTGGGTTGTTCAGCTACTACTTGGGTACCGCCATGCGTTGGCAGTTCCGTGAAAACGGGATTGCGCTATCTTACAAGAAAAATTTGAACCGGAAGGTTAATTATTCGAGAAGCGCCGTTGCAGTTCGCGTAATAATCAGCGATTTTCACCCTGCCAGGAAGTGTCTGGCGCGGCAGCGTTGGCCAAACATAGCCAAGCGGAACCTGAGTCGAGCAGGTCGCTCAGCAGGTGGTCCAGATCCGTCTGCCGCGTAGTCAGGATAGACCTGCGCAGTACATCCAGCCTATCGGCTTGTGTGCCCAAGTGTGTCTGCCACGCCCATTCGGCGACATCGGCATTGGCCATGGCGGGTTCGTCGAATTGCCCGGCCAACGCCTGGCGAGCGGCCGGGTCAAGGGTGACGCCATGGCGCAGCAGGCTGAGCAAGTGGTCGAGCACCTGTGCCTGACCGGTGTTGGGGGACTGCACACCGAACAGCAGCCCACCGACCCCCTCGACCTGACGAAAGGCGCTGAACACCGCGTAGCCGAGTTGCAAGTCTACCCGCAGGCGCTGGTAAACCGGCCCTTGCAGCAATTGGGCTAACAGGCGGCCTGCGGCCTCTTTTGCCGCCGGCAACGGGCAGAAGAGCAGCAGGGCATGTTCGCTGCCTTGCACGTGGGCATGCTGCCAGCGGTGGTTGGCCCATGATGGCAGGGGCCCCGGCCGCGAGCCTTGCCCAGGGCACTGCAACAGCGCGGCGCCCAAGGCGTTTAGCGCGGTATCCTCGAAACCTGCAGCCATGCCATGCCACTCGGTGTGCAGCCACAGGCTGTCGAGCTGCTGCTGGGTCAGCGTGCAGGCAGGCACCGCTGCGGGCAGGCTACCCCGTACCGCGTCTGGCAGTTGCTTGAGCAGTGCCCTGATGGGGATCAGGGCCGGGGGCTGCGCCGTGTCGGGCAGCCAGCAACGGGCAGGTGGCTTGAGCATCAAGGCCAAGGCTTGTTCCACTGCCCGCAGCACTGCTGCTGGCAGGCCGGCGCAGCGCAACTGCCAGTATTCTCCGGCGCTGCTGTACTGCAGTTGCACGCAGGCGCGGTCACAGCGTTCCTGCAGTGGTGCCAGTGCCAGTTCCAGCACACGCTGTAGCTGCTGGCGCAAAGGCGAAGGTACATACCAGCGCAGGTACAGCGCAGCGTATTGGCGCGCCGGCGGGAGCTGGTCACTGATCTTCAGCGCTGCCGGCAGCGGCTGCGCCTTGGCATGGGGCAGGTCAGCCTTCAGCAATGGGTCGACTGGTAAAAGCTGCCAATCGCCATGGTCGCCACCTGGCAGGCTTTCCAGCAGGGCGCCAAGCGCCTGCAACCCTTGGGCATCCAGCTTGGCGAACGGCTGGCCTGTGCTGTCCCGGCGGGCCAGCTCGAGCGCGCTGGCACTGTGCGCACGGCTGTGCTGCAACAGGCCGAATTGGTGGTTCAACTGTTCGCGGTCGGCCTGGCGGATGAACCTGAACCAACCTTGCAGCAGGGCGCTGGCTTCGTCCGGGCAAGCGTCGGCACTGAGCTTCAGGTCAAGGTGCCACAGCAGCTGACCGGCGAACGCATACAACCTTTCGGCCGTGAAACGTTGTAGCCAGCCACGCTCGCGAAGCGCGCCCAGCCAGGTACCTGGGCGGCTGTCCTCCAGGTAAGCGATCAGCAGTTCCAGGGCGTGCTCGGCACCGCTGGGGAGGCTTTGGTGCGTGAAGGTCAAAGCGCTAGCCATTGCTGGCAGTGGCGGCGGCAGCACTTGCGGCACGCGCTCACCTGCGGCGAACAGTTCGGCCTGCTGCCGGGCAAGGCGTTCAAGTTCATCCAGCGGCTGCGGACCGCAAAGGCTCAGGCAGATCTGGCCGCCTTGGTAGAAGCGTTGATGAAAGCCCGCAAGCGCTTGCTGGAAGGCCGCATCGTGCAAGGCCAGGGTGTATCGATTGCCAGCATGAAAAGCGCCCAGTGGATGCTTGGCTGACACTGACTGCAGCAAGGCGAACTGCTGTTGGGCCGATGGATTGCGCGACCAGGCGATGAATTCGGCATGGATCACTTCGCGTTCACGGCGTTGGCGTTCGATGCCCAGATCCGGTTCTGCCAGCATTTGGCACAGGCGCTCGAGACCGCCACCGAGCGTGTTGGGGGGCACCTCGAAGAAAAAGTCGGTGGCGCGTTCCCGGGTGCTGGCGTTGACCTGGCCGCCCAGGGCTTGCACGTAGCGCATCAGGCCGTCTTCCAGCGGGAAGCGCGGGGTACCGAGGAAGAACAGGTGTTCGAGGAAGTGCGCCAGACCGGGCCATTTGGCAGGCGCGTCGTGGCTGCCCGCGTGCACCCGCAGTGCGGCGGCCGAGCGCTTGAGGCGCGGGGCGTGGCGCAGGGTCAATTGCAAGCCGTTGGCGAGGGTGAGTTGGCGGATGGCGTCAGGCATGGGGGCTCCGGTGGCTGCTTTCCATGCTAACCGATTTGTTCGTAGGCCCGGCCTTTTCGCGGGTAGGGCGCCGGTATGAAAGGCAGCGCAGACCCCGTGGGAGCGGGCGTGCCCGCGAATGGGCCGCATAGCGGCCCTTGTCAGCCTTTACGCAGGTGCAGCTCCTGGCGCAAATCGGTCAGGTAGGGAAACGCCGTGCGCCCCTGCACCACCCGCTCATGTTCAAGCTCTGCCAACAACTGGCACTCATCCCGCCCGGCCATGGCCAGCAAGCTGCCATCCGGGCCGATGATGCTGCTCTGCCCGCAATACTCGATCTCGTCTTCCGCACCGCAGTAGTTGGCATATACCAGGTAGCACTGGTTTTCCTGTGCCCGCGCTCTCACGGTCACCTGGCAGGTAAAGTCGTACGGCGTCATGTTCGCCGTCGGCACCAGGATCAGCTCGGCGCCATCCAGCGCCAGGCGTCGGGCGTTCTCCGGGAACTCGATGTCGTAGCAGATCAGCAGGCCAACCTTCCAGCCTTCCAGTTCCACCACCGGGAAGTGGTCGGCACCTGGGCTGAACATCGAGCGGTCCAGTTCACCGAACAGGTGCGTCTTGCGGTAATTGCTCAGGCTGCGACCATGCGCATCGATCAACTGCACGCTGTTGTAGATCGCCCCGTCGTCGCCGCGCTCCGGGTAGCCATAGACAATGGCGATGCGGTGCGCCTGGGCGATCTCTACCACGGTCATGGCTGCCGGGCCATCGGCGGCCTCGGCCAGGCGCTCGACCTGGGCCAGGCCGATGTTGTAGCCGGTCAGGAACATCTCCGGGCACACCAGCAACTGTGCGCCGCGTTCGGCTGCCAGCTGCGCCTGGTGGCGCAGCCGTTGCAGGTTGCCGGGCACATCCAGTGGCTTGGGTGCGCCCTGGTACAGAGCGATGCGCATGGTGCCTCCTTGTCTCAATCCGCCAGGGCGATCGGGCCGATTTCGTTGAACACATCGCCCGGGCCCGGGTTGTCGGGGTGGGTGTGGCCACCAAAGTGGTTCATGATACCCCACACTGCATTCAGCGACGTCTGCACCGCGCCTTCAACCCAGGCGGGGGTCCATGACACGTCGTCACCGGCAATGAAGATACCGCGCTGCTCCGCCGGCATGTCCTGCTGCATGAAGTGCGCGTACATGCGCTGGTTGTAGCGGTAATGGCCCGGAAGCGCGCCTTTGAAGGCGCCGAGGAAGTACGGGTCGGCCTCCCAGGAAACCGTGATCGGGTCGCCGATGATGTGGCCGGCGATATCGGTCTTCGGGTAGATCTTCTTCAGCGCATCCAGGGCCAGTTGTACGCGTTTCTCCACCGGGTGCGGCAGCATTTTCAGCGCGTCGCTCATCCACGAGTATGACAGGCAGATCACCCCGGGCTTGTCGTTGCCGTTGTCGAACAGGTAAGTGCCGCGGGTGAGGCGATCGGTGAGGGTCATGCTCAGCAGGTCACGGCCGGTTTCCGGGTCCTTGTCCTTCCAGAACGGGCGGTCGACCATGACGAAGGTTTTCGACGACTGCATGTAGCGGGTACGGTCCAGGGCCATCCACATCTTTTGCGAGAACAGCGATTCTTCGCAGTCGATCTGGGTGGTCAGCAACCAGGTCTGGCAGGTGGCGAGTACTGCGCTGTAGTGGCGGGTATCGCCCCAGTTGTCGGTGACCGCCAAGCGGCCATCGGCGGCGCGGGCAATGCGCTTGACACCGGTACGCGGTGCGCCGCCATGCAGCGTGCTCAGGCTGGTGCCCTCTGGCCAATGCACGCAGCGTTCCGGTACGTGGCGCCAGATGCCTTGTGGCACTTGTTCCACGCCCCCGACCACCAGGTGCTGGTGGTCGTCGCAGTTGGTCATCACCACGCGGAAGATTTCCAGCATCGAGTTGGGGAAGTCCGAGTCCCAACCGCCGGTGCCGAAACCGACCTGGCCGAACACTTCGCGGTGCTGGAAGCTCAGCTTGGCAAAAGAGCGCGAGGTGGCGACGAAGTCATAGAAGGTGCGGTCGTCCCACAGCGGCACCAGCTTGTTCCAAAGTTCCTTCAGGCGCGGTACATCACGGTCGCGGATGGCCTGCTGGATATCGGCGAACTGCGCACCGCTCTCCAGCGCATCGGCCCAGGCGTCGGCTACCTCATGAAACAGTTGTGGCAGGTCGGTGGGCTTCTCGGCGTAGTAGGTCTGGCCTTCCAGGTCGATCACCGTGCTGCCCGAAGCCGGGGTCAGCGGGTTGGGGAAGGGCTTGGTTTCCAGGCCCAGCTTGTCGACGTAGTGGTAGAAGGCGGTGGACGACACCGGGAAGCGCATGCCACCCAGCTCGGCAACGATCCCGTCAGTGCCATTGAAGGCTTGCGAGCGCAGCCGGCCGCCCAGCTTGGAAGCCTCGTACACCACCGGCTTGAGGCCCAGCTTCATCAGCTCGTAGGCCGCTACCAGGCCGGCGATACCGGCACCGACAATGGCCACCTCTTCCCCATGGCGCTCAGCCGGAATGCTGCCCAGGCCTGCCGGGTGTTCCAGCCAGTCGTCGAAAGCAAAAGGGAAGTCCGGGCCGAAAATGGTGATCGGCTTCTTGCCGTCGGCGGGGTGGCGGTTCTTCTTTTTCATGAAATGACCTTGCCAGAGAGGCTGCGCGAGGAGCGGAGCCTGAGTATAGGAGATGCCCGGCTGTCATTTTAGGGAGTGAGGTGTTCGTTATTAAGGTGCAGAGTGTTGTCTGAATGTAGTTAGTTTCGTCGTAATGATTAAGCTTATGTTCATTAAGACGAGGCAGGCGGTCGAGGTAGTTCAAAAAACACCTTGGCCCTTTGTAGGAGCGGGTTCACCCGCGAATGCGTCGGTAGATTCTCTGCCCTATTCGCGGGTAAACCCGCTCCTACAACCGGCTCCTGCCGCGAAATCTAGAACTGACCCACGCCCGCTAACCCCACCCGAGCGCCAGTCCGTTCAAAGCGGCTGTCCACGGTCCACCTTGCTGCTGAGAATGATCGACGTGGTGGTTTTCTCCACCCCGTCGACACTGCCAATCTGGTCGAGCAACTGATCCAGCTGCTCGGGCGAGTCCGTACGCAGCCAGGCCACATAGTCGAATTCGCCGCTTACCGCACACAGCTGCTGCACCTGGCCCATGGCACTCAGGCGCCGCACCACGTCCTTGCCGGAGCGTGGCTGCACCTTGATCCCGACATACGCCTGCAACCCGCCGCCTATCACACTCTGGCCAAGGCGTACGCCATAGCCGGAGATAACCTTGTTTTTCTCCAGCCGCTCCAGGCGCGAATTGACGGTCGTGCGGGCGATGCCCAACTGGCGGGCGAGGGTGGCGACGCTTTCGCGGGCGTTGATCTGCAGCAGGGCGATCAGCTGGCGATCGATTTCATCCAGCGTAATGGAGCGGGAGTCCGACATGGCGAGTCTCTACGGTTGGCCCGCTAGCCTAGCCAGCCTGTGCCAATCAGGGCAAGGCCAGGTACAGTCGATCACCGTTGACGGCGTCGGCTTGGCACTTTGGGTTAGAACGGCCGCGCATGTCCGAAGGCTGCGTCTTCGGCATTAATTCGGCATGATGAAGTGCTAGTTCAACGGGAACCTCAGCGTGAACCTCGACCACCTGCTCGAATGCTGGCGACTGGAAGTCTCCAACAAGAAAAGGCCCGGACGCCCGATCAGCCTGCTGTTCAACGTGCTGCGCCGCGCACGCAAGGACAACAAACTGCGTTTCCTCTTCGCCTATCGCCTGGCCCAGTACCTCGACGCCCGCGGCGGCCTTGCCCGGCGTCACGCCCGGCGCATGCAACAGCGGCTCAACCTCAAGTATGGGGTGGACATCGACATCGGCGCCCAGATTGCCCCCGGCCTGCGCATCGCGCACCTGCCGGGGGTGGTGATTACCCGGTACGTCAGCATCGGGCGCAATTTCTTCATCCGGCAGAACTGCTCGATCGGCATCAAGACCCTGGGGTTGCAGAAGTACGCACTGCGCATTGGTGACAACGTGAGCATGGGCGCCAACAGTTGCATCGTTGCTGATCGCATCGACATTGGCGATGACGTGGTGATTGGCGCGATGTCGTTGGTTACGCGGGATATTCCGCCTGGCATGACCTTCTACAACCCACGGCAGGTCGAGATGCGTCCGGGAGGGGATTAACCAACAGCGGTACATTTGCGGACGTTGGCAGAGGGGGTGGTGGAGCAGGCTGGGAGGGTTCTTATGGGGTTGCCCATGGTTGATGGCCTCGCCCGATGGACTGGATCGTGCAGTGGTGCGGCCTTCTTCGTTTATCCCCAGGCGCCGCGCCAGTGATGAGCACGCCGAACGAATACGCAAAAGGCTTGAGGCAGTTGGCTCTGTAGCCAGCTTCTTGGCGTCCGTTGTCACGGGGCAGGCCCAGGTCATTCATAGGCTTGCTCATTTGTGAGCCGATTAGCGAGCATATTCGGCTCATTGTCTGATCCTCAAGCTAGGGTGTTTGGCTTGAAGTATCGATAGGGCACCTTTCCGCGATTATCGGCGTGCTGGGTGATCGGCTTCTTGGTGGGGCTGATTTCGCTGAGATGGTGTTTCAGCGCCACTTCCAAGGTCATGCGCTCGGCGCCGCTGCGCTGGATGTACACGCCCCGAACATTTATTTCTTGCGGGCATGAAAAAGCCGCGCAGTGCGCGGCTTCTAAGCTGGTGGGCCCACACGGACTCGAACCGTGGACCAAAGGATTATGAGTCCTCTGCTCTAACCAACTGAGCTATAGGCCCTCAGTAAGTGGGCGGATTATAACGAGGGTTTCGCACCTGTGCCATCTGAAAGATCCGATAGTGCTATGCGAAGAAACGCGGCCGCGAATTCCTCTGGCGGTAGCGGGAGGCTGACGATGTAGCCCTGGATCTGCTCGCAGCCCTCGGCTGCCAGAAAACGTTGCTGGGCCTGGTTCTCCACGCCTTCGGCAATGATGGTCAACTGCATGCTGCGGCCCAGGGCAATGATCGCCCGGGCAATGGCGGCGTCGTGTGGATCGTCGGGCAGGCCGCGGATGAACGACTTGTCGATCTTGAGGATGTCCAGCGGCAGGCGCTTCAGGTAGCTCAGCGAGGAATAGCCGGTGCCAAAGTCGTCGATGGCTAGCTGTACACCCAGTTTTTTCAGTTGGTACAGCACGGCCAAGGCCTCCTCTGCCTGGCTCATGATGAAGTTCTCGGTGATTTCCAGCTGCAGGTCACCGGCCCTCAGCTGGTAGTGCTTGAGCAGTTGTTCGATGCGCCGTGCCAGGTGTGGGTGGCGCAGCTGGGCGCCGGCAAGGTTGATCGACAGCGGGCCGAAGGGTTCGTAGTGCTGCTTCCAGGCCTGCATCTGCCGGCAGGCTTGCTCCAGTACCCAGTCGCCGAGCTGCAGGATGGTGCCATTTTCTTCCGCCAAGTGGATGAAGTGTTCCGGCGGTACCTCACCAAAGGTCGGGTGGCTCCAGCGGATCAGCGCTTCGGCACCCACCAGGCTCTGGGTCTTCAGGCTGAGCTTGGGCTGGAAGCACAGGCTCATTTCGTTGCGTTCGACGGCCCGGCGCAGCTCATGCTCCAGGGCGATGCGCTCGCTGGCCTGGGCGGTGAGGTCGCGGGTGTAGGCTTCGACGCGGTTGCGGCCTTTGGCTTTGGAGCGGTACATGGCGGCGTCGGCGTTGCGGATCAGTGTGGAGACGTCAGTGCCATCCTGTGGGTAAAGACTGATGCCGATGCTGGCGCTGGTGAAAAACTCATGCTCGCCGGCCTGGAACGGTGCGTTGAAGCAGGCCAGTAGTTTGTTGGCGATAGTGCTGGCGTCACTGGGCTTGTGCAAGCCGGGCAGCAGAATGATGAATTCGTCGCCACCCAGGCGGGCTACGGTGTCAACATCGCGTACCTGCTCTTTCAGGCGCTGGGCGATGCCCTTGAGCAGCAGGTCGCCGACCGGGTGGCCAAGGCTGTCGTTGATGTGCTTGAAGCGGTCGAGGTCCAGGAACAGCACTGCGCCTTGGCGGTTGGACACCTGCGCGCAGGTGAGTACGCCCTGCAGCCGGTTTTCGAACAAGGTGCGATTGGGCAGGCCGGTCAGCGGGTCGTGGTGGGCCTGATAGTCGAGTTTGGCCTGGGCATGCTTGATGCTGGAGATGTCTGCAAAAACCGCCACGAAGTGGGTGATCTCGCGGTCGCTGTTGCGCACGGCGCTGATGGTCAGCCAGCTTGGGTAAAGTTCGCCGTTCTTGCGCTTGTTGTAGATTTCGCCCTGCCAGTGGCCCTCGGCGGTAAGCTGGTGCCACATGGCCAGATAGAAAGCGCTGTCGTGCTGGCCAGAGGCGAGCAGGCGCGGGGTCTGGCCGAGGGCCTCGATCTCGCTGTAGCCGGTGATCTCGCTGAAGGCGCGGTTGACGGCACTGATGCGCTGGTCAATGTCGGTAATCAGCACCCCTTCGGCAGTGTTCTCGAACACCGTGGCGGCCAGCTGCAGTTTTTCTTGCATCAGGTGACGCTCGGTGATGTCGCGGGCGATGGTCAGCATGCAGTCGACGCCGGTAATCGGCAGGGGCCGGGCGGACAGCTCGCACAGTCGGATCTGCCCGTCGCTGCGGCGGATATGGCAGGTGAAGTCGCGCACGAAGCCGTCACGGTTGAGCTGGTCGACCAGGCGTTTGCGCTCGTTGAGGTCGACCCAGATACCCAGGTCCAGCGAGGTCTGGTCAATGGTTGGGTTGAGGTCGTAGCCGGTGAGGCGGCAGAAGCCTTCGTTCACCTCCAGCAGCAAACCGTCGCTCTGGCGCGACAGCAGCAGGCCGTCGGGCGAAGCGTGGAAGGCCTTTGCGAACTTTTCTTCAGAAGTTTGCAGCTGCTGCTGGGTCTCCTTGAGCTGGCTGATGTCGCGTACCGCCACTACCAGCGCGGGTGTGCCGTCCAGTTCGAAGGTTTCAGCCGAAGTCAGGCCGGTGAACAGTTGGCCGTTGCTGCGGCGGAAGCTCATTTCCAGGTTACGGATACCCCCTTGGTGCAACCTTTGAAGCAGGAGCGGGCCACTGCCCTCTACGCCCCACAGGTCAAGGTCGGTGGCAGTGCGGCCTATGACCTGGTCTGGGGGCAGTCCGATCTGCTCTTCGAAAGCCTCGTTCACCTCCAGCAGGCAGCCATCGCTGTGGCGAGCGATCAGCAAGATATCGGGGCACTGCTGGAATACCGAGGCGAACTTCTGTTCGGACAGACGCAGGGCATCCTCCGTGCGCTTGGTTTCGCTGATGTCGATCATCAGCCCGCGCATCACTGGCTGGTGGCCGTGCTCGATCATACTGACGATGTTGCGTATCCAAAGGGGCTGACCGTCAGCCCGGATCACCCGGTAGTCCAGGCTGTGGTCGCGCCCCGCTGCGGTCTCGCTGTCGCAGTAGGCCTGGGCCCAGAGCGCGTCCTCCGGGTGCAGGATACTGCGCCAGAAACCGGGCCTGAGCCAGTCACTCAATGGGTAGCCGAGCAGATCTTCGGCATGGGGTGAAACGTAGCTGTAGGTGAAGTCGTTGGCATCGGCTTCCCAGGCGATGGCTGACAGGCTCTCGACCAGGCCGCGGTAGTGGTACTCGCTGCTGCGCAGTTCTTGCTCAAGGGCGATGCGCCGGGAAATTTCCGAGCTGAGCCGGCGGTTGATGCGAATGACCACTGCCAGCACAGCCATCAGCAACAGCACCGTTGGCAGGCCATACACCAGCAGGTCGGACCAGAACATTCGCTGGTCGACCACATTGCCCACCCAGTGCTGCTGGATCTGGCTGATTTCGCTGCTGCTCATGTCGGCCATCACTTTGTCGAGAATGCCGACCAGCACGCTCTTGTCGCGGGGAACGGCCATCGCCAACTGGTAGCGGTAGGGCGTTTCGCCGCTGACGTAGAGGCCGTCGAGCTTGAGTTGGCGCAGGCTCCAGATACTGGAAGCGAGGTCGCCGACCACGGCATCCACTTGGTCGGTAGCCAGGGCTTGCAGCGTGGAGCTGACGTTTGGCAGGGCAACCAGGTTGAGGTCCGGGTGGTGGGTACGCAGCAACTCGTGCGGGGCGTAGTTCTCGACCACGGCAACTTTCAGGCCGTACAGGTCAGCCAGCTTGCGCGGTTGCGCGCCGCCTTTGTGCGCGAGGATGACAATGGGGAAGTCGAGGTACGGGCGAGTGAAAGCCAGGAAGCCTTGGCGTTCGGGGGTGGACATGATGCCGGGCAGCAGGTCGATACGGCTTTCCCGCGCCTGCGCCAGCACCTCGGTCCAGCTGCTGGGTTCGACCGGTTTGAACGTTACGCCCAGGCGCTGCTGGATCATGGCGATGTAGTCGGCGGCCAATCCCTGGTACCGGCCCTCCTGGTCGCGAAACTCGAACGGTGGCCAAGAGGCGTCTACACCCAGTTTCAGCTGCGGGTGGGCAGCCAGCCAGGCGTTCTCCTCATCTGTCAGGGTCAGGGCGCCGGCCGTTGTGTTCCACAAAATCAGGATCAGCAACAGAATGGCCGGCTTCAAGGACATGGCAGCCTCGCACTCAGGTGGTCTGCAGTCGAGTGTAGACGGGCATTGCTGCAGGTGTGCAACGGAAGGCGGGCTTTATGTCTCGGGCCACTAAAGAAAAACCCCGGCCTGGGCCGGGGTTTTGTCATCACTCGTCGAGGAAGGAGCGCAGGTGCTCGCTGCGAGTCGGGTGGCGCAGCTTGCGCAACGCCTTCGCTTCGATCTGACGGATCCGCTCACGCGTTACGTCAAACTGCTTGCCCACCTCTTCAAGGGTGTGGTCGGTGTTCATGTCGATACCGAAACGCATGCGCAGCACCTTGGCTTCACGTGCGGTCAGGCCCGAGAGCACGTCACGGGTGGCTTCCTTGAGGCTTTCGACCGTGGCTACGTCGATCGGGGACTGCATGGTCGAGTCCTCGATGAAGTCGCCCAGGTGCGAATCTTCGTCGTCACCGATCGGGGTTTCCATGGAGATCGGCTCTTTGGCGATCTTCAGTACCTTGCGGATTTTGTCCTCAGGCATTTCCATGCGCTCGCCCAGCTCTTCCGGAGTCGGTTCGCGACCCATTTCCTGCAGCATTTGGCGGGAAATACGGTTGAGCTTGTTGATCGTCTCGATCATGTGCACCGGAATCCGGATGGTGCGTGCCTGGTCGGCGATCGAACGGGTGATCGCCTGACGGATCCACCAGGTGGCATAGGTCGAGAACTTGTAGCCGCGACGGTATTCGAACTTGTCCACCGCTTTCATCAGACCGATGTTGCCTTCCTGGATCAGGTCGAGGAACTGCAGGCCACGGTTGGTGTACTTCTTGGCGATGGAAATCACCAGACGCAGGTTCGCCTCGACCATTTCTTTCTTGGCGCGGCGGGCCTTGGCTTCACCGATCGACATGCGACGGTTGATTTCCTTGATCTCGGCAACGGTCAGGCCGGTTTCGGTCTCAAGGTCGATCAGCTTCTGTTGGCAAGCGACGATGGCAGCGTTCTTTTCACCCAGGGCGGCAGCCCACTTGGTGTTGCGCTTGGCCAGGTCACCGCTCCAGGTCTGGTCGGTTTCGTTGCTTGGGAACATGCGCAGGAAGTCGGCTCGCGGCATGCGGGCGTCACGTACGCAGAGCTGCATGATGGCGCGTTCTTGCTGCCGCAGACGGTTCAGGGCATCACGTACACGCTCGACCAGTACCTCGAACTGCTTCGGTACCAGCTTGATCGGCATGAACAGGTCAGCCAGGGCCTGCAGGGCCTCGATGCTTTCCTTGTGGTTACGACCATTTTTCTTCAGGACCTTGGAGGTCGCCTGAAGCTGATCGGATACCGCACCGAAGCGTTGGGCTGCGACTACCGGGTCCGGGCCGCTCTCGGCCTCTTCCTCGTCGTCACCGCTTTCGGATTCTTCTTCGTCGTCGTCGGACTCTTCCTTCGCCGCAGCGGCCTTGGCGCCTGGGATCGGCACTTCTTCGGTTGGCGCGGCAATGTTGTCGTCAGGGTCGATGTAACCGCTGAGAACGTCCGACAGGCGGCCACCCTCGGTGGTGACGCGATCATATTCGCCGAGAATGTAGTCGACAGTGCCCGGGAAGTGGGCGATAGCGCCCATGACTTCACGAATGCCTTCCTCGATACGCTTGGCGATTTCGATCTCGCCTTCGCGGGTCAGCAGCTCGACAGTACCCATTTCGCGCATATACATGCGCACCGGGTCGGTCGTGCGGCCGATATCGGTTTCAACTGCCGCCAATGCAGCAGCGGCTTCTTCGGCCGCGGCTTCATCGGTGTCGGCTTCCGCCAACAGAAGGGCATCCGCATCCGGAGCACTCTCGAATACGTTGATCCCCATGTCGTTGATCATGCGGATGATGTCTTCCACCTGTTCCGGATCTGAAATATCCTCAGGCAGGTGGTCGTTGACCTCCGCGTAAGTCAGGTAGCCCTGCTCACGACCGCGGGTGATCAACTCTTTGATACGAGACTGCTGTTGCGCTTTTCCGGACATAACACCCTATCCACTGAAGGTCTTGGCGGGCAAAAAACAAGCCGAGGATTATACCCGAGCATGGGCCTCACGCGCCAGATGAGGTCGGCGTTTGTGCGGGAACATTTCGGCTCAGCAGGGCGAGGAGCTGGGTTTTTTCCTCGCTGGTCAATTCGCTTTGACGTGATTTCCTGAGCAGTTGTTCCAGGCTGCGCTCGCGTTGGCGGGCGGACAAGCTAGTTATAGTGTCGAAAAACTGTTGTTCAAGGTTGTCGGCCACGATAAGCCATTCCTTTTCCGCCAGGGCTCGCAGCAGGCGGCCCTGTTCGGTGCCATGCCAACGTGCGATCAACTGCATTGAGCTTAGCCCAGGATTTTTCTGCGCGGCTTCGATCAGCGCCACCAGCAGCTGGCTGTACAGGTGTTCTTCGTCGGCGAAGTGGCTGGCATCCTCCACCTTGCCTGCCAGCAGTGGGTGGTGCAGCAGGGTGCGCAGCGCGGCCAGGGTGGGCGGCTCGACCGGTGCTGGCACGCGGGGAGGTGCTTCGTCGCGTTGCTGCCAGGGCTTGCCGCTCTTGCGGTTCTTGTCCCAGGGTTTGTCACTCCACGGCTTCTTGCTACCACCCTTGTTGGGCTTCCATGCCTGCTCCTGATGAACGGGGGCATAGTCGTGCTGTGGCATGTCGCCGTAGTCGGGGGTGTAGCTGGCCATGGCGTCGTAGTCGTAGCCAGGGTCGTAGTCCGGCATGCTGCTGGTCGCCGGCGCTTGTTGCGCCAGCTGCTCGACCTGCTGCGGGTCGAGGCCGGTGATTTCCTTCAGGCGGTTGCGCATCAGCTGACGCAGGTTGGCGCCGGGGATCTTTTCGATCAACGGTGCGGCCAAGGTCGCCATATGCGCCTTGCCTTCCAGTGAGCGCGGGTCGGCTTCGACGCCAAGTTGCTCGAAGAAGTAGTCGGCCAGCGGTTGGGCGTGCTGGTTGATACGGGCCATGAAGGCGTCGGTACCTTCGGCACGCACCAGGCTGTCGGGGTCTTCGCCTTCGGGCAGGAACAGGAAGCGCGCGCGACGGCCGTCCTGCAGGTTCGACAATGTCGATTCCAGTGCGCGCCAGGCCGCCTTGCGCCCAGCCTGGTCGCCGTCAAAACAGAACAGCACGCTGGGCACCACGCGGAACAGGCGCTTGAGGTGCTCTTCGCTGGTGGCGGTGCCAAGGGTGGCCACGGCATTGCGCAGGCCTTGCTGGGCCAGGGCAATGACGTCCATGTAGCCCTCGACGACGATGATCTCGTCGAGGTTGCGGTTGTGCTTGCGCGCCTCGTACAGCCCGTACAGCTCCTGTCCCTTGTGGAACACCGGGGTTTCCGGGGAGTTCAGGTACTTGGGCTTGTCGTCGCCGAGCACCCGGCCACCGAAGGCGATGATGCGCCCGCGGCTGTCACGTATCGGGAACATCACCCGGTCGCGGAAGCGGTCGTAGCGCTTGCCGCTCTCGGCGTTCTCGATCAGCAGGCCGGCATCGATCATCACCTTCTGCTGCAGGGTGTCGGCACCCAGGTGCTTGAGCAGGTTGTCCCAGCCGGGCGGGGCAAAGCCCAGGCCGAAGTCGCGGGCAATTTCCCCGGACAGGCCGCGGCCCTTGAGGTAGTCCACCGCTGCCTTGCGTGACGGGTGGCTGCGCAGGGCCTGGCGGTAAAACTCCGAGGCGGCGTCCAGTAGCGGGTACAGTGGCGAGTCAGTGGGCTGGCGCGGCTTCTGGTCACGGCGGCCTTGCTCGCGGGGGACTTCCATGCCAGCGGCGCGTGCCAGTTCCTCGACGGCCTGGGGGAAGTCCAGGTTGTCGTGGTCCATGACAAAGCCCAAGGCGTTGCCTCCGGCGCCACAGCCGAAGCAGTAGTAGAACTGCTTGTCTGGGCTGACCGTGAAGGACGGGGTTTTTTCTTTGTGGAACGGGCAGCAGGCCGAGTAGTTCTTGCCGGTTTTTTTCAGCTGGACGCGCGAACTCACCACGTCGACGATGTCGAGGCGGTTGATCAGGTCGTCAATGAAACTCTGGGGAATCAGCCCGGCCATGGCAGTCTCGTTATCTGGCAACTGGCAAGTCTAATCGCTCACGCGCCGAAGGGGGCGAGTGCTGCTTGGGGAAGTGCGAGGGAATGTGTGCTCGTCGCCAGCCCCTAAGGGCTCGTCAGTCGGACGTGCACGCCTGGTCATACAGCAAGGAGGACCAGCTCTGACGTTTCAGGCAGGTTGCCCATGATGCAGTTCGCATGAAGCTTGTGCAGGGCCTTGAGCTAGCTGCTCAAGTTTGAAACGACCACTGCCATCGCCCGGGGGTTAGCCGGGCAGGGCAGAAGCTTTGCGTTGAACGTCTGTATTAGTACAGACGAACGGCGCGGCGCTGTTCGCGCTGAACTTTCTTGGCGTGACGCTTAACAGCAGCAGCTGCTTTGCGCTTACGCTCTGCGGTCGGCTTCTCGTAAAACTCGCGGCTACGAACTTCAGCCAGTACACCGGCTTTTTCGCAGGAGCGCTTGAAACGACGCAGAGCTACGTCGAAGGGTTCGTTCTCTTTAACTTTGACGGCTGGCATCCAGGGCTACCTTAATTCATTACCGGGGTAGACGTGCTCCTGGCAAAACAAAGGTGTGCTGGAGAACGTCGGTTTTCAAGGGTTGCGGATGTTAACCCTTAGCAAGCCGGAATGCAAAGCCTCTGATCGAAAACCGCTGGTCGGCACCCGACACGGGGACTATCATGCGCGGCTTCGAATTCAGCCCCCACAAGGGACGAGCCCATGCTAGTACTGGGATTGGAAACATCCTGCGACGAAACCGGCGTCGCATTATACGACAGTGAACGCGGTTTGTTGGCCGACGCACTGTTCAGCCAGATCGACCTGCACCGCGTCTTCGGCGGCGTGGTGCCCGAGCTTGCCTCGCGTGATCACGTCAAGCGAATGCTGCCGCTCATCCGCCAGGTGCTGGACGAGGCAGGCTGCGTTGCCACCGAAATCGACGCCATCGCCTACACCGCGGGCCCCGGCCTGGTCGGCGCCTTGCTGGTGGGCGCTTCCTGCGCCCAGGCGCTGGCCTTTTCCTGGGACATCCCGGCGATCGGTGTGCACCACATGGAGGGTCACCTGCTGGCGCCCATGCTGGAAGAAAACCCGCCAGCGTTTCCGTTCGTCGCTTTGTTGGTTTCCGGTGGCCATACCCAGCTGGTTCGGGTCGATGGCATCGGTCAGTACGAACTGTTGGGTGAGAGCCTGGACGATGCTGCCGGTGAAGCGTTCGACAAGACTGCCAAGCTGATCGGCCTCAATTACCCAGGCGGTCCGGAAATTGCGCGTCTGGCCGAACAAGGTGTGGCCGGGCGCTTCGTCTTCCCGCGGCCAATGACCGATCGGCCAGGCCTGGAATTCAGCTTCAGTGGCCTCAAGACCTTCGCCCTGAACACTTGGCAGCAATGCAAGAATGCTGGCGACGACAGTGAGCAAACCCGTTGCGACCTGTCCCTGGCATTCCAGCAGGCGGTGGTGGAGACTTTGACCATCAAGTGCAAGCGGGCGCTCAAGCAGACCGGCCTCAAGCGGCTGGTCATCGCGGGTGGCGTGAGTGCCAACAAGGCCCTGCGCGCGTCCCTGGAGGACATGCTCGGTAGCATCAAGGGCAACGTGTACTACGCGCGCCCGCAATTCTGTACCGACAATGGTGCGATGATCGCCTACGCCGGTTGCCAACGCCTGCTGGCCGGGCAGCAGCAAGACCTGGCGATCAGCGTGCAGGCACGCTGGCCGATGGAACAGTTGCCGCCGCTGTAAGGCAGCGCGTCGAAGGTTCAGAAGTGCCGTTCGCGCCCTGCAAACAAGTCGCGCAGGTTGTTGCGGTGGCGCCACACGATCATCACAGTCAGTACGCTGATCGGCAGCAGGGCTTCGGGCTCGCGCCAGGCCAGCAATGGCAAGGTGAGTGGCGTGGCAATCAGTGCGGCCAGTGAGCTGGTACGCGTGAGGTAGAAGGTCAGCAGCCAGGCGCCGATGGCCAGCAGCGCGGCCGGGAAATACAGGCCCATGAGCATGCCGGCAGCCGTCGCCACGCCCTTGCCGCCCTTGAAACGGAAGTACAGGGGGAACAGGTGGCCCAGCACCGCGCATATGCCGACCCAGGCCTGCGCGTGCAGGTCCAGCCCGGCAACGCGGGCGAGCAGTACCGGCAAAAGGCCCTTGCACAGGTCGCCAAGCAGGGTCAGGATCGCCAGTTTACGGCCTGCCAGGCGTAGCATGTTGGTGGCGCCGGCATTGCCTGAGCCGCTGGAACGCGGGTCCGGGCTGCCCGAGAGGCGGCTGAGAACAATGGCGAAGGACAGCGAGCCGAGCAGGTAGGCGAGCAACGCCAGTAACCAAAACATGCTAACTATTCCGGGCGAGGACGCCCTGATTCTAACGGCGCCAGTCGCCCTTGTCGTGCTGTGGAGAGAAGTGCTTGGACAGAGTGTTCATCGAAGGCCTGGAAGTCGATACCGTTATCGGTGCCTATGACTGGGAGCGGGATATTCGCCAGTGCTTGCGCCTGGACCTGAGCTTTGCCTGGGACAACCGCCCGGCCGCCGCCGGAGACGACCTGAGCCTGGCGCTGGATTACGCCAGTGTGTCGGCGCGCATCCAGGCGTTTGCCGAACAGGCCCGTTTCGAGCTGGTTGAAACATTTGCCGAGCGACTGGTGGCCACCCTGATGGACGAGTTCCACATCCCTTGGGTGCGCTTGAAGCTGACCAAGCCGGGCGCGGTGCCCGCGGCCCGTGGTGGTGTAGGCGTGGAGATCGAGCGCGGATGTCTTTGAGCACGGTTTACCTGGGCCTGGGCAGCAATATCGACCGTGAGGCGCATTTGTGCGCCGGGCTCGATGCGTTGGCTGGCATCCTGACCGACATGCGCTGTTCGCCGGCATTCGAAAGCCAGGCGGTGGGCATCAAGAGCGGGCCGTTCATCAACTTCGTGGTGACCGGGCAAACCGCGTTGCCGTTGATCGAGCTGGACCGCCGGCTGAAGTTCATCGAGGCCGACAATGGCCGCTATGCCCCGGACCGCAAAGGGTTGCCGCTGGATATCGACGTGCTGATGTATGACGATTTGCACGGTACCTTCGATGGGCTGGTACTGCCCCGTGCCGAGATCCTGAAGAACGCTTTTGTGCTGTGGCCGCTGTCGTTGCTGGCACCCGACCTGGTGCATCCGGGGGTGGGCAAGCGCATGGCGCAGCTGTGGCAGGAAGCGCAGATCGATCAGGTACTGGCCCCGGTCGCCTTTGAGTGGCGCGGGTTGCAGTTGACGCCCGCTTAAGCCTGTATCTACAACGGGCTGAGACCAACCTCTGATGTGTGCCCCCTGTAGGAGCGGGTTTACCCGCGAATACGGTGGCGGCTGCGACGGTGAACCGCGGGCGGAAATTGGCCCGCAGGTCCGGCCCTTTCGCGGGTAAACCCGCTCCTACAACGGGCTGTGCCCAACCCTCGATGTGTGCCCCTGTAGGGGCGGGTTTACCCGCGAAGAGGCCGGTAGGTCTAACCGCGCTGGTAAGCTTCGAGCGCTTTCAGCCGTTCACCTTTGAGTGCTTCGCCCAGTGCCTGCCCCGTCAGCCCGGCTTGCACCAACGGCTTCACATCCACCGCTCTCGCCGCCGCTGCTGCGCCTCGCAGGTAATCGGCCTGTGGGTAACCCTGCTCGCCATCGCCCCGCGCCGCCATCTCGCAAACGACCAAAAAATCCTCAAATCGCTGCGGCCGTCGGTACACATCGAACTTCTGCAACAGCTCCAGCAGTGCCGTGGCAGGCAGTTCGAGCGCCTGATTGCCCTGCGCCAGGCATTCCCCTGTCAGCATGGCCAGTTCCTGGCACTCACGCGGTGCCTTCAGGCGCTGGTTGACGGCTTTGATCGATGTCGGTGCCAACCCCCGCAACAGGCAGGCCCAGCGCACGTGCAGCGGTTGTGCGTGCACCGCTGCCTGCTCCAGCGCCGCCAATGTCCGGGAGCTGTCATCGAGCTCTGGCAGCAGCTCCTGCAGGGCCCCGCACGCGCTCAGCACCTTGAAGAACACCTGCGGTTGCACTTCCATCAGCGCGCGCTCGATTTCCTTCCAGCTGCGCTCGGCAGTGAGTGCCTGCAGTTCGCCCGAGGCACTGATCTGGCGCATCAGCGCCAAGGTTTCATCGGCAACCCGGAACCCCAGTGGTGCGTAACGGGCAGCAAAGCGTGCAACACGCAGCACGCGCAAAGGATCTTCGGCGAATGCCGGGGAAACATGGCGTAGCAGGCGTTGATCCAGATCGTTCCTGCCTTGGTAGGGGTCGTAGACCGTGCCCGCCTCATCCTCGGCCATCGCATTGATGGTGAGGTCGCGACGGATCAGGTCCTCTTCCAGGGTTACGTCGGGGCTGGCGTGAAAGGTGAACCCGCCGTAGCCTCGCCCACTCTTGCGCTCGGTGCGCGCCAGGGCGTATTCCTCGCCGGTTTTCGGGTGCAGGAACACCGGGAAATCGGCACCCACCGGCCGATAGCCCTTGGCGAGCATTTCTTCGACGGTGGCGCCCACCACCAGCCAGTCGATATCGCTGACAGGGCGGCCGAGCAGGCGGTCGCGCACGGCGCCGCCAACTTTGTAGATGTGCATGTGCAGCTCTCCATAACTGCCGACAGGATAACCCGTCGGCGGTCATGGGGTTGCATCAGAGGTGGTGGATAACGGCCAGGTCCATGCGACCGTAATCGGCGCTTTCGCTATGCTCGCCGCGCGGCGGCATGTGGTGAGTACTCATCACTTGCTCGCCTTGCACGGTCTCCAGGTGGATATCGAAGCCCCACAGGCGATGCAGGTGCTTGAGCACTTCGTCGGTCGAGTCGCCCAGCGGTTTGCGGTTGTGTTGCTGGTGTCGCAGGGTCAGCGAGCGGTCTCCGCGGCGGTCGACGCTCCAGATCTGTACGTTCGGTTCACGGTTGCCCAGGTTGTACTGCGCTGCCAGCTGCTCCCGAATCACCCGGTAGCCGGCCTCATCATGGATGGCGGGCACCAGCAGATCGTCGCGCTGGTCGTCATCGAGGATGCTGAACAGCTTGAGGTCGCGCATCACCTTGGGCGACAGGTACTGCAGGATGAAGCTCTCGTCCTTGAAGCTGCTCATGGCGAACTTGATGGTAGAAAGCCAGTCACTGCCGGCAATGTCGGGGAACCAGTGGCGATCTTCCTCGGTGGGGTTTTCGCACATGCGGCGGATGTCGGTGTACATCGCAAAGCCCAGCGCATAGGGGTTGATGCCGCTGTAGTACGGGCTGTCGAAGCCGGGCTGGAACACCACACTGGTGTGCGACTGCAAGAACTCCATCATGAAGCCTTCGGTTATCAGCCCCTCGTCGTACAGGTCGTTCATCAGGGTGTAGTGCCAGAAGGTTGCCCAGCCTTCGTTCATGACCTGGGTCTGGCGTTGCGGGTAGAAGTACTGGGCGATCTTGCGCACGATGCGCACCACCTCACGCTGCCAGGGTTCAAGCAGCGGGGCGTTCTTCTCGATGAAATACAGGATGTTTTCCTGGGGTTCGGCGGGGAAGCGCCCCTCATCGCGGTCGTTGCCCTTTTCGGCGTTTTTCGGAATTGTTCGCCAAAGGTCGTTGATCTGACGCTGAAGGTGCTCTTCGCGCTCCTGTTGCCGGCGCCGCTCTTCTTCGGCAGAAATAGGGTAAGGCCGCTTGTAGCGGTCGACACCGTAGTTCATCAGGGCATGGCAGGAGTCGATCAAGTCCTCCACAGCATCGATACCGTGGCGCTCTTCGCACTGGGCGATGTACTGCTTGGCGAACACCAGATAGTCGATGATCGAACTGGCGTCAGTCCAGGTACGGAACAGGTAATTGCCTTTGAAAAAACTGTTATGGCCGTAGCACGCGTGCGCAATCACCAGTGCCTGCATGCACATGGTGTTTTCTTCCATCAGGTAGGCGATACAAGGGTCGGAGTTGATCACGATCTCGTAGGCCAGGCCCATCTGGCCGCGGCTGTAGGACTTTTCCGTACTGAGGAACTGCTTGCCGTAGGACCAGTGGTGGTAGCCCAGCGGCATGCCGACCGAGGCGTAGGCGTCCATCATCTGTTCGGCAGTGATGACCTCGATCTGGTTGGGGTAGGTGTCCAGGGCGTAACGCTCGGCCAGGCGGCTGATTTCCCGGTCGTAGGTCTGGATCAGCTCGAACGTCCACTCGGACCCAGTGGAAATGGGTTGGCGTCTCTGTGCTCTGGCGGTCATGTGGCTAACCTGCGCTGGAAGAGTTCACGGAAGACCGGGTAGATATCGCCGGCCGATACCAACTGCTGCTGGGCGAACGTGTCGGGGAAAGCATCTCCGATACGCTCGTATTCATACCACAGCGCCTGGTGTTCACGGGGGGTGATCTCAACGTAAGTGTAGTACTGCACATGCGGCATGATCTGTTTGGAAAGGATGTCGCGGCAGATGGGCGAGTCGTCGTTCCAGTTGTCGCCATCAGAAGCCTGCGCGGCATAGATGTTCCAGTCGCTGGCCGGGTAGCGCTCGGCCATGATCTCCTGCATCAGCTTGAGGGCACTGGAGACGATGGTGCCGCCGGTTTCCCGCGAGTAGAAGAACTCTTCTTCATCGACTTCCCGGGCACTGGTGTGGTGGCGAATGAACACGACTTCGATGCGCTCGTAGTTACGCTTGAGGAACAGGTACAGCAGGATGAAGAAGCGCTTTGCGATGTCCTTGGTGGCCTGGGTCATCGAGCCAGATACGTCCATCAGGCAGAACATCACTGCCTTCGAGCTGGGGTTGGGTTGCTTGACCAGCAGGTTGTACTTGAGGTCGAAGGTGTCGAGGAAGGGCAGGCGGTTGATACGTGCCTTCAGGCGCTCGATTTCCTGTTCGACTTCCTGGATATCGGTGAAATTGTCTGGCTCTTCGACCCGCAGGCGATCGAGTTCCTTTTGTGCTTCGCGCAGCAGGGCGCGGCTGCTGCCGGTCAGGGCGATACGCCGGGCATGGGCCGAGCGCAGGGTGCGCACGATGTTGATGCGTGACGGGTTGCCTTCGTTGGCGATGCCGGCGCGAACAGTCTTGAAGGTATCGGCGCCAGTCAGGTGACGTTTGACCAGGTTGGGTAGCTCAAGGTCTTCGAACATGAATTCGAGAAATTCTTCCTGGGTGATCTGGAAGACGAACTCGTCCATGCCCTCGCCGGAATTGCCGGCCTTGCCGCGACCGCCACCGCCTCCACCGCCTTGCGGCCGTGGGATGTGTTCACCGGCAGTGAACTCTTTGTTGCCAGGATGCACGATGGTCTGTTTGCCCCCGCGACCATGATGCAAGACGGGTTCGTCGATGTCGCGCCCGGGAATACTGATCTGCTCGCCGTGTTCCATATCCATGATGGAACGGCGGCTCACCGCCTCTTCGACGGCCTTCTTGATGTGTTCGCGGTACCGCCGCAGGAAGCGCTGGCGGTTGACCGTGCTCTTGTTCTTGCCGTTCAGGCGTCGGTCTATAACGTAGCTCATGGTCCCTCCGGTGACTGGATGCAGCTGCAACCCACAAGCTTCAAGCTGCAAGAAAGAGCAGCCACCGCCGCTGCAAGCTGTGACGCGGGCAGCAATGCCAACGCCAGGCAGCTTGCAGCTTGCGGCTCGTAGCTTGCCGCTTTATTGCGATTTCCTGACCCGCAGGTACCATTCCGACAGCAGGCGCACCTGTTTGTCGGTATAGCCACGCTCCACCATCCGGGTGACGAAGTCGTTGTGTTTCTTCTGGTCCTCTTTGCTGGCCTTGGCGTTGAAGCTGATGACCGGCAGCAGGTCTTCGGTGTTGGAGAACATTTTCTTCTCGATCACGACCCGCAGCTTTTCATAACTCAGCCAGCTTGGATTCTTGCCATTGTTGTTAGCGCGTGCGCGCAGTACGAAGTTGACGATCTCGTTGCGGAAGTCTTTCGGGTTACTGATGCCAGCCGGTTTCTCGATCTTTTCCAGTTCCTCGTTGAGCGCAATGCGGTTGAGAATTTCGCCGGTTTCCGGGTCGCGGTATTCCTGATCCTGGATCCAGAAGTCTGCATACAACACGTAGCGGTCGAAGATGTTCTGGCCGTATTCGCTGTAGGACTCCAGGTAGGCGGTCTGGATTTCCTTGCCGATAAACTCGATGTAGCGCGGTGCCAGGTATTCCTTCAGGTAGCGCAGATAGCGTTCGCGCACTTCAGCCGGGAATTGTTCCTGTTCGATCTGCTGTTCGAGGACATACAGCAGGTGCACCGGGTTGGCGGCAATTTCGTGTGGGTCGAAGTTGAACACCTTGGACAGGATCTTGAAGGCGAAGCGCGTCGACAGGCCGTTCATGCCTTCGTCGACACCCGCAGAGTCCCGGTATTCCTGGATCGACTTGGCCTTTGGATCGGTATCCTTGAGGTTTTCCCCGTCGTAAACGCGCATCTTGGAATAGATATTGGAGTTCTCTGGTTCTTTCAGGCGGGAAAGCACCGTGAACTGAGCCAGCATCTTGAGCGTATCGGGTGCACAGTGGGCCTTGGACAGCGAGCTGTTGACCAGCAGTTTGTCGTAGATCTTTATTTCATCGCTGACCCGCAGGCAGTACGGCACCTTGACGATATAGATCCTGTCGATGAACGCTTCGTTGTTCTTGTTGTTACGGAAGGTGTGCCACTCCGATTCGTTGGAGTGCGCCAGCAGAATCCCGGTATAGGGAATTGCCCCAAGGCCTTCAGTACTGTTGTAGTTGCCTTCCTGGGTGGCGGTGAGCAAGGGGTGCAGGACCTTGATCGGCGCCTTGAACATTTCGACGAATTCCATCAGGCCTTGGTTGGCCCGGCACAGCGCGCCCGAGTAGCTATAAGCATCGGCGTCGTTCTGTGGGTATTCCTCAAGTTTGCGGATATCGACCTTGCCGACCAGGGCCGAGATGTCCTGGTTGTTTTCATCGCCGGGTTCGGTCTTGGCAATGGCGATCTGGTTAAGAATCGACGGGTACAGCTTCACCACCTTGAACTTGGAGATGTCCCCGCCAAACTCCTGCAGGCGCTTGGTGGCCCAAGGCGACATGATGGTATTGAGGTAGCGCCGTGGGATGCCGAACTCTTCCTCGAGAATGGCCCCATCTTCGGTGGCATTGAACAAGCCCAGAGGTGACTCGAATACCGGCGAGCCCTTGATCGCGTAGAACGGCACCTTTTCCATCAGCTGCTTGAGTTTTTCCGCCAGCGAGGACTTGCCGCCGCCTACCGGGCCCAGCAGATAGAGGATCTGTTTCTTCTCTTCCAGGCCTTGGGCGGCGTGGCGGAAGTACGACACGATCTGGTCGATGCACTCTTCCATGCCATGGAAGTCGGCAAAGGCCGGATAGCGGCGGATAACCTTGTTGGAGAAGATGCGCGACAGCCTGGAGTTGGTAGAGGTGTCGATCAGCTCTGGTTCACCGATGGCCAGCAACAGCCGTTCGGCCGCCGATGCGTAGGCACTGCGATCCTCTTTACACAGCTCGAGGTACTCCTGCAGCGAGAGTTCTTCCTGGCGCGTAGACTCGAAACGTTGTTGGAAGTGGCTAAAAATACTCATGACGTCACCTCGCTCGATACGTGGAGACGACGCCGGATCAGTCAGCTGATGCTGGCATGCAACCGGGTTGGCCGATTGCTGTAAACCCCCCAGAACACCCTGTAACGCTACCGATGACCCGCACGCCGGTGTACCGGCTCTCCCCTTTTTGGATGGCCTGAGCTTAAGCGTAGTTGGTTATCTGCAAGGTAAAGGGGCGAGAAAGGCAGAAGTTGCGAACGACCGTTCGTCAGATAAGCCGCAAGCCCGCGCGGGGCACGGGCTGCAGGGGAAAATAAAAAATTATTCAGCGTTGCCCTGGGCGGTCTCGGCCGGGTAGGTCGCGCGCCACAGTTCGAAGCCGCCGTCCACGCTGTAAACGTCGGAGAAACCCTGGCCTACCAGGTAGGCGGCAGCACTTTGGCTGGAATTGCCGTGATAGCAGACCACCAGGGTTGGCGCGTCGAGGTCGGCGTTGCGTATGAAATCGGCGACCGAGTGGTTATCCAGGTGCCGGGCGCCGGTGATGTGGCCGGCGGCGAAGGCCTGTGGGTCGCGAATGTCGACGACGACCGCACCTTCTTTCTTGCGAAGCTCCAAGGCCTGCTCAGGAGGGATGCGCTTGAATTCGCTCATGGGTACTACTTCCTTCAGGTGTGGTCGTTGAGTGTAGTGGGTTGTGCCGGCTGGCGCAGGGTGCCGTCGTCGGCGCAGTCGCAGCGGTGGTATTCGCCGCTGTCGACGTTGTACAGGGTCATGGCGCCGCCCCATACGCAGCCAGTGTCCAGGGCGATGACGTCGGGCTCGGTGACCTCACCCTGCAGAGCGGCCCAATGGCCAAAGATGATCTTCACGTGGCGTGAGCGGCGGTCCTTGTGCGCGTACCAGGCTTTGTAGCCTTTGGGCGCGCTACCCAGGCCTTCCTTGCTCTTGAGGTCGAGTTTGCCATCGGCCGTGCAGAAGCGCATGCGGGTGAAGTAGTTGGTGATGACCCGCAGGCGTTCGACGCCGGCGAGGTTCTTGCTCCACTTGTTCGGCTCGTTGCCATACATGCCGTCGAGGTACAGCTGCAGGCGAGTGTCGTCACGCAGCACTTCCTCGACCTCGGCGGCAAGCTCCAGGGCTTTGCCAAGGGTCCATTGTGGCGGTATGCCGGCGTGAACCAGGGCGATGCCGCGAGGCTCGTCGTAATGCAGCAGCTTTTGCTGGCGCAGCCAGTCGAACAGCTGGTCGGCGTCCGGCGCTTCGATGATCTCGCGCAGTGTGTCGCTTTTCTTGAGGCGCTCGACGTTGTGCCAGGCGGCCAGCAGGTGCAGGTCATGGTTGCCCAGCACGCAGACCAGTGAATGACGGATCGAGTACAGGAAGCGCAGGGTTTCCAGTGACTCGGGGCCGCGGTTGACCAGGTCGCCGACCAGCCACAGGCGGTCGACGGCGGGGTTGAAACTGACGCGGTCGAGCAGGCATTTGAGTGGCTGCAGGCAGCCCTGCAGGTCACCGACGGCGTAGGTGGCCATCAGTGCAGCGCTCCGGGCACTGCCAGCCGGAAGGGGGCAATCTCGGCGTCGAAGCGCTTACCGTCTTCGGCGAACATCTGGTAGCTGCCCTGCATGGTGCCAACGCGGGTGCTGATGACGGCACCACTGCTGTAAGTGTGGCTCTGACCAGGGTCGATGTTGGGTTGCTGGCCGACCACGCCGGCGCCGCGTACTTCCTCAACCTCGCCGTCACCGTTGGTGATCAGCCAGTGGCGCGACAGCAACTTGGCACTGAGCGAGCCGTTGTTCTGCACGGTAATGGTGTAGGCGAAAGCGAAGCGACTGTTTTCGGGGTCGGATTGTTCTTTCAGGTAGCGGGTCACGACGCTGACGTCGATTTGATAGCGGGGGTCGGACATGCAAGGGCCTTGGGCGAACTGACGCAATAATGCAGTCTAGGCCATTGGGAGGGGGGAGGGCCAGCGGTGATCGGGCTTTGGGGGGTGTGTTGTCGGTGCCGGCCGCTTAGCCGGGAAACCCGCTCCAACAAGGGG
>NZ_JBYSYE010000022.1:0-81913 GCF_058782925.1 Pseudomonas sp. FW305-E2 | reverse complement strand
AGTGTACGCCAGGGGGCGGGGGGATTCTTGTGCTTTCTTGCTGTGTAATTCCTCTTGGGCTGCGGGGCTCTGGGCAAGGCAGCTGCAACTACAGCTCGGGCCTTCAAAGGCCGTAACCCATGAAGCCAAGGGCGGCTAAGCTCTGTACTCAATCCCAGCTCCGAGGCCCCACGCATGTCCCAGCCCTGGCCCGCTGTCGAAATCGCCCGGATGATCCTCGCCGGCTTCGACGACTACCGCGATCATTTCCAGCGCATCACCCTGGGTGCTCGCCAGCGCTTCGAGCAGGCGCGCTGGCAGGATATCCAGCAGGCCGCCGCCGCCCGCATCAATCTCTACGAAGAGAAAGTCGCCGAAGTCAACGGTTGGCTGCGCCAGGCCTTTGCCGCAGAGGTGCTGCTGGACGTGGAACAGTGGCCGCTGGTGAAAAACGCCTATATCCACCTGATCGACCCACGCCTGGACGACGAGCTGGCAGAGACCTGGTACAACTCGCTGTTTTGCAGCCTGTTCAGCCATGACCTGATCAGCGACGGCTGCATGTTCATCCACACGACCCGGCCTTCCATGCGCGGCCGCGAGCGCGCGGCGCAAACCCGTACCTATCGGCTTGACGGCAGTCTCAGGAACTTGCTGCGCGCGGTGTTCGCCGATTACCCGTTCGACATGCCGTATGGCGACCTGGAAGGCGACCTGGCGCGGCTGGAAGAACAACTGCGCGAATGCCTGCCCGACTGGGTGTGCAAGGACCCGGCGCTGGCCGTAGAGCTGTTTGTACCCGTGCTTTACCGCAACAAGGGGGCCTATCTGGTCGGCCGCCTTTACAACAGCGATGAGCAGTGGCCGTTGGTGATTCCCTTGTTGCACCGCGAGGGCCACGGTATCGAGGCCGATGCACTGATCACCGACGAGGCCGAGGTGTCGATCATCTTTTCGTTTACCCGCTCTTACTTCATGGCCGATGTCCCGGTGCCCGCCGAGTTCGTCAATTTCCTCAAGCGCATCCTGCCGGGCAAGCACATTGCCGAGCTGTATACCTCGATCGGGTTCTACAAGCAGGGCAAGTCGGAGTTCTACCGCGCACTGATCAACCACCTGGCCAGCAGTGATGACCGCTTTGTCATGGCGCCAGGGGTACGGGGCATGGTCATGAGCGTGTTTACCTTGCCCGGCTTCAATACGGTGTTCAAGATCATCAAGGACCGCTTCTCGCCATCGAAAACCGTGGACCGCGCCACGGTGATCGACAAGTACCGGCTGGTGAAGAGCGTCGACCGGGTGGGGCGTATGGCCGACACCCAGGAGTTTGCCGATTTTCGCTTTCCGCGCAGCAAGTTCGAGCCGGATTGCCTGGCCGAGTTGCTGGAGGTGGCACCGTCGACGGTGGCGCTGGAGGGCGACACGGTGCTGATTCGCCACTGTTGGACCGAGCGGCGCATGACGCCGTTGAACCTGTATCTGGAGCAGGCCACCGAGGGCCAGGTGCTGGAGGCGCTGGAGGACTACGGCCTGGCCATCAAGCAGTTGGCGGCGGCGAACATCTTCCCCGGCGACATGTTGCTGAAGAACTTTGGCGTGACCCGTCATGGCCGGGTAGTGTTTTACGACTATGACGAAATCAGCTTCCTGACCGAGGTGAATTTTCGCCACATTCCGCCACCGCGTTACCCGGAGGACGAAATGTCGGGCGAGCCGTGGTACTCGATCGGGCCGCATGATGTGTTCCCCGAAGAGTTTCCGCCGTTTCTGTTTGCCGATATGGGCCAGCGGCGGTTATTCAGCCGCTTGCATGGGGAACTGTATGACGCGGATTACTGGAAGGGGCTGCAGGCGGCGATACGTGAGGGGAAAGTGATCGATGTGTTTCCGTATCGGCGCAAGGCCCGGTGAATCAGGTCGAACAGGCCTGTCACGCCTTCAAACACTTCATCTCGCTCAAATGGGTACGCACCTTGCTCAGCCGTTCCTGCAGGAACCGCCGCTGTTGCGGGGTGCTTTGCCGCACCAGGTCCACCAGCAGGCTGCGTGCCTGCTGCTCGGCATTCTGATATGCCGCCCGGTATTCGGGTGTCCACAAACTCTCCTTGCGTTGCAACAAGGTCGCCAGGCGCGGCTCGAAACTAGAGTCGTTGCGCTGGTTCATCGCCAACAGCAGTTGCTGTTGCCAGTGGGCACGGTTGGCGATCCATTCACGGTTCTGGTCACCCAGCGCTTGAGACCAGGTCTGGATGCGTTGCTTCTGTACCGCCGTCAACTCGCCAAACCATGGCGTCAGGCGTTTTTCCATGCGTTCGCTACGGCGGGCCATCTGCTTCGGCAATGGCGTATCCACATACTGCTTTTGCCGCTCACTGATGTCATCGCGGAAGGCTTCACGCATCTGCGCTACCTGGTCGTCGCTCATGCCGCGCAGCAGTTCGGTGGCCGAAGGGGTGATTTCCTCGGCCACCCGACCAATTGCCTCACGGACCTCGCGGGTGCTTTGCTGCAGGGCCTGGTCGGTGACCTGGTCGTCGGCGACCAGCTCACGTAGCCGGTCGAGCCAGTCAAGGTAGCCGGGCAGTTGAGTCTTGCAATGCCAGGCCAGGTGCTCGCGCAACCGATCGTCCAGCAGCGCCCTTTGCTCGCGGTTCATGTCCAGGTAGTCGCTCAGCGACCAAGGCACCAGGCGGTCGAGGTTGCGATAGGCCAGGTCGATGCGGCTGCAGGCGGCCAAGGCCAGGGCGAAGCCGATGGCGATAAGCAGGGCTTTGGGCAGGCGTAGCGGCATGTGCTGTTCCTTCCTCAGGCTGGCCAGAAGGTAGATGCAAGTGCGGCCTGGCGGTTCCACTGCATGAGTGGTCGGGCCATGTGGTGGCTTCAGGTGTAGAATAGCCGCCTTGTCTTGAGGATCATCGGAAATGGCTCTGCTTGGGCGTTACAACAGTTTGCAAATCGTGAAACACGTGGACTTCGGTCTGTACCTGGACGGCGGCGCCGATGGCGAAATCCTGCTGCCCGGGCGCTACATCCCGAAAAACGCCGAGACCGAGGTCGATGACTGGTTGAACGTGTTCATCTACCTGGACAGCGAAGACCAGCTGATCGCCACCACCGAGAAGCCCAAGGTGCAGGTCGGCGAGTTCGCCAGCCTGAAGGTCAAGGACATCAACGGTGCCGGTATCTTCCTGGACTGGGGCCTGTCCAAGGACTTGCTGATGCCGTACTCGGAAGAGGCTCGGCCGCTGAAGATCGGTGATTACTGCGTGGTGCACGTGTACCTCGACAAGCGCACCCGCCGGATCACTGCCACGTCGCGCCTGGACCGCTACCTCGATGTCACCCCGGCCGACTACAAGGTTGGCCAGCCGGTCGAACTGCTGGTGGCCGGCGAGACGCCGATGGGCTTCAAGGCCATCATCAACAACCGCCACTGGGGCCTGATCCACAAGAACGAGGTGTTCAAGTTCTTGCGCTCGGGCATGCACGAGAAGGGCTTCATCAAGGAAGTGCGCCAGGACGGCAAGCTTTCACTGAGCCTGCAGCCAGTAGGCGCCGCCCTGGCGGACACCCTGCAAGAGCAGATCTTGGCGCGCCTGGAAGCCGAAGGCGGGGTGTTGGGGGTGTGCGACAAGAGTGACCCTGCGTTGATCAGCAAGCTGTTCAACGTCAGCAAGGGCAACTTCAAGAAGGCCATTGGCGGGTTGTTCAAGCAGGGCCTGATCGTCATCCATGACGATCGCATCGAGAAAGCCTGACGGCCTTACGCCTGTACGAAGTTGCGGAAGTCCAGCTGCTCGCCACCCGGACGGGTGTCGCGCAGCAGCGAGTCACGGTCGGCGCTGAGGGCCAGGCTGATGGTGGAGCGGCGCTTGCCGGGCTTGCGCACTTCCATTTGCTCCAGGTGAGCCTTGAGGAAATTGGTGGGCACCTTCAGGTGCTGCAGTTCATCGCTTTCTGGCGTGTGCAGCAGCAGGTTGACCCAGTCGGCCTGGCCCTTGCCCAGCAGTGCCACTGGCACTTCGAACCACCACAGGTTGCGTTTGTTGTCCAGGATGGCGAACAGGGTATTGCTGCTGGTCAGCACCGGCCGGGCCAGTGCTTCGTTGCGCCGGGCGATGGCGGCGGGTTTGTCGAGTTTCATGCAGGTTCCTGCGAGTTGACGCTATGAAGGCCTGCATTGTGAGGGGTGGCACGGGGCGGGGCAAGGTTTGTGACTTGCGGTGCCTGTGCCGGCCTCTTCGCAGGCTTGGGCGGTATTCGCCTGCCGTTTTACCGTTCGGCTTCTGGCCGGAAAATCCGTTGAAACTCCTGGCCCAGGCGTTGGGTCAACCTACTGTCGACACGGTTCACGTGTCTCCATTTGCAGGAGTTTTGCCATGAGCGGTACTAAAGACAAAGCGAAAGGCTTGGCCAACGAAGCGATCGGCAACGTGAAACAGGGTGTTGGCAAGGTGACCGACAACGACAAGCTGCGGGCTGAAGGCAAGGCGCAGGAGCTTAAAGGCGAGGCGCAGCAGGTCAAGGGCAATGTGAAGGATGCGGTGAAGAAGCCTTGACTTGAGGTGAGGCGGCCTGTGCCGGTCTCTGGCGGGTAAACCCGCGTAGAGGCCGGCACTATTCGTAAGCAAATTCTTCAATCACGGCCGGGAGCAGCACAGCTCGGGCACGGTCTATTAGACTTGCCTGTGTAACGATCAAGCGGCGAAAGGAGACGCTATGATTTTCCCCGACCTGCGCGGCTTGCCCCTGCACCGCGTGCTGGTTCGCACCGTCAAGGAATTCCTCGACGACGAGATGTCCACCTATGCCTCAGCGCTGGCCTACCAGGCGCTGTTCTCGCTATTCCCCTTCCTGTTGTTCCTGATTGCCCTGATCGGTTTCCTGCACTTGCCGGACTTTTTCTCCTGGCTGCGTCTGCAATCGGAACTGGTGTTACCGCCCCAGGCGCTGGAGCAGGTGAACCCGGTGATCGACCAGTTGCAACAATCCAAGGGCGGGCTGCTGTCGGTGGGTATCGTGATCGCCCTGTGGACCGCCTCCGCCGGCGTGCGCCTGATGATGAGCGCCATGAACGCCGCTTACGATGTGCCCGAAGGGCGCCCGGTGTGGAAGCGTATCCCGCTTTCCATTTTCTACACCGTGGGCCTGGCTGGCATGCTGCTGGCGGCCGCAGCGCTGATGGTGCTGGGCCCGCAGGTGATGGAATGGATAGCCGCCCAGATCGGCATGCAGGAGTTCATCGTCACACTGTGGACCATCCTGCGCTGGCCGGTGATCATCATTCTGCTGATGGTGGCAGTGGCCCTGATCTATTACGTGATGCCTGATGTGAAACAGCAGTTTCGCTTCATCACCCCGGGCTCGGTGCTGGCGGTTGTGGTGTGGATCGTCGCCTCACTGGGCTTTGCCTACTACGTGAAGACCTTTGCCGACTACAACGCCATGTACGGCAGCATTGGTGCAATCATCGTGCTGTTGCTGTATTTCTATATTTCGGCTGCCGTGCTGCTGCTCGGCGCCGAAATGAATGCGGTGATCGAGCACATGTCAGCCGAAGGCAAGAACCCGGGCGAGAAAGACTTCGACGGGGAAAAGCCCAAGGAAACCTTGACTGTACTGGGTCACGAGCACCCGAACCCGAGCAAGCCTCATAGCGTCGAGCCGAACCCCTGATGATCCGTGACATTCTCAAGATGGGCGACGAACGCCTGCTGCGCATCGCTCCGCCAGTGCCCGAGCACATGTTTGGCAGTGCCGAACTGCAGCAACTGATCGACGACATGTTCGAAACCATGCGTCACGTAGGCGGTGTGGGGCTGGCCGCCCCGCAGATCGGCATCGACCTGCAGTTGGTGATCTTCGGCTTCGAGCGCAGCGAGCGATACCCCGATGCCGAGGCGGTGCCGCAGACCATTCTGCTGAATCCGGTCATCACCCCGACCTCGAGCGAGATCGAGGACGGCTGGGAAGGTTGTCTGTCGGTGCCTGGCTTGCGCGGCGTGGTGCCGCGCTTCAAGCATATCGGCTACCAGGGCATCGACCCCCAGGGCAACCCGATCAACCGCTTTGCCGATGGCTTTCATGCGCGGGTGGTGCAGCACGAGTGCGACCACCTGATCGGCCGGCTATACCCCTCGCGCATCCAGGACTTTTCCAGGTTCGGCTACACCGAGGTGCTGTTCCCTGGGCTCGAGGTCAGCGACGACTGACCTCGCTGCAGGGCTACCAGGCGTTTGTTGCGCTGATAGCGAAGCAGGCGGCTGGCCAGGGCTTCTGGCAGCTGTTGGGTCAGGTCGAAACCCAGGCGCTGGTAGAAGGGCGTCAGGTCGGGATGACAGAACAGCCAGACGGGCCCGTCAACCTGCGCCAGTGCTGCCTCGATCAATTGCGCGGCCACCCCTTGGTTGCGCCGCTGCGGGGCGACGAACAGGCCCGTCAGCCAGAATCCTTCACCCACCGCACTCAGGCTCAGCCCGGCGATGATGCCAGGGGCCCGTGCTACCCACAGTTCGGCGTCGCTTGCAGCGCGCATGCGTGAGCTGTGTTGGCGGTAGAAGTGGTCCAGCAAACGGCGTTCTGTGTCCGAAAGCGTCGAACAGGACAATTTTTCAGAAATGGCGAGTCCTACCCTGAAACGTGGCCAGAGGCTCTGGCCTGATGATTTGCGGCCACTTTGTCGCAGATTGTTGCAAAACCGGCAAGGGTGAATATCCGACTGCGGGGTTCAACTATTGCTGGCCGGGAGTAGAATTTTGTTCATCCCCCCTGGCAGTACGAAGCGGGATCGGTACTTCGTGCCATCTAGACCCTAGATGACAACTTCTCCGCGCCGGATACGGCAATAGAAGTCAATCGATCAGCTTGAACGCTCTAAAGGCAAAACCACATGAAACCATTACTGATTCTTGCATTGGTCGGTATGTCCTCGTTCGCCCTCGCCGATGAGGCCAAACCCGTCTCCAGCGAGCCTGTGGCTCAGCAGTACGACTACTCGATGAACCTGGACATCAAGCGGGTGATCAACCTGTCGACCATCCCCAATGTCTGCGAAGTGGTACCTGCGACCATGACCTATGAAGACCATCAGGGCCAGGTGCACACCATCCAGTACCGGGCCATGGGTGAAGGTTGCCAGCAGGGTTGACTGGCGGTGCCCGCCACAGGGGCTGAAAACGCTGTGGCGGGCACTTGCTAACCCTGATGCGATCTCCCAGGTGCTCCGCCAATACAGAATAATTTCCCCCGCCTGTCGAATCCTCCGCTTCCCGTTCGACCATAGCTGAAGGCACGCGTCACACACCGTGCCCCCTATGATCTGTCGGAGGTCCCCCCGATGAGCACCGCAGCCGAATCCGAAATCCGCCAATTGATCGAGCGCTGGATGCAAGCCGTGCGCGATCGCGACATCCCGGGCATCATCGCCCCCTACGCCGACGATATCGTCGCCTTCGATGCCATCCAGGCCCTGCAATTCAAAGGCAAGTCTGCCTACACGGCGCACTGGGAAATGTGCATGGGCATGTGCACCGGCCCCATGGTGTTCGAACTTGCCCAACTCACCGTGCACGCCGCTGGCGATCTGGCCCTGGCCCATTGGCTGAACCGCTGCGGCCCGGGCGACGACGAAAGCCAGTGCGGCTTCATGCGCGCCACGGTGGGCTATCGTCGTCAAGGCGGCCAGTGGCAGGTCATCCACGAACACTGGTCGGCGCCTTTCGACATGGAAACGCAAAAGGCCCTGTTCGATCTCAAGCCCTGAGCCTTTATCGCCAAACGCACTTTGCCAATACCCTGGAGGCGACCATGAAATACCTGTGCCTGGTCTATTGTGACGAGGGGCTGTTGCACAGCCTGCCCGACAGCCCGGCAGACGCCGAATGCATGGCCTACGCCGAAGCCATTCACGGTTCCGGGCGCATGCTGGCGGCCGAGGCGCTGAAGCCGGTGCAGACGGCCACCACGGTACGCATGCGCAACGGACACATGAGCCTGACCGACGGCCCGTTCGCCGAGACCAAGGAGCAACTGGCCGGTTTTTACCTGGTGGAGGCCCGCGACCTCAACGAAGCGCTGAATATCGCCAAGGGCATCCCTGCCGCGCGGGTCGGCAGTGTCGAGGTGCGACCGGTGCGCGAGCTGCAACCCTGACAGCTAAGGAGAACAATCAGCATGAGCCTTGCCCCCATTGCCCAGGCGCAACACGAGTTGTCCATCAGCCGCCTGATCGACGCCCCACCGGCCAAGGTATTTCGCGCCTGGACCGAACCCCAGTGGCTGATGCAGTGGTGGGGGCCGCGCGGCATGACCACCCCGGAGTGTGAGATGCAGTTGTGGGCCGGTGGCCTGTTTCGCACCTTGATGCGCGCGCCGGATGGCAGCGAGTACCCCAACCAGGGCGTTTTCCTGGAAATTGCCGCGCCACGCCGGCTGGTGTTCACCGATGCCTTCGGCCCCGGTTGGGTGCCGTCGGACAAGGCCTTCATGACCGCCGTGATCAGCTTTGACGAGGAACAGGGCAAAACCCGCTACACCGCCCGTGCCTGGCACTGGAATGCCACCGACTGCCGGGCCCATGAAGAAATGGGCTTCCACCAAGGCTGGGGAGAAAGCCTGGACCGCCTGGTGGAGGTGGTGACCCAGCGGATGCCCGACTGATGGCCGCACTGGCCCAGGTGCGCGCCGAAGTCGAGGCCGTGTACCGGCGGGAATCGCGGCGCATACTGGCGACACTGATCCGCTTGCTGGGTGATTTCGACCTGGCCGAGGAGGCCATGCATGACGCCTTCTTCATTGCCGTCGAGCGCTGGCAACGCGACGGTATCCCCGCCAACCCGCGAGCGTGGCTGGTCTCTGTCGGGCGCTTCAAGGCCATCGACGCGCTGCGCCGGCGCGTCCGCTTCGACCGCTCCCAGTCGGACTTGAGCATGCTGCTGGATGGTCAGGCGCAGGACCCCAGTGAAGAAGAACTGCTGGCGGATGACCGCCTGCGGCTGATCTTCACTTGTTGCCATCCGGCCCTGTCGGCCGACGCTCAGGTGCCATTGACGCTTCGCGAAGTCTGCGACCTGACCACCGAGCAGATCGCCCGCGCCTTTCTGCAAAGCCCGACAACCATCGCCCAGCGGATCGTGCGTGCCAAGGCCAAGATCCGTGACGCGGGCATACCGTACCAGGTACCCGAGCTCAATGAGCTGCCCGAGCGCCTGGAAAGCGTATTGCGGGTGATCTACCTGGTGTTCAATGAGGGCTATTCGGCGTCATCGGGCGAAACACTGCTGCAGCAGGAACTGAGCGATGAAGCCATTCGCCTGGCGCGGTTGCTGGTGCAGTTGCTGCCCGACCCGGAGGCGGTCGGCCTGCTGGCGTTGATGTTGCTGCAGGCGTCCCGGCAGCGGGCGCGCATCGATGGCCAAGGCGATTTGGTGGTTCTGGAGCAGCAGGACCGTAGCCTGTGGGACCGGCAGTTCATTGCCGAAGGCTGTGCTCTGGTGCGCCAGGCCCTGCAGAGCCGTGCATTTGGGGCCTATACCATCCAGGCGGCGATTGCTGCCGTGCATGCCGAAGCGGCGACGGCTGAAGAGACGGACTGGGGAGAAATCGTCGGCCTGTATGACGTGTTGCAGCGGTATTGGCCATCAGCGGTGGTGGCGCTTAACCGCGCGGTGGCCCTGGCGAAGCGGGATGGGCCGGAGGTTGGCTTGCGGGAAGTCGAAGGGATCCTGGCGCGGGGGGAGTTGCTGGACTATCACCTGGCACATGCGGCGCGCGCCGAGTTGCATTGCCAACTGGGGCAGGTAGAAGAGGCGCGAGCGGCCTGGCAGCAGGCGCTGGCCTTGACCCGACAGGCGCCTGAGCGGCGGCATATCGAGCGGCGTTTGCAGGCTATCGAATGATGTGGGGGTGCCGGCTCTTTGCGGGCCAGCCCATATCCCACAGGCTGCCCGCTAAATCAACGAATTAGCGGGTTACCCAGGAGAGCAGCCTTGAAGAAGAGGCTGGCTGCATCACACCTCAGCTCGCCACGAAATTCGGCGGCGACACCAGCTGGACGGTCTGCTGCTTACGCGGCGCCAGGATCTCGGCTTCACCCGCGACCACCAGCTCGTCGTTCTGGTTGTAGACGTTGGTGGCGATGCGCACCTTGAACTTGGGCAGCTTCTCGAGGATTTCCAGGCGCACGGTCAGGGTGTCGCCAATTTTCACCGGCTTCTGGAAGCTCATCTGTTGGCCCAGGTAGATGGTGCCAGGGCCAGGCAGTGTGCAGGCCACTGCAGCACTGATCAGCGCGCCGCTGAACATGCCGTGGGCAATACGTTCGCGGAACATGCTCTTGGCGGCGAATTCGGCATCCAGGTGAACCGGGTTGTGGTCACCGGACATCGCAGCGAACAGCTGGATGTCGCGTTCTTCAACGGACTTCTTGTACTCGGCCGTCTGGCCGACTTCGAGGGCTTCGTAAGGCGTGTTGGTGACCTGGGACATCGATGCTTCCTTAAGCGTTGGGCGAGGGCGGCTATCATTCACTGCGTGCAGGGCGGCCAAGGGCCAGCGCCTGTTCAAGCCAGCCGAGAATGTCGGCGATGACCTCGCCACGGTTGATTTCGTTGAGTACTTCATGCCGCGCCTCCGGGTAGACGCGCAGCTGTACATGTCGATTGCCGGTCGCGCGCAGGGCGTCGGCCAGATGGGTGAGACGCTTGCCGGCACTGACCGGATCACATTCTCCGCCGATCACCAGCATCGGCAGGTTGGGATCGATCTGCGCGAGGTTACCCGGCTGACTGATCTGCGCCAAGCCTTGCAGCAGGTCGAGCCACAACTGGTTGGTGCAGCGAAAGCCGCACAACGGGTCGTTCACGTACTGATCGACCTCGCCCGGGTCGCGGCTGAGCCAGTCGAATGCCGTGCGGGTGGGCTTGAAGGCGTTGTTGAACGAACCGAAGGACAACCATTCGATCAGTGCACTCTTGCCCAGTGGCCCCTGGCGCCAGGACTCCAGCCGGGCAATCAGCCGCGCAAAGCGGTACAGCATGGCCGGTTGGTAGTTGGAGCCGCTGAGGATAGCCCCGTGCAGGCTGCCACTGTGATGCAGCAGGTAGGCCTGGGCGATGTAGCTGCCCATGCTGTGGCCGAACAGGAACAGCGGCGTGCACGGGTACTGCTGGCCGATATGCTGGGCCACACATCCCAGGTCGTTGACCACGGCATTCCAGCCATGATGGCGGGCGAACAGGCCGAGGTTGCCCAGCTCGGCAGTGCGCCCGTGGCCACGCTGATCGGCAGCGAACAGGGCAAAGCCGGCCTCGCTCAGGGCCTGGCCCAGGCGCTGGTAGCGCCCGGCATGCTCGGCCATGCCATGGGCCAGCAGCACCACGGCCTTTACCGGTGTGGCCGGCAGCCATTGGTGTACGTACAGGCTGCAGTGCTCACTGGCGGGCAGCCAGAAGGCGTCGTGAGGCATGGCGGGTCCTTGTGCGCGCGGTTACCCGAACAGTGTATGCACAACCGGCCGGATTGCAGGAGGGGCACAAATAAGATTCACAATGTTAATGGCGGCACTTGGCGTATATGCCACCTTGGGTTTACCTGCTAACGTCGAATCAACGCCTTTTCGCCGGCAGGCGGTCAGGTAAAGGACTAAAGGACGCAGTGCAGGTCCAGGCAGAGGAACAATAATAAATGCAAGCCGACTTCTGGAATGACAAGCGCCCGGCAGGCGTGCCTTCCACCATCGACATCAATGCCTACGCCTCGGTCGTCGAGGTGTTCGAGCGCTCCTGCAAGCGCTTTGCCGACCGCCCGGCGTTCAGCAACCTGGGCGTGACCCTCAGCTACGCGGAACTGGAGCGCCATTCGGCAGCCTTCGCTGCCTGGTTGCAGCAGCACACCGACCTCAAACCGGGTGAGCGCATCGCCGTGCAGATGCCCAATGTGCTGCAGTACCCCATCGCCGTATTCGGTGCCATGCGCGCCGGGCTGATCGTGGTCAATACCAATCCGCTGTACACCGAGCGCGAGATGCGCCACCAGTTCAAGGACAGTGGCGCGCGTGCGCTGGTGTACCTGAACATGTTCGGCAAGCGCGTGCAGGAGGTGCTGCCCGATACCGGTATCGAGTACCTGATCGAGGCAAAGATGGGCGACCTGTTGCCGGCCGCCAAGGGCTGGCTGGTCAACACCGTGGTCGACAAGTTGAAGAAGATGGTGCCGGCCTACCGGTTGCCCCAGGCGGTGCCGTTCAAGCAGGTGCTGCGCGAGGGCCGCGGGCTGTCGCCCAAACCGGTGTCGCTGAACCTCGAGGACATCGCTGTGCTGCAGTACACCGGCGGCACCACCGGCCTGGCCAAGGGCGCCATGCTCACCCATGGCAACCTGGTGGCCAACATGCTGCAGGTGCTGGCCTGCTTCTCGCAGCACGGCCCCGATGGGCAGAAGCTGCTGAAGGACGGCCAGGAAGTGATGATTGCGCCGTTGCCGCTGTACCACATTTATGCCTTCACCGCGAATTGCATGTGCATGATGGTCACCGGCAACCATAACGTGCTGATTACCAACCCGCGGGATATTCCCGGCTTCATCAAGGAGCTGGGCAAGTGGCGTTTCTCTGCCTTGCTGGGCCTCAATACCTTGTTTGTCGCACTGATGGACCACCCGGGCTTCCGTCAGCTGGACTTCTCGGCGCTGAAGGTCACCAACTCTGGTGGCACAGCGCTGGTCAAGGCCACCGCCGAGCGTTGGGAAAACCTTACCGGGTGCCGCATCGTTGAAGGTTATGGCCTGACAGAGACCTCGCCGGTGGCCAGCACCAACCCCTATGGCCAGCTGGCGCGTCTGGGTACGGTGGGCATCCCCGTGGCGGGTACTGCGTTCAAGGTCATCGATGATGATGGCAACGAACTGCCGCTGGGCGAGCGGGGCGAGCTTTGCATCAAAGGCCCGCAGGTCATGAAGGGTTACTGGCAGCAGCCCGAGGCAACGGCCCAGGCACTGGATGCAGAAGGCTGGTTCAAGACCGGTGATATCGCGGTGATCGACCCGGACGGCTTCACCCGCATCGTCGACCGCAAGAAGGACATGATCATCGTCTCGGGCTTCAACGTGTACCCCAACGAAATCGAGGATGTGGTGATGGGGCACCCCAAGGTCGCCAACTGTGCGGCTATCGGCGTGCCGGACGAGCGTTCCGGCGAGGCGGTCAAGCTGTTCGTGGTGCCGCGCGAGGGGGGGCTGAGCGTTGATGAGCTGAAGGCCTACTGCAAGGCCAACTTCACCGGCTACAAAGTACCCAAGCACATCGTGCTGCGCGAATCGTTGCCCATGACGCCGGTGGGCAAGATTCTGCGGCGGGAGTTGCGCGATATAGCGTGATACCGGGATGGCGTCTTCGCTCCTACACCGCCCAGTGTAGGAGCGGGTTTACCCGCGAATGCCTTAAACCGCTCTAACAGGCCATATACAGCCTTATCTGCGACATTTTGGATAATTACTCTAAAAATGACCTGTATTGTTCATTGAGTCATTTTTGTGACCGTAAGGCCTGTTTTGGCCTCTAGGCGACCCCAGACAAAGCTGTTACTCTCGGCCCGCTTCCAGATGATCCGGTTTGCAACGAACCGTCATCTCATATCAATAATAAGCGCATCGACGCGTGAATCGAACTTCGCTGTTGCTGAAGGAGTGGGCTTCCATGATCGAAAATTTTTGGAAGGATAAGTACCCAGCCGGGATTACGGCGGAAATCAATCCTGACGAATTCCCCAATATCCAGGCAGTACTCAAGCAATCCTGCCAACGCTTTGCCGACAAACCGGCCTTTAGCAACCTGGGCAAGACTATCACTTATGGCGAGTTGTATGCGTTGTCGGGGGCGTTTGCCGCCTGGTTGCAGCAGCATACCGACCTCAAGCCGGGTGACCGCATTGCCGTGCAACTGCCCAATGTCCTGCAATACCCGGTCGCGGTCTTCGGTGCCATGCGTGCCGGGCTGATCGTGGTCAACACCAACCCGCTGTACACCGCGCGGGAAATGGAACACCAGTTCAACGACTCGGGTGCCAAGGCCTTGGTGTGCCTGGCCAACATGGCCCACCTGGCCGAAAAAGTGGTGCCCAAAACCCAGGTCAGGCACGTTATCGTCACCGAAGTGGCCGACCTGCTGCCGCCACTCAAGCGCCTGCTGATCAACAGCGTGATCAAGTACGTGAAGAAGATGGTGCCGGCCTACAACCTGCCGCAGGCCGTGCGTTTCAATGACGCCCTGGCGCTGGGCAAGGGCCAGCCCGTGACCGAAGCCAACCCGCAGGCCAACGACGTGGCGGTGCTGCAATACACCGGCGGTACCACCGGCGTGGCCAAAGGCGCCATGCTGACCCACCGCAACCTGGTGGCCAACATGCTGCAGTGCCGGGCACTGATGGGCGCCAACCTGCACGAAGGCTGCGAAATCCTCATCACCCCGCTGCCGCTGTACCACATCTATGCGTTTACCTTCCATTGCATGGCGATGATGCTGATCGGCAACCACAACGTGCTGATCAGCAACCCGCGAGACTTGCCGGCAATGGTCAAGGAACTGGGCAAGTGGAAGTTCAGCGGCTTTGTGGGCCTCAACACCCTGTTCGTTGCCCTGTGCAATAACGAGGCGTTCCGAGCCCTGGATTTCTCGGCGCTGAAAATTACCCTGTCGGGCGGCATGGCCTTGCAGCTAAGCGTGGCCGAGCGCTGGAAGGCCGTTACCGGTTGCGCCATCTGCGAAGGCTACGGCATGACCGAAACCAGCCCGGTGGCGGCGGTGAACCCGTCGGAAGCGAACCAGGTGGGCACCATCGGTATTCCGGTGCCGTCGACCTTGTGCAAGGTCATCGACGACGCCGGCAATGAGCTGCCGCTTGGCGAAGTGGGCGAGCTGTGTGTCAAGGGCCCGCAGGTGATGAAGGGCTACTGGCAGCGTGAAGACGCCACGGCTGAGATTCTCGACAGCGAAGGCTGGCTGAAGACCGGTGACATCGCCGTGATCCAGGCGGACGGCTACATGCGCATCGTCGACCGCAAGAAAGACATGATCCTGGTCTCGGGCTTCAACGTGTACCCCAACGAGCTGGAAGACGTGTTGGCGGCCTTGCCGGGCGTGCTGCAGTGCGCTGCCATCGGTGTGCCGGACGAGAAGTCGGGTGAAGTGATCAAGGTCTTCATCGTGGTCAAACCGGGCATGACCGTGACCAAGGAGCAGGTGATGGAGCACATGCGTGCCAACGTCACCGGCTACAAGGTACCGCGCCACATCGAGTTCCGCGACTCGCTGCCTACCACCAACGTGGGCAAGATCCTGCGCCGCGAACTGCGTGATGAAGAGCTCAAGAAGCAAGGCTTGAAGAAGATCGCCTGACCATAAGCCTGCACGCTCAGTGTGGGAGCGGCCTGGTGTCGCGAAAGGGCCGCGAAGCGGCCCTGGGGTTTCGGCGGCGATGCAACAATGGCTGGGGGCGCTTTGCGCCCCTTTCGCGACACAAGGCCCCACAATAAGATGCGGCGCCGTCTTCAGACACTGTGAGCCCCTGTAGGCGCGGGTTTACCCGCGAATACGGTAGTGGCGACAACGGTGAACGGCGGGTGGAGAAGGGTCAGCAGGGCCGGCCCTTTCGCGAGTAAACCCGCGCCTACATCCGCGCAACTCAGCGCAGCTTCTCGAGCATCTGGTAATACCACATCCCCGCCGCCAGCAGCGGGTTCCCCAGCAAGTCCCCCATCGGCACCCGCACATGCTTGCACTGGGCGAAGGTGTCGAACTGCTCCAGCGTGCCGGTCAACGCTTCGGCCATGATCTCGCCCATGATGTGGCTGGTGGCAATACCGTGCCCCGAGTAACCCTGGCAGTACCACACGTTGTCCGACAGCTTGCCCAGCTGCGGGATGCGGTTGACCACGATGCCCATGGCGCAGCTCCACTGGAACTCGATCGGCACCCCCTTCAATGCCGGGAAGGTGCGTTCGATGCAGGGGCGCAATTCGCCTTCGATGTCGCGTGAATCCTTGCCCGAGTAGTTGGCACCGCCGCCGAACAGCAGGCGCTTGTCGGCCGTCAGGCGGTAGTAGTCGAGGACGAAGCGGCAGTCGTACACCGCCAGGTCCTGCGGGTTGATCTGCTCGGCCAGCTCACCCAGCGGCGCGGTGGTGACGATACCGCCCATGGCCGGGAAGATCTTGCCCTTGAGCTGGCGCTTTTCCAGCTTGTGATACACATCGCCGGCCAACATCACCTGGCGTGCCTCGACCCGGCCGTGGGCGGTAACCACCGCCGGGCGCGGGCCATGGACGATGTCCAGCACTTCGGAATTTTCGAATATCAGTGCACCCAGGCCATGCGCGGCACGGGCTTCGCCCAGGCACAGGTTGAGTGGGTGCAGGTGCAGGTTGCGCAGGTTCTTCAACGCACCCAGATAAAGCGGGCTTTGCAGATGCTCGGCCACTGCAGCGCGGTCGAGCAGTTGCACCTGCTCGCCCATGCCGCGGCGCTGTGCTTCGGCCTCGAATGCACGCAGTTCGTTCATGTGCGAAGGTTTCATCGCGGCATGCAAATGGCCACGCTTGAGGTCGCAATCGATGCCATAGCGCGCCACGCGCTGCTCGATCACCTGGTGCCCGCGCCAGCGCAAGTGCCAGATGAAATCGTCCACTTCGGCGCCCAGGTGGTTGCGCATCTGCGAGCGCATGGCCTCGTCGCCCGACAGGCTGCCGGTGACCTGGCCGCCGTTGCGACCGCTGGCGCCCCAGCCGATACGGTTGGTTTCGACGATGGCGACCTTCAGGCCGCGCTCGGCCAGTTCAACCGCCGTGGCCACGCCCGTAAAGCCACCGCCGATGATCGCCACATCCACCTGCACCGTGCCTTTGAGTTGCGGGTACTCGCTGTGGTCGTTGAGGGTGGCGCTGTAATAGGACGGCGCGCGCTGCGCCGGGCCGTTGTTCAATGCTGCGTTCATGGGTGTTCCTTGTTTTGTAGGGGCTCAGGCCTGGTGCAGGTACCAGCGCCAGTCCTGTTCGCTGACTTCAGCCATGAACTGGCGGTACTCGGCGCGCTTGACCTTCAGGTACACGCCAAGGAAGTCTTCGCCCAATGCTTCACGGGCCCAATCGGAATGTTGCAGGGCGTCGAGGGCGGTCAGCCAGTCAGTGGGCAGGTGTTCGGTGGCCTGGGCATAGCCGTTGCCTTCAACGGGCGCACCTGGGTCAAGCTGTTCGCGGATGCCCCAGTGGCTGGCAGCAAGGATCGCCGCTGCAGCCAGGTAAGGGTTGGCATCCGCGCCACAGATGCGGTGCTCCACATGCCGGCTGTTGGCCGGGCCACCTGGCACGCGCAGGCTCACGGTGCGGTTGTCCACGCCCCAGGTTGGCGCCAGGGGCGCATAGCTGTTGGCCTGGAAACGTCGGTACGAGTTGGCGTTGGGGCAGAACAGCAGCAGCGAGTCGCGCAGGTGCCGCAGCATGCCGGCCACGGCCTGGCGCAGCAGCGGGGTACCGGCCTTGTCTTCGCTGGCGAACAGGTTGTTGCCGGCGCTGTCGGCCAGGCTCAGGTGCATGTGCATGCCGGTGCCGGCCAGTTGGGCAAATGGCTTGGCCATGAAGCAGGCCTGCATGCCGTGGGCATGGGCCACACCTTTTACCAGGCGCTTGTAGCGCACCGCCTGGTCCATCGCCTGCAGCGCATCGCCATGCTCCAGGGTGATTTCCACCTGGCCCGGGGCGTACTCGGAAATGGCCGTGCGCGCCGGGATGCCTTGGGCCTTGCAGGCAGCGTACAGGTCGGCGAGGAACGGTTCGATCTGCTCCAGTTCGCGCAGGCCATAGACCTGGGTGCTGCGTGGGCGACCGCCATCGTTGTCCAGTGCCGGTTGTGGGCGGCCCTGGGCATCACGCTGCTGGTCAAGCAGGTAGAATTCCAGCTCGCAGGCCATCACCGGGTGGTAACCATCGGCCTTCAACGCTTCGATGGTGCGCAGCAGCACATGGCGTGGGTCCGCGATGCTGGCCGGCAGCCCCTCGCTGGGGTGCATGCTCACCTGCACTGCAGCGGTGGGCACCCGGCGCCAGGGCAGCCGCACCAGGCTGCCGTCCAGCGGGTAGGCACGGCAGTCGATATCGCCTACGTCCCACACCAGGCCGGAGTTTTCCACGTCGTCGCCATTGAGGGTCAGGCCAAGGATGGTGCTGGGCAGTGGCCGGCCTGTCTGGTACACGGCCAGCAGTTCCTCGCGGTGCAACAGCTTGCCGCGTGGCACACCGTTGGCGTCGAGGATGAACAGTTCGAACAGCTCGATATCGGGGTTGTCGGCCAGAAAACGGGTAGCCTGCTCTACAGGGGCAAAGTGCATGATCAATTCGCTCATAGGTGCGCAGGGCCACCGCGCAAGCAGGCGGCCCAGTTGAGTCAAACGGCCAGACGCTGGCCGGGTTTGGTCACAATGGCGTGAGCGAGGTGTCCGGTGGGCGCGCGTGACGGCAGTGCCACAAGGCCCAGAAGGCGAGGATGATGTGGACCAGCGGATTTTCCCCGGCACGGCTCCGGGCCTTCGGCAGCGAAGGGCGGGACGACGGTGGGGCGATGGGCTGGGCGGGAGTCATGCCTTTGATACTCACATGCGGCGTAAGGTTGATTAAAGCAGTGAATGGCAACCTTTACATCGCACTTGGCTAAACATTCGTGTTGAAAGCACCACGGTCAATGTGGAGTGGCCTTGCGTCGCGAAAGGGCCGCGTAGCGGACCCCGGCCATCAGCGATCACGCAGAAATTGCTGGGCCGCTTTGCGGCCCTATCGCGACACAAGGCCGCGCCCACAGGGAGCGTGCAGGCAGCAGAGAATCCGCAAATCTGCGACAATCGCCCGACTTTCCGAATGCCGATCATGAAAAAGCAGGCTCACCTGCATCACTAAAAAGCCCCATGACTGACCACGCCATCGACAAACTGCTGCAAAACCTCGACCACGCCATGATTGCCGACCGCCATCGCCTGCGCCGGCAACTGCACGAACTGCGCAAGCGCCCCGATGAGGCGAAGCTGGCGCAATGGGTGGAGAAGGTCCAGGCCTCCTGCGCTCAGGTCACCGCGCGTCAGCAGAGCGTGCCGACCGTACGCTACGACGACAACCTGCCCATCGCCGCCAAGCGTGACGAAATCAAGAAGGCCCTGGCCGAAAACCAGGTGTTGGTGATCGCCGGCGAGACCGGTTCTGGCAAGACGACCCAGTTGCCGAAAATCTGCCTGGAGCTTGGCCGTGGCAGCCATGGGTTGATCGCCCATACCCAGCCACGCAGGATCGCAGCGCGTAGCGTGGCCGCGCGAGTCGCCGAAGAGCTGGGCACGCCCTTGGGCGCGCTGGTCGGCTACCAGGTGCGTTTCGAAGACCAGAGCGATTCCAATACCTTGGTCAAGCTGATGACCGACGGCATCCTCCTGGCCGAAACCCAGCACGACCGCTTCCTTGAACGCTACGACACGATCATCGTCGACGAAGCGCACGAGCGCAGCCTGAACATCGACTTCCTGCTCGGCTACCTGAAAACGTTGCTGCATCGTCGACCGGACCTGAAGCTGATCATCACCTCGGCCACCATCGACCTGGAGCGCTTCTCCAGGCACTTCGACGGTGCGCCGATCATCGAGGTGTCCGGGCGCACCTTCCCGGTGGACACCTGGTACCGCCCGCTGACCAGCGAACAGGACGAAGAGGGCAACCAGATCGAGGATGACCTCACCGTCGATCAGGCCATCCTTGCCACCCTCGACGAGCTGGCGCAGCACGAGCGTAGCGAGGGCAAGGGGCCGGGCGATGTGCTGATCTTCCTGCCGGGCGAGCGGGAAATCCGTGATGCCGCCGAGATCCTGCGCAAGGCGCAACTGCGCCATACCGAGATCTTGCCGCTGTACGCGCGCCTGTCGCCGGCCGAGCAGCAGCGTATCTTCCAACCGCACACCGGGCGCCGCGTGGTGCTGGCCACCAACGTCGCCGAAACCTCGCTGACCGTGCCTGGCATCCGCTATGTGATCGACACCGGTACCGCGCGCATCAGCCGCTACAGCTACCGCGCCAAGGTCCAGCGCCTGCCGATCGAGGCGGTGTCACAGGCCAGTGCCAACCAGCGTAAAGGCCGTTGCGGCCGGGTCGAGCCGGGCATTTGCGTGCGTCTCTACAGCGAAGAGGACTTCAACAGCCGGCCAGCGTTTACCGACCCGGAGATTCTGCGCACCAACCTGGCGGCGGTGATCCTGCAGATGTTGCACCTGCGCCTGGGCGCAATCGATGCCTTCCCGTTCATCGAGCCGCCGGATGGCAAAGCCATCAGCGATGGCTTCAACCTGTTGCAGGAGCTTTCGGCGGTTAACCGCGAGAACCAGCTGACGCCAATTGGCCGCCAGCTGGCGCGCTTGCCGATCGACCCGAGGCTGGGCCGGATGCTGCTTGAAGGCGCGCGCCTGGGCAGCCTGCAGGAAGTGCTGATCGTCACCAGTGCGCTGTCGGTGCAGGACCCGCGTGAACGCCCCCCAGAACGCCAGCAGGCCGCCGACCAGGCGCACGCACAGTGGAAGGACGTGGACTCGGACTTCGCGGCGCTGGTCAACCTGTGGCGCGGCTTCGAGGAACAACGCCAGGCGCTGACTGCCAACCCGCTGCGCAACTGGTGCCGCAAGCAGTTCCTGAACTACTTGCGGCTGCGCGAGTGGCGCGATGCTCATCGTCAGTTGGCGCTGATTTGCCGTGACCTGCAGCTGACGGTGAACAAGGAACCGACCGATTACCAGAAGATGCACAAGGCAATCCTCAGCGGGCTGCTCAGCCAGATTGGCCAGAAGACCGAAGAGGGCGACTACCAGGGCGCCCGCCAGCGGCGCTTCTGGGTGCATCCATCGTCGGGCCTGGGGCGCAAGCGCCCGCAGTGGGTCATGGCTGCCGAGCTGGTCGAAACCACCAAGCTGTATGCGCGCATGGTGGCCAAGATCGAGCCGGACTGGATCGAACCGCTGGCCGGCCACCTGATCAAGAAAAACCATTTCGAGCCGCACTGGGAGAAGAAGCGCGGGCAGGTGGTGGCCTACGAGCAGATCACGCTCTACGGGCTGATCCTGGTCGGCCGTCGGCCGGTGCACTACGGCCCGATCGACCCGGCGACCTCGCGCGAGCTGTTCATCCGTGAAGGCCTGGTGGGTGGCGAAATCCAGTCGCGGGCCAAATGCCTGGCGGCCAACAAACGCCTGCTTGAAGCGCTGGACGAGCTGGAAGCCAAGGCTCGCCGGCGTGACATTCTGGCTGACGAAGAAACGCTGTACGCTTTCTACGAAGCACGCCTGCCGGCGGAAATCCACCAGACGGCGACCTTCGACAGTTGGTACCGCATGGGCAGCCAGAAGGACGCCAACCTGCTGATCATGCGCGAGGAGGACGTGCTGGCCCGCGAGGCCAGCGAAGTGACCGCCGCACAGTACCCCGACAGTATGCAGGTGGGCGATTTGCGCCTGCCGCTGAGCTACCACTTCGAGCCCGGCCACCCCCGCGATGGTGTGACGGTGCGGGTGCCGGCGCCGCTGTTGCCGAGCCTGCCGGGCGAGCGCCTGGAGTGGCTGGTGCCGGGCCTGCTGGAGGCCAAGTGCGTGGCGCTGGTGCGCAACCTGCCCAAGGCCCTGCGCAAGAACTTTGTCCCGGTGCCTGACTTCGTCAAGGCTTCGCTGGCGCGCATGACCTTCGGCCAAGGGGCGCTCCCGCAGGCCCTGGGCCAGGAGCTGCTGCGCATGACCGGTGCGCGTGTGTCGGACGAGGCCTGGGACGAGTCGGTCAACCAGGTCGAGGGCCACCTGCGCATGAACATCGAAGTGGTCGATGGCCAGGGCAAGTTCCTTGGCGAAGGCCGCGACCTGGCGGAACTGACCGCGCGCTTTGCTGCCGCCAGCCAGGCTGCCCTGGCCGTGCCGCGTGACGCCAAGGGTGAGCAGCCGGTGCAGGCCAAGGCTTTCAGCGAAGTGAAGCAGACCGCCCAGCATAAGATCGCCGGCCTGTCGATGACCGTGTACCCGGCGCTGGTGGAAGACAACGGCACTGTGCGTGAGGGGCGCTTCTCGACCCAGGCCGAAGCCGAGTTTCAGCACCGCCGCGCCTTGCAACGGCTGTTGCTGCAGCAACTGGCCGAGCCGGCCAAGTTCCTGCGCGGCAAGCTGCCGGGGCTGACCGAGTTGGGCCTGCTGTACCGTGAAATGGGGCGGGTCGAGGCGCTGGTCGAAGACATTCTGCTGGCCAGCCTGGACAGTTGCATCCTGGAAGGCGAACAACCGTTGCCACGTGATGGCGCGGCCTTGGCCGCGCTGGCTGAACGCAAGCGCGGCAGCTGGGCCGAGCATGCCGAGCGCCTGGCAAGGCAGACCCTGGAAGTGCTGAAGCTTTGGCATGGGCTGCAGAAGCGCTTCAAGGGCAAGATCGACCTGAGCCAAGCGGTGGCGCTGAACGACATCAAGCAGCAGCTGGGCAACCTGGTGTACCCGGGCTTCGTGCGCGAAACGCCTGGGGTGTGGTTCAAGGAGTTGCCGCGTTACCTCAAGGCGGTTGAGTTGCGCCTCGAGAAACTCGGCTCGCAAGTACAGAAGGACCGGGTGTGGAGCGGCGAGCTGGCCAATTTGTGGGCGCAGTACAAGGCCCGTGCCGACAAGCATGCCCAGGAAGGCAAGCGCGATGAGCAACTGACTGTGTACCGTTGGTGGCTGGAAGAATATCGCGTGTCGCTGTTTGCCCAGCAGTTGGGGACCAAGGTGCCGATTTCTGACAAGCGATTGAGCAAACAATGGAGTCAGGTGGAAGGCTAACCTCTATTATTTGTGGCAAACTTTGGGGCGTTTGGGGCCGCTTTGCGGCCCTTGGCGGGTGAGTCCGCCTTGCGGGGGTAAACGTAGGCCCCTGAATTGGCACTAAAGTGCCATTAACCTGTCATGTTTCCAGCCAGCGCCCTGTGGCGGTGGCCTTTGACCAGAGGAACGACCGTGCATAACGTCGTGATCAGCGGCACCGGCCTGTACACCCCGGCCCAGAGCATTTCCAACGAAGAGCTGGTGGCTTCCTTCAACGCCTGGTCGCAGCAGTTCAACCAGGACAACGCTGCCGCCATCGAGCGCGGTGAAGTCGAGGCGGCGCCGCTCTCCGACGCGGCGTTTATCGAAAAGGCTTCGGGCATCAAGAGCCGCTTTGTCATGGACAAGGCCGGTATCCTCGACCCGCAGCGCATGAAGCCGCGCTTGCCCGAGCGCAGCAACGATGAACCGTCGGTGCTGTGTGAAATGGCCGTGGCCGCTGCCCGCCAGGCCCTGGAGCGCGCAGGCCGAACGGCGGCCGATGTCGACGGGGTGATCGTCGCCTGCTCCAACTTGCAGCGCCCGTACCCGGCCATCGCCATCGAAGTGCAACAGGCACTGGGTGTCCAGGGCTTTGCCTTCGACATGAACGTGGCCTGCTCGTCGGCCACCTTCGGTATCCAGACCGCCGCCAACAGCGTAGCGCTGGGCCAGGCGCGGGCGGTGCTGATGGTCAACCCCGAAGTGTGCACCGGCCACCTCAACTTCCGTGACCGCGACAGCCATTTCATTTTTGGCGATGCCGCCACCGCCGTGTTGCTGGAGCGTGCCGACCAGGCCACTTCGGCGCACCAGTTCGACATCGTCAGCAGCAAGCTCTGGACTGAGTTCTCCAACAACATCCGCAACAACTTCGGCTTCCTCAACCGTGCGGCGGAAGAGGGTGAAGGCGCTGCGGACAAGCTGTTCATCCAGGAAGGCCGCAAGGTGTTCCGCGAGGTGTGCCCGAAGGTGGCCGAGCTGATCGGGGAACACCTGCAGGAGAATGGGCTGCAACCGGGCGACGTGAAGCGCTTCTGGCTGCACCAGGCCAACCTCAGCATGAACCAGTTGATCGTCAAGAAACTGTTGGGGCGTGAAGTGGCCGAGGAAGAGGCACCGGTGATTCTGGACCGTTACGCCAATACCAGCTCGGCGGGGTCGGTGATTGCCTTTCACCTGTACCAGGATGACCTGGCCAAAGGCTCGTTGGGCGTGTTGAGCTCGTTTGGTGCGGGGTATTCGATTGGTAGTGTGATTCTGCGCAAGCGCTGATTCATCAGGCGCCTGTTACGGCCTCTTCGCGGGCTTGCCCGCTCCCACAGGTACAGCACAGTTCTCAAGGTCTGTGGTGATTCTGTGGGAGCGGGCAAGCCCGCGAAGGGGCCGGCGCATTTCACACAGGCAAAAAGAAGCGGGAAACGCCGGATGGGGTCGGCGTTTCCCGCTTCAAGTGAAGCAGAGCAGGGTGTTGCTTAGAACTTGGCTTCCAGGTCTACCTGCAGGGTGTCGACGTCAGCATTGCTGTTCGGCAGCTGCGACAGGTCGGTCTTGGCCATCAGGTAGGCAGCACCCAGGGAGAAGTTCTTGTCGATCTCGTAACCGACCTTGAACTTATGACCGCGCGAACCGGTGTAGCCGTTGCCGAAGTCCGAATCGGTGAACAGGCTGACCACCGCGTTACGCTGCACATCGCGGTAGTTGTAGTCCAGGCTCCAGGCACCCATTTTGGTTTTCAGGCCAGCCAGCCAGGCCTGATCTTCGCCGTCGGTGCTGTCGGTGTTCTTCACGTACTGGCCATAGGCCGACAACGGAATGGCCAAGCCAGTGAAGTCGATCTGGCCAAAGCCTTCCACCAGATTGAACTCGTTGGTGGTGTTGCCGAACGACTGCAGGATGGCGGCTTCCTTGTCGTTGTCGTAACCATAGATGCTGGCACCCACGGTGAGCTTGAGCACGTCGGCCGGCGCGAACTTGGCGCCCAACTGGCCGTGGTAGACCTGTGCATCGTGCTTGTACTGGACGCCGTCACCATCGACGTTGTCCTTCAAGGTGTACTGACCGGCGCTGGCAAACACTTCGGCCCCGCCCAGGTCAGCCTTGTAAGTGGCCGCCACACCTTCCGGGTTGATGTCGCTATCCCAGATGATGTCGCCCATGCTCACCCAAGGCTGTTGCATCTTGCCGCCAATCAGGTGCAGGTTAGGGACTGCAGTCGGGTGCCAGTCGAGGTAGGCCAGGTCGACCCACAGCGACTTCTTGTCGAAGTAGTTGTCGAAGCTCTGGTTGGTCGAACGTCGGTCAGCGCTGCTGCCAGTGGCGATACGAACCCCAGCGTCAACCTGCGGGTTGATCTCGCTGTAGAAGCCGACACGGGCACGTACTCGCTGGCGGTCCTGGTTGCCGCTGCTGCTGTTCGGATCGTCGACGTTGACGTCTTCGTAACGCAGGCGCACGTCACCCTTGATCTGGGTCTTGGCGGCCCATGCCACTTTTTGTTCAAAGGAGCTCATACGTTCGGACTGAGCTTTCTGGTCGGCCTTTTCCTTGGTTTCTTTTGCCAGGTCGCCCTGCAGTTCGTTGTACTGCGCCTGGTTGATCGAGCCATTGGCGCGGAGCATTTCGAGCAGCTTGGCGTCGACAGCAGCACTGGCCGGGGCACTCAGAGCCAGCATCATGCCGGTGAGGCTTACTCCGGTAAGTGTGGAAACAAGACGCATAAGGTTCTCCCTACTGAAAAAAATGGGGGAGGCTCAAGCGCCTGCCCCTGCGTTGGCATGTCTTCGGAAAGGGCCTGAATAGACAGGTTCTAGGGTTCCGGAAAACAGGCGCAAGTATTGCGGGGGCCAATGACAGATTAATGTCTGATTAGTGGCACTGTTGTTAAGTAATTGAGTATTAAAGGACCCACCCGGCGTTCGTCATTTGAGCGACGGGCCTTCCTTGGGGATACTGACGGTCTTCAGACAGCGAGCCGAAAACGTGACCAGCCTGTACAGCCTTGCCCACTTGCGTGATCTGCCGACGGCCACCTGGGATGCCCTTGTGCCAGCCGGCCAACCCTTCCTGCGCCATGCTTTTCTCAGTGCAATGGAGGACAGCGGCAGCGTGGCGCGCAACACTGGCTGGGCCGCCGAGCACCTGGTGCTGGAGCGTGACGGACAGGTACGGGCGCTGTTGCCCGCGTACCGCAAGTGGCACTCGTTTGGCGAGTATGTGTTCGATCATGGTTGGGCCGATGCGTGTGAGCGGGCCGGTATCGCCTACTACCCAAAACTGCTTGGCGCTGTGCCGTTCAGTCCGGTCAGCGGCCCACGGCTGCTGGCGGCCGATCCGGCTGACGGCTTGTTGATGCTGCAGGCCCTGCCGGAGTATCTGGGCAAGGGTGGGCTGTCCGGAGCGCACATCAACTTCACCGACCCGGCGCTGGACGTGCAGTTGGCGGGCCTGCCTGGGTGGATGGAACGCCTGGGTTGCCAGTTTCACTGGCAAAACCGGGGGTATCGCGACTTCCAGGACTTTCTCGACAGCCTCAGCTCGCGCAAGCGCAAGCAGATGCGCAAGGAGCGCGAGCAGGTGGCGGGGCAGGGTATCGACTTCCGCTGGTACCGCGGTGATGAACTGGACGAGGCACAGTGGGATTTCGTCTTTCTGTGCTATGCCAACACCTATGCGGTGCGCCGTCGTGCCCCCTACCTGACGCGCGAATTTTTCAGTCTGCTGGCCGAGCGCATGCCCGAGGCGGTGCGCGTGGTGATGGCCCGCCAGGGTGGTCGAGATGTGGCCATGGCCTTGAGCCTGGTGGGGGGCGACAGCCTGTTTGGCCGCTACTGGGGCTGCCTGGATGAGTTCGACCGGCTGCATTTCGAGACGTGTTTCTACCAGGGCATGGACTTTGCCATTGCCGAGGGTTACCAGCGTTTCGATGCCGGGGCGCAGGGCGAGCACAAATTGATACGCGGGTTCGAGCCGGTGTTGACGCGGTCGTGGCATTACCTGCTGCACCCGGGGTTGCGGCGGGCGGTGGAGGATTTTCTGCTGCAGGAACGGGAAGGGGTCAAGGGGTATGCCGAGGAGGCGCGGGGGATGTTGCCCTACCGCCGGGACTGAGAGATCTGTGTTGCCTGTGCCGGCCTTTTCGCGGGTAAACCCGCTCCTACAACGATAGCGAACCTGTGTAGGAGCGGATTTACCCGCGAAAGGGCCGCGCAGGTGTCAATCGACCCCGACAAAACCTCCGGTCTGGTGGTGCCACAACCGGGCGTACAGCCCTTGCTGCTCCAGCAACTCACTGTGGCTGCCACTCTCGACAATTCGCCCCTTGTCCAGCACCACCAGCCGGTCCATACGGGCAATGGTGGAAAGCCGGTGGGCAATGGCGATTACCGTCTTGCCCTGCATCAGCGTCTCCAGGCTTTCCTGGATCGCCGCTTCCACTTCCGAATCCAGCGCCGAGGTGGCCTCGTCCATGATCAGGATCGGTGCGTTCTTCAGCAGCACCCGTGCAATGGCGATACGCTGACGCTGGCCACCCGACAGCTTGACCCCGCGTTCGCCCACATGGGCATCGAAACCGGTGCGGCCCTGGGCATCCGAAAGGTGTGGGATAAACTCGTCAGCCCGCGCGCGGCGCACAGCTTCGTGCAGTTCTGCATCGCTGGCACCGGGGCGGCCGTACAGCAGGTTTTCGCGGATCGAACGGTGCAGCAGCGAGGTGTCCTGGGTGATCATGCCGATCTGTGCACGCAGGCTGGCCTGGCTCACCTTGGCAATGTCCTGGCCGTCGATGAGGATGCGCCCACCCTGCACGTCGTACAGGCGCAACAGCAGGTTGACCAGGGTCGACTTGCCTGCCCCGGACGGGCCGATCAAACCGATTTTCTCGCCCGGGCGGATGTCCAGGTTGAGCCCTTCTATGACATTGGTGGCCTTGCCGTAATGGAAGTCGACGTCATCGAAACGCACCGCGCCGCGGCTGACCTTCAGTGCCGGCGCATTGGGCAGGTCGGTGACGGTGACTGGCTGGGCGATGGTCTGCAGGCCGTCCTGCACCATGCCGATGTTCTCGAAAATGCCGTTGACCACCCACATGATCCAGCCCGACATGTTGACGATGCGGATCACCAGGCCAGTGGCCAGGGCGATGGCACCCACGGTGATCAGCGATTGGCTCCACAGCCACAGGGCAAGGCCGGTGGTGGCGACTACCAGCAAGCCATTGAGGGTGGTGATGACCACGTCCATGCTGGTGATCACCCGGGAGGCCAGCTGGGTTTTCTCGGTCTGCTCGCGGATTGCCTCACGCGCATACTGCTGTTCGTAGTCGGTATGGGCAAACAGCTTCAGCGTTGCGATGTTGGTGTAGCCGTCGACGATACGCCCCATCAGCTTGGAACGTGCGTCCGAAGACACCACCGAGCGCTCCTTGACCCGTGGCACGAAGTAGAACAGCGCGGCAATGTAGCTGATGATCCACGCCAGCAGCGGCAGCATCAGGCGCCAGTCGGCCTCGGCGAACAGCACCAGCGAGGTGATGGCGTAGATCAGCACATGCCATAGCGCGTCCACCGCCTGCACGGCGGAATCGCGCAGCGAGTTGCCGGTCTGCATGATGCGCTGGGCAATACGCCCGGCGAAGTCGCTCTGAAAGAAGTTCAGGCTCTGCTTGAGCACATAGGTATGGTTTTGCCAGCGGATCAGGCTGGTCATGCCGGGGTTGATGGTCTGGTGCACCAGTAGGTCGTGCAGGCCGAAGAACAACGGCCGCAGCAGCAGAATCACAACCAGCATCCAGATCAGCTCGCCGCTGTGCTCGCTGAAGAAGTTGGCATTGGGCGTACCCTGGGCCAGGTCGATGATCCGGCTGAGGTAGCTGAACATCGCCACCTCGATCAGCGAGGCGACCAGGCCGACCACCAGCAGGGCCACGAAGCTGGGCCACACCTGGCGCAGGTAATACAGGTAGAACGGCCACACCGTGCTCGGGGGGGCTTCGCTCGGTGCCTCGCGGAAAATATCGATCAGTCTTTCGAAACGGCGGTACAGCATGGGCGACAACACTCCTGTTCGTCCGACCTTCAGGCGGTTTCACATCCTTGTGAAGCCTGCGGTCAGTCGATACGTTTGGCGGACTTGATATAGACCGGATCGGCCGGTACGTCCCGCATGCCTTTTTTGATGGTGGTCGGCGAGTTGACGATCTGATCGACCACGTCCATGCCTTTTGTCACCTTGCCGAACACGGCATAACCGGCGTCGCGACCTGGGTTGAGGAAGTCGTTGTCGGCGACGTTGATGAAGAACTGGCTGGTGGCCGAGTTCGGGTTGGACGTGCGTGCCATCGACAGGGTGCCGCGGGTGTTCTGCAGGCCGTTGCTGGCCTCGTTCTTGATCGGGTCGTTGGTGTTCTTCTGCACCATCTGGTCAGTGAAACCGCCGCCCTGGACCATGAACCCCGGGATCACGCGGTGGAAGATGGTGTTGTTGTAGAAGCCGCTGTCCACGTACTGCAGGAAGTTCTTGGTACTGAGCGGTGCCTTCTCGGCGTTCAGCTCGATTTCGACCTGGCCGAAGCTGGTGTCCAGCAGGACGTGCGGGGTCTTGTCGGACCCCATGACACTGGTGGCAAAGGCGACCGAGCAGGCGGTGAGCAGGAGTTTTTTCAGCATGGGCTCAAAGATCCTTGAGAGGTGGAAGCGGCTGCGAGGAACTGCAGCAGGGTCTGGTTGAAGACCTCGGGTTGATCGAGGGGTGTAGCGTGCCGGGAATCGTCGACGACGACCAGCCTGGCGTTGGGTATGAGGGCGACATAGCGCTGTTTCAGTTGTATCGGCGTGTAATCGTGGTCGGCGGCGATCACCAGGGTAGGACAGTGAATCTGCCCGATGCGTTCCTGCACGCCCCAGTCGACGATGGCGTCGAAGCTTTTCAGGTAGGCGCGTTTGTCATTGCGCGCCCAGCGCTGGGCCATCTTCTGCCGCAGGTCTGCTTGTTGTGGTTTGGGGAACAGCCGCTCGGCCAGCCCCTTGCCGACGGCTTCGACACTGAGCACACGCGCCAGGCTCCAGCGCTTGAACCACCATAGCCAGTCACTGCGGGTGCGACGCTTGACCTCGGGGGCGCTGTTGACGATGCACAGGCTGCGCAACCATTGAGGGTGGTCGACGGCAAACTGGAAGCCGACCATGCCGCCCATGGACAAGCCGACGAAGTGCACCGGGCCTGTGTGCAAGTGTTCGAGCAGGGCCAGCAGGTCGGCACTGAAGGTGGCGATCTGGTAACCGTCAGCGGGTTTGTCGGAGCGACCGTGGCCGCGGATGTCCATGAGTATCACCCGGTAGTGGCGGCTGAACAGCGGCACCTGCAACTCCCAATCCTGGCAGCTGGAGCCCAGGCCGTGCAGCAACACCAGGGGTTCGCCCTGGCCATATTCCTCGTAATGCAGCGTGCATCCTTCGTGTTCGAAATAGGCCATGGGCGCGGTCCTCTCAGGCTTGTGGGGGGGCTGCGAAGGGCACGTCCAGTGGCGCGGTGTCGAAATTGCGCAGCAGGTCGATGAGAATCTGCGTGGCCGGGCCCAGGGTCTTCTCTTTGCTCGAATAAAGGTAGAACAGTGGATGGCGGCTGCCACCCTGATCCAGCGGCAATGGCTTGAGCACGCCTTCGCGCAGTTCGCGCTCGATCATGTGACGGGGCAGCCAGGCAAAACCCAGGCCGCTGCTGACGAAGGTGGCGGCGGTGCCCAGGCTGCCGACGGTCCAGCGCTGCTCGGCGCCCAGCCAGCCGACGTCGCGCGGTTGGGCGCGGCCAGAGTCGCGGATCACCACCTGCAGCTGGCTTTCCAGGTCCTGGAAGGTCAGTTCGCGTCCCAGGCGGTGCAGGCTGTGCTCGGGGTGAGCGACGGCGATGAACTCCACTGCGCTCAATTCGGCGCCCAGGTAGCCGCCGATGCTGTAGCTGCTGATGGCCAGGTCGGCGATGCCTTCGTGCATCACTTCCTCCACGCCAGACAGCACTTCTTCACGCAGGCGTACCCGGCAGCCGCGGCTTTGTGGCATGAACGCAGCCAGCGCGCGTACCAGACGGGCGCTGGGGTAGGCGGCATCGACCACCAGGCGCACCTCGGCTTCCCAGCCCTGTTCCATGTGGTGGGCCAGGTCTTCGAGCTGGCTGGCCTGCTTGACCAGGTGGCGCGAGCGGCGCAGCAGCACATTGCCGGCCTCGGTCAGCACCGCCTTGCGGCCATCGATGCGCAACAGCGGGACGCCCAGTTGCTCCTGCATGCGGGCCACGGTGTAGCTGACCGATGACTGCGAGCGGTGCAAGGCCTCGGCGGCCTGGGCAAACCCGCCGTGATCGACCACTGCTTGCAGGGTTCGCCACTGGTCAAGGGTTACGCGCGGCGCTTTCATCTTTCGCTCCTGTTGTCCTAAGCTGCGCTCTTTCAAGGAGAGCGGCCCATGAAGAAATGTTGTGCGGCAATACTGATGTGCCTGCCCCTCGGGGCCATGGCTTATCCCATCGATGTGGAGAAGGAGCTGACCGGGGTCAAGCTCGACTACACCGCCTATGACACGGCCTATGACATTGGCGCCATCACCCTCAACAACTATGGGCAGGTCCCGGCTGCATGCAAGGTGACCTTCCGCAATGGCCCGGAGGCACCGCGGGTACGCCGTGTGAACGTACCGGCAGGTAAAAGCGTCGATGTCACTGCCAAATTCAATCGGCAAATCATCAAACTGCGGATCGCCTTGAACTGCAGTGCGGAATAAACGGATTAATCGATAGATTGGACCCACTTTTTACGCTTTTTTATCGATAGGTCAAGCCTTAATCTCACCTCCATCGAATCGCACCCTTTTTTGCCGATGGAGGCACCCCCCCATGTCCCGCGTACTGATCATCGAAAGCAGCGCCCGCCAGCAGGATTCCGTTTCCCGTCAGCTGACCAAGGACTTCATTCAGCAATGGCAGGCCGCTCACCCGGCCGATCAGATCACTGTGCGCGACCTGGCAGTAAGCCCGGTTCCCCACCTGGACGCGAACCTGCTGGGTGGCTGGATGAAACCCGAAGAACAGCGCAGCGCCGCCGAACTGGAGGCCCTGGCCCGTTCTAACGAGCTGACGGATGAATTGCTGGCTGCCGACGTACTGGTGATGGCTGCGCCCATGTACAACTTCACCATCCCCAGCACCCTGAAAGCCTGGCTGGACCATGTGCTGCGTGCCGGCATCACCTTCAAATACACCCCGACCGGCCCGCAAGGCCTGCTGACTGGCAAGCGCGCCATCGTCCTGACTGCCCGCGGCGGCATCCATGCGGGTGCCAGCAGTGACCATCAGGAACCGTACCTGCGCCAGGTCATGGCTTTCATCGGCATCCACGATGTCGACTTCATCCATGCCGAAGGCCTGAACATGAGCGGCGAGTTCCACGAGAAGGGCGTCAACCAGGCCAAGGCCAAGCTGGCAGCGGTGGCCTGAGGCTTCACGAATTCCCAAACCTGACACCTGTTTTTGCTCCTTTGGGTGTACCTGCCCGGCTTGTATGGCCGGGCTTTTTTATGCCTGGGGTTTTTTGGTGGTCAGTGCCGGCCTATTCGCTCGCCGGAAGATATGCAGGTCCCTGTGGGAGCGGGCGTGCCCGCGAAGAGGCCGGTACAGCCCCTACATTCCTCATGGTTGAACTTCTTCGCCGCAACCCGCTAAGGTCGCCGCCTTGATTCACGAGAGGCAACCATGGGCTACCTGATAATCGTCGCGCTGATCCAGGCGTTTTCCTTCAGCTTGATCGGCGAGTACCTGGCCGGGCACGTCGACAGCTATTTCGCAGTGCTCGCCAGAGTGCTGCTGGCCGGCCTGGTGTTCCTGCCGCTGACCCGCTGGCGCCAGGTCGAGCCACGCTTCATGCGTTCCATGCTGCTGATTGGCGCGCTGCAGTACGGCATCACCTATGTCTGCCTATACCTGAGCTTCCGCGTGCTTACCGTACCGGAGGTGCTGCTGTTCACGATCTTCACGCCGCTACACGTGACCTTGATCGAAGATGCCCTGAACCGGCGCTTCAACGCTTGGGCGCTAGTGGCCGCGCTGGTCGCCGTGGCCGGTGCTGCCGTGATCCGCTTCGACAGCATCAGCGGCGAGTTTTTCATCGGCTTCCTGCTGCTGCAACTGGCCAACTTCACCTACGCTGCCGGCCAGGTGCTGTACCGTCACCTGGTCGCTCGCCACCCCAGCGACCTGCCACACTACGCCCGCTTCGGTTACTTCTACCTCGGTGCCTTGCTGGTGGTGCTGCCGGCCTTCCTGCTGTTCGGCAATCCCCAGCACTTGCCGAGCACTGACGTGCAATGGCTGGTGCTGTTGTTCCTGGGGCTGTGTCCGACGGCGCTGGGGCTGTACTGGTGGAACAAAGGTGCATGCCTGGTTTCTGGCGGTACGCTGGCGGTGATAAACAACCTGCATGTGCCGGTGGGGCTGCTGCTGAACCTGTTGATCTGGAACCAGCACGAGCCGCTGGGGCGGCTGTTCATCGGCGGGGGGATCATCCTGGCGTCGGTGTGGCTGAGCCGCCTGGGTGGGCGCGCACAGGCACCGCTGGCCGGCAAGGCCTGACGCGCCCTTTGATCCGGGGGCTGCACGGCAGCCCCGGCAACCTCAAGCCTCGCTCATTTCTTCCAGGCGACGAGGCAATGGCTCTTGGGCTGAACGCCCCGCCAAACCCACCCGCATGTCATTGCCACTGGGCTGCTGGTACAAGCTCAAGCCAAACTCCGGCAACACCGCCAGCAGGTAGTCGAAGATATCCCCCTGGATGCGCTCGTAATCCGCCCACACCGTGGTGGTGGTGAAGCAGTAGATCTCCAGCGGTACGCCTTCTGCGGTGGTCTGCATCTGCCGCACCATGCAGGTCATGTTCGGGTGCACGTTGGGATGGTTCTTCAGATAGGCCAGGGCAAACGCGCGGAAGGTGCCGATGTTGGTCAGCTTGCGGCGGTTGGCCGACAGGTCCGCCACCGGCCCCAGCGCCTCGTTCCAGTTTTGCAGTTCCTGGCGCTTGCCTGCCAGGTAGTCACTCAGTAGCTGCACCTGGCTCAGGCGCTGTTCTTCTTCGCGGGTGAGGAAGCGCACGCCGGCGGCGTCGATGAACAGGCTGCGCTTGATACGCCGGCCACCGGACTGCTGCATGCCGCGGTAATTGCGGAATGACTCGCTCATCAGGCGCCAGGTGGGGATGGAAACGAGGGTCTTGTCGAAGTTCTGCACTTTCACCGTGTGCAAGGTGATGTCCACCACGTCGCCATCGGCGCCCACCTGCGGCATTTCGATCCAGTCCCCGACATGCAGCATGTCATTGCTGGTCAGTTGCACGCTGGCGACGAATGACAGCAGGGTGTCCTTGTACACCAACAGCAATACCGCCGACATCGCACCCAGGCCGGACAGCAGCAACAGCGGCGAGCGGTCGATCAGGGTGGCGACGATGATGATCGAGGCGAAGATCCACAACATCATCTTGGCCAGTTGCACGTAGCCCTTGATCGAGCGGGTGCGGGCGTGTTCGGTGCGGGCATAGATGTCGAGCAGGGCATCCAGCAGGCATGACAGCGCCATGGTCATGAACAACAGGGTAAAGGCCAGGGCGACATTGCCAAGGAAGTGCTGAGCGGTGTCGGACAGCTCAGGCACCAGCTTCAGGCCGAACTGCAGCACCAGGGACGGGGTCGTTTGTGCCAGGCGGTGGAACACCTTGTTGTGGCGCAGGTCGTCCAGCCACTTCAGCGCAGGCTGGCGGGCCAGCAGGCGAGCGCCGTGCAGTATCAGGAAGCGCGCCAGGCGGCCGACTGCCAGGGAGATGAGCAGCAGTACTGCCAGACCGATGGCAGCGTGCAGCATGGGATGTTGGTCGAGGGTGCCCCACAGGTCGAGGGAGTCACGCCAAATTCGTTGGATATCCATGGGCTTGCATACAGTCTTGTTGCGAAACGAAGCCGTATTAGAGCGCGGATAGCGACAAAGTTGCCAAAAGAAATTCGGCTAAGGCTGCAGAAAACGTTACCCTATGCAACTGAATTTCCCGCACTTGTCTGAGGTTACCTCCGTGTTCTCCCAATTCGCCCTGCATGAACGCCTGCTTAAAGCCGTGGCCGAGCTTAAATTTGTCGAGCCAACCCCGGTGCAGGCCGCGGCCATCCCCCTGGCCCTGCAAGGGCGGGATCTGCGTGTGACTGCGCAGACCGGCAGCGGCAAGACGGCGGCCTTCGTACTGCCACTGCTCAACCGTCTGGTCGACCTCAGCGGTCCGCGTGTCGAGATTCGCGCGTTGATCCTGCTGCCGACCCGTGAGCTGGCCCAGCAAACCCTCAAGCAGGTGCAGCTGTTCTCGCAGTTCACCTACATCAAGTCGGGCCTGGTGACTGGCGGCGAAGACTTCAAGGAACAGGCTGCCATGCTGCGCAAGGTGCCCGACGTGCTGATCGGCACCCCGGGCCGCCTGCTCGAGCAGCTCAATGCCGGCAACCTCGACCTGTCCCACGTGCAGGTCCTGATCCTGGACGAAGCCGACCGCATGCTCGACATGGGCTTTGCCGAAGACATGGAGCGCCTGTGCAAAGAGTGCGAAAACCGCGAGCAGACTTTGCTGTTCTCGGCTACCACCGGTGGCGCGGCCCTGCGCGACATCATCGGCAAGGTCCTGAAAGACCCTGAACACCTGATGCTCAACAGTGTCTCGCAACTGGCTGAAGGCACCCGCCAGCAGATCATCACCGCCGACCACGACCAGCATAAAGAGCAGATCGCGCAGTGGTTGCTGGCCAACGAAACCTTCGACAAGGCGATCATCTTCACCAACACCCGCGCCATGGCCGACCGCATCTACGGTCACCTGGTGGCCAAGGACGTGAAGGCTTTCGTGCTGCATGGCGAAAAGGACCAGAAGGACCGCAAGCTGGCCATCGAGCGCTTCAAGCAGGGCAGCTCCAAAGTGCTGGTGGCGACCGACGTGGCAGCCCGTGGCCTGGATATCGACGGCCTGGACCTGGTGATCAACTTCGACATGCCACGCAGCGGTGACGAGTACGTACACCGTGTGGGCCGTACCGGCCGTGCCGGTGGCGAAGGCCTGGCGATCTCGTTGATCACCCACAACGACTGGAACCTGATGTCGAGCATCGAGCGCTACCTCAAGCAGCAGTTCGAGCGCCGGGTCATCAAGGAAGTGAAGGGCACCTACAACGGGCCGAAGAAGGTCAAGGCCTCGGGCAAGGCGGCCGGCAGCAAGAAGAAAAAGGTCGAGAAGAAGACCGGCGACAAGAAAGCTGCCGCCAAGCGCAAGCCTACTGCCAAGCCGAAGGCCAACGCGCCTCTGGCCAGTGCAGATGGCCTGGCACCGCTGAAGAAGCGCAAGCCTGCTGCTGAATAAGACTCACGCAGGCCCTTTGCAGAAGCGACGCAAGTTCGCATCTGCGAAGGGCGTGCGCAGGCGACGAACGATCACTCCGCCTTTTTCTCTGCCTGCTTCAACTCCTTGATCCGCTGGTCGATCAGCTGACACTTGTCGGGCAAGTCCTTGCTCGCCGCCCCCAGATCCATCCCCTGAAGCTCATCATTGATCTCCTTGGCCTTTTGCGGGTTCTGCTCGGTCAACTGAGTGACCAGCCCCGCCAGCTCCTCACGTTTCTGCGTTGCTTCTTCAGGTGTGCAGGCCCAAGCGGGCAGGGCGCAGAGCAGGGCAGTGGCACAGGCTATGGGCAGTAGCGGTTTCATCCTTCCAACCTCCGGCGGTGGTGATGCCCGGTGGAGGGCTGTGGGGGCAGGCAAGTTCAGGGCTTGCGACCGATGGAAGATTTCTTTGGTGGTGGTAGTCCGTTTCTGAAACGCTCCCGTATCCCTCCAGCGCCGTTGAGCAGCACGCTACATCGCTCTAGTCTCGAAGGAAAAGAGGGGGTATTGTATGTACAGCTGTAAATACAGGTCGTCCCATGTTCTTTGAATGGGACGAAGGGAAAAACCAGAGCAATATCCGCAAGCACGGCATCGACTTTGCCGACGTTCCTGACATGTTCAACCATCCCATGCTGATCCGGCGTGATGAGGATGTGGAGTGTGCTGAAGAACGTTGGGTCAGCCTGGGATGGCTAAAGGCGCTGATAGGTGTCGTCGTGTACACGGAGAGGCGGGGTGAGGTGATACGCATCATTTCTGCAAGAAAAGCCACCAAACGGGAGGCCAGGTACTATGACCAAATCATCGAGAACTGACTGGAGCCGCCTGGCCCGACAGGACGACAAGGATATCGACACATCAGATATCCCTGAACTGGACCAGGACTTTTTCCGCCAGGCCGAGCTGCGCGTTCCCGCCAAGCAGACGGTGACCATTCGACTGGACTCAGATGTCCTCGCCTGGTTCAAGGAGCAGGGCAGCGGCTACCAGACCCGCATCAATCAGTTGCTGCGCCAATACATGCAAGCGCAACAACGCCAGCGCTAAGCGCTTCGGAACGCTTGGCAACCTTGTCGGGTCCCAACCTGTGTACCCCTTTCGTCCACAGCAGGAGCCCGTAGCCATGAGCATCGCCTACGACTGGGACCTGATCGAACGCTTGCTGCACGAAGTGCAGAACGGCGCCGGTCACAGCTTCACGCCCCGCCCTTATGCCGAGCAGCATGCTGCTGCACTGGCCGCCAAGGGTGAGCCAGTGGGTGACGTGGATCACCTGAAAACCCGTGCATGCGAGTATGAAAAGCTGCTATTTGAGCGCGGATTCATTGAATGCCGGCCTGAAGAGGACGGCGGCAATGGCGAAAACTTCGTCCTGACCGAACGCGGCTCGCGCTTGATGAGCCTGATCGACAGCAGCATCCCCGGCTTCGAGCACCCGCGACAGGTGTTGGATGAGCAGGAGGATGCGCTGGACGAAACGACGTTCGAACAGGTATCTGCGAAGGCACAGATTGCTTGAGGTCGTTTTAAGGCTGGCAAGTGCAGCGTTCAAAACCCGATAATCGGTAGCTTCTGAACGCTGCCGAGCCTTGCCCATGCCTACGATTACCCCAAAGGCCCGCTTATGAGCGCGGTCCGCAAGAACCCTGACGCCTTTGCCTTCCAGGTAATGCTGGGCCTTTGCCTGATCTGGGGCTGCCAGCAGGTACTGATCAAGACCGCCGCCGCAGACATTGCTCCGGTGATGCAGGCAGCACTGCGCAATGGCATTGCCGCTGTACTGGTAGGCCTGATGCTGTGCTGGCGGGGGGGCTGGGAGCAGGTCGGCAGCACCTGGCGCGCAGGGTTGGTGGCGGGCGGGCTGTTCGGGGTGGAGTTTCTGTTCATTGCCGAAGGGCTGAAACTGACCTCGTCGGCGCACATGTCGGTGTTCCTCTATACCGCGCCGGTATTTACCGCCTTGGGCCTGCATTTTCGTCTACCCAGTGAACGCTTGCGGCTGCTGCAGTGGCTGGGCATTCTGCTGGCCTTCGGCGGCATTGCCATGGCCTTTGCCGGTGGCACTTCGTTCGAGCACATGGACAGCCGCACCTTGCTGGGAGATGCCTTTGGCGTGATCGCCGGGCTGGCCTGGGGCGCGACCACGGTGGTGGTGCGTTGTTCACGGCTATCGGAGGCGCCGGCGACCTTGACCCTGTTCTATCAGCTGGCGGTCGGTTTTGCCGGGCTGCTGCTGATCGCCCTGCTCAGCGGGCAGATCGGCGCGGTGTCGCTGACGCCACTGGCGATGGGCAGTGTATTGTTCCAGGGGATTGTGGTGTCGTTCATCAGCTACCTCACCTGGTTCTGGTTGCTGCGCAAATACCTGGCGTCGAACCTCGCGGTGTTTTCCTTCATTACCCCGTTGTTTGGGGTGACCTTTGGCGTTTTGCTGCTGGATGAGCCGCTCAGTGCGAATTTCGTGGTGGGCGCGTTGATGGTATTGCTGGGTGTGATCCTGGTAAGTGCCGAGCCTTGGGTGAAACAACAATTGCGGCGGTTGGTAGGGTGATGGATAGCCTGTACCGGCCCCTTCGCGGGCGGCCGGAACAGGCTACATCGACTCAGGATGCAGCCTTGGCCTGACAGGCGCTTCCCTGCTGTGCGTTACCCGGCAACTGGACCAGCACGCCCGCCACCGCCAACCCGCCCGCCGCCAGCATCAATGCCGGTTGCAGCCCGCCACTGTAATGGCTGCTGAGCGCCGCCAGCAGCGGCCCACTCAACTGCCCCAAGGCAAAGCACGCGGTCAGCAGCCCGGCATTGCGCTGTGTGGCATGTGGCGCCAACTCGCGAGAGCGCTGCATGACCAGTTGCATGCAGGCCAGGAACGGCCCGCCACACAGCGCAACACCCAGCACCAGCCCGATACCCCCACCCATCAGGCAGGCCAGCACACCCAGCCCTTGCAACCACAGGGTGGTGGTCAACCAGGTCGAGGTGCGGCCACCACGGCGCACGCTCACCAGCAAAACACCCAGCGCCGCCGCCAGGCCAAACGCCGGCCAGAACAGGTCAGCCAGCCACTGCCCGCGAAACTGCTGATTGGCCATCTGTGACAGAAAGGTGGCTGGCAGGATGTAGCCCATGCCATACAAGCCATACACCAACCCCAGGCGGCCAGTGCCGACACTGCGCGTCGGGCCTTGTCGCACTGGCGGCCGAGCCGGTGCCGCTTGCAGTGCCCGTGGCAACCACGGCTGCACGGCCAGCAGCATCACCAAGGCAGCCACGGCATAGATCAGCCACAGTGCAGCCGAGCCCAACCCCTGCACATGCGCGGCCAGTGCCAGTAGCCCGGTCACGGCAATACCCAGGCCGGGTCCGGCGAAAACCAGCGCTCCCAGGCGCTGGCGGTTGTGGGCAGTGGCTACTTGCTGGCTGAGGCTGGTGATCATCACCAGCACCCAGGCGCTGGCTACGCCTGTGCCGAAGCGCAGCAGCAGGTGGCCCCAAAAGCCGTTGGCAGCCCAGGAGGCCAGGGTCAGCAGCACACACAGCCACAGCCCCCCGTGCAGGCGCAGCCGTACCTGGCCTGGCGAGCGGGCGAACATGGCGTCCACCGCACCCACGAAATAGCCCAGGTAATTAGCCGCCGCGACCAGCCCGGCGACTGTCAGGTCGAGCTGGCCTTCGGCAATGAGTTGTGGCAGTTGCGGGGTGAGGGCGAAACGACCGATGCCCATGGCCATCATCAGCGCCACGGCGCTGGCGAGCAGTTGAATGAGTGGCGACATGACAGGTCTCCTGCGCGGATATAAGTGATGGCTGGCAGGTTAGGGTGCTTTTATTTTCAATAAAATTGAATAATGATGATCAAGTTGTTCTGTTTTGGAGAATACTGTGGAGTTCAGCCAACTGCGTATCTTTCAGGCCGTGGCCGAGGAAGGCTCGGTTACCCGCGCCGCAGAGCGCCTGCACCGGGTGCCATCAAACCTCTCCACGCGCCTGCGCCAACTCGAGGAGCAACTGGGCGTCGAACTGTTCCTGCGCGAACGTCAGCGCCTGCAACTGTCGCCCGCAGGCAAGGTGCTGCTGGACTATGCCAACCGTATGTCCGCCTTGCGCGACGAAGCGCTGGGCGCCGTGCGTGGCGGTCAGCCGGCTGGGGACTTCGTGCTGGGGACCATGTACAGCACGGCGGCGACCCACTTGCCGGCGTTGCTGGCGCGCTATCACCAGGCTTACCCGCAGGTGAACCTGCAAGTGCGTGCAGCACCCAGCGGCGAGTTGCTTGAAGGGCTGTTGAACCACTCCCTGGATGCTGCTCTTGTGGACGGGCCACCGAGCCTTGCCGGGTTGGATGGCGTGCCGCTGTGCGATGAGCAACTGGTACTGATCACCAGCCCCGAGCACCCGGCGGTCCTCACCGCCAAGGACGTGGCGGGCAAGGCGGTGTTCACCTTCCGCCAGGGCTGCTCGTACCGCATGCGCCTGGAGGCCTGGTATGCCCATGCCCATACGCCGATGGGGCGGGTGATGGAGATCGAGTCGTACCAGAGCATGCTGGCCTGTGTGATCGCGGGTGCGGGTGTGGCGATGATGGCCCAGTCGATGCTCGACAGCCTGCCTGGACGTGATCGGGTGAGGGTGCACCCGCTGCAGGCACCTTTCGATCAGGCGGTCACCTGGCTGATGTGGCGCCAGGGTATGCGCGGGGCTAATCTGCAGGCATGGATCGACCTGCAACAAAGCGAAACGATTAACCAGTCGTCGGAATGCGCCGCCACGGCTTGATCCGAGTCAAAATCGCCCTTATCTGTAGGAACAGAGGCATGCGTAATACAGGACATAGGGCTATGATCTGTATGAAACATCGCAGGATTGATTTGCCGTGAGGCTGACCCGTCAAGGGGGCATTATGAATAAACCACTGTCAAACTGGCTCCACGACCTGGCCGTCGCCTTGGGGCTGATTCCACCACCCTTGCAGCCGGTGCCGATCCCGACTGATGAAGAGCAGCGCAAACGTCAACCGCGTCGGCGCTGATTAACGACAAAGGCCGCTTCACCCGAGTGGGTGCAGCGGCCTTTTTGTGTCTGCTGATTGTCTATTGCGTGTACTGGCCCTTTCGCGCGTGCAAGCCTGCTACAAACGAAAGGGCCGGTACAGCAGTCAGGCCAGCTTCACCGCCGCCACCGACTTGCGCGACACCAGGCTCACGCCCACAAAGCTCACCAGCCCTACTGCCAGGCTGTAGTAGATCGGCGTATTAGCCTCCAGCCCGTCCAGGAACATGAACAGCAGGGCGGTGGCAAAGCCCAGCGACATGCTGGCAATCGCGCCTGCGGTGGTCGCACGTTTCCAGAAGATCGCCCCGATCAGCGGGATCAGCATGCCGCCGACCAGCAGGTTGTAAGCCAGGGTCAGGGCGTTGATCACATCATTCACCATCAGCGCGATGCCCAGCACCACCAGGCCGGTGAGCAGGGTGAACAGGCGGCTGGTGCCCAGGCTCGACTGCTTGCCGCCACGCAGCTTGGGCAGCAGGTCTTCGGTCACGGTGGTCGAGGCAGCCAGCAGACCGGCGCTGGCGGTGGACATCATGGCCGCCAGGGCCGCAGCCATCAGCAGGCCACGGATGCCATCGGGCAGGGTGGTCTTGATCATCTCGGCAAAGGCGTTGTTCGGGTTGGCCAGGTCGGGCATCAGCACATGCGCAGCCATGCCGATCGCCGCACAGGCCAGGCCATACAGCACGCAATACACACCGGCTGTGGTGCCGGCTCGCTGACAGACCTTTTCGTCACGGGCGGTGAACACTCGCTGCCAGATGTCCTGGCCGATGAGGATGCCGAAGAAGTAGATCAGGAAGTAAGTGATGATGGTGTCCCAGCCAATGGTAGTCAGCTGGAAGCTGGCCGCTGGCAGTTTGGCCACCAGGGTGTCCCAACCACCGGCCTTGTACAGGCACACTGGCAGCAGGATGAACATCAGGCCGACGGTCTTGATCACGAACTGGACGATATCGGTCAGGGTCAGCGACCACATGCCGCCGATGGTCGAGTACAGCACTACCACGCCGCCGCCGAGCATCAGCGAAGCCCAGAACGGCAGGTCCAGCAGCACCTGGAGGACGGTGGCCATGGCCAGGGTCGAGGTGACCCCGATCATCAGCGCGTAAGCCAGCATGATGACGGCGCTGGCCTGGCGTGCGGTGGGGTTGTAGCGCTGTTCCAGTACCTGGGTCACGGTGAAGATGCGCAGGCGCAGCAGCGGTTTGGCGAGGAACAGGTTGATGGCGATGATGCCCAGGCCCAGGGCTGCGCACAGCCAGAAGCCGGAAATGCCGTGGACGTAGCCCAGGCGTACGGTGCCGACCGTGGAAGCGCCACCGAGTACGGTGGTGGCCATGGTGCCCATGTACAGCACCGGGCCGAGGTTGCGCCCGGCTACCAGGTAGTCTTCATGGGTTTTTGCGCGGCGCATGCCATACCAGCCAAGCCCGAGCATGCCGGCGGTGTAGATCATTACAACAATGATGTCCAAGGCCATTGGGGGTCTCCCGATTATCTTTATTATGGCGAGATCGACCGCGCGGGCGTTTGCACGGCGCCCGGCGGTCTTTTCTTGTGTTGGCGGGCCTCAGTGGCCCTCCCTCATGGCTCCTGCCGGGGTAGAGCGGTATTAGCGACGCACCACGCCAGGTAGCACGCAGAGCATCTCGAACAGCAGGTTGGCACCGAGCAGCGAGGTGTTGCCGGTGGTGTCGTAAGGCGGGGAGACTTCGACAAGGTCACAGCCGATCAGGTCCAGGCCGTGGCAGCCGCGAATGATCTCCATCGCCTGGATGGTGGTCAAGCCGCCGATTTCCGGGGTGCCGGTACCGGGCGCCCAGGCCGGGTCGATGCCATCGATGTCGAAAGACAGGTAAACCGGGCCACCGCCGACTTTTTCCCGCACTTCGGTCATCAGTGGCTCCAGTGACTTGTGCCAGCACTCTTCGGCCTGGACCACGCGGAAGCCCTGGCGACGGCTCCAGTTGAAGTCATCGGCGGTGTAGCCCTGGGCGCGCAGGCCGATCTGCACCACGCGGTCACAGTCGAGCAGGCCTTCTTCCACGGCGCGGCGGAAGGTGGTGCCGTGGGCGATCTTCTCGCCGAACATGTGGTCGTTGACGTCGGCGTGGGCATCGATATGTACCAGGCCGATCTTGCCGTGTTTCTTGTGCAGCGCACGCAGGATCGGCAGGGTGATGGTGTGATCGCCCCCCAGGGTCATGGGAATGACGTTGTGCTCGACGATCTCGTCATACGCTTCTTCGATGATGCGCACGGCGTCCAGCAGATTGAAGGTGTTGATTGCCACATCGCCGATATCGGCGACCGAAAGCGAGTCGAACGGGGCGGCACCGGTCGCCATGTTGTACGGGCGGATCATCACCGATTCGGCGCGGATCTGCCGCGGGCCGAAGCGGGTGCCGGAGCGTAGCGAGGTACCGATATCCAGCGGTACGCCAATGAAGGCGGCATCCAGGCCTTCGGCGCTTTGCAGGTGGGGGAGGCGGAGCATGGTGGCGATGCCGCCGAAACGCGGCATTTCGTTGCCGCCCAGTGGTTGGTGGAGAGTCTTGTCCACGGTGGGCCTCATCAGTCGGTCGATTGTTGTGTTTGTTCGAACCTGTGCCGCCGCGCGCCATTCACGTGTGGTTTGCCGGCGGGCAGGGACATTTCGGCCAAGTCTGCTCAAGGGAGTACCCGGGAAGAATCGCTACCGACAAATACTTAGTTCAGGATTTTCTGAACTAAAGGCGGGTAGAGCAGTTAAACTGCGCGCACATACCCTTGTGGAACCGTTGCACCATGGCCTCGACCTTGCCCGACCTGAAACTGCTGCGCATCTTCATCAGCGTGGTGCGCCACCAGGGCTTTGCCAACGCCCAGCGAGAGCTGAACCTGTCGACCTCGGCCATCAGTACCTACATGAGCCAGCTGGAGGGCGCGTTGGGTATCGTGTTGTGCCACCGGGGTCGGGGTGGCTTCAGCCTGACCAGCAAGGGCGAGCTGTTCCATCAGGAAACCCTGCGCCTGCTGGCCGAGCTGGACGGTTTCGAGCAGTATGCCGCCGCCCTCAAGGGCGAACTGCGTGGCACCCTCAACCTTGGCGTGATCGACTCCACGGTCGGTGACCGCGCCTTGCCGCTGGCCGAAGCCATCGGTGCCTACAGCCAGGAGCACCCGGCGGTGCACCTGCACCTGTCGGTGTCCAGCCCCTACGAGCTGCAACTGGGTGTGCAGGACAACCGCCTGGACCTGGCCATCGGTGCGTTTTCTTCGCGGATGAGCGGCCTGCTCTACCAGCCGTTGTACCGCGAACAGCACTGGCTGTATTGCAGCAGCCGCCACCCGTTGTATGCCGAGCGGCGCATTCCCGAGCAGGTGGTGACCCAACAACGCATGGTCGGCCGTGGTTATTGGAGCCAGGCCGAACTGGCCCGGCATGGCTTCAAGCACAGTGCGGCGACGGTTGAAAGCATGGAGGCGCAGCTGATCCTGATCCTTTCCGGGGCCTATATCGGCTACTTGCCTGAACACTACGCCCAGGCCTGGGTCGACAAAGGTGACTTGCGTGTACTGTCGCCGTCGACCTTTGGTTACCAGGCCCCGTTCTCGCTGATCATTCGCCGCGGGCGCAGCCGCGAACCGTTGATCCAGACCTTCCGTGACCTGTTGAAAAGCCAGCTCAACGTGGGCTGAGATGCGACGCATTCATGCATTCCGTCGGGAGCGGGTTAAATTCCGCTAAACGCTGGCCGCTAACCTGATAGCGCTCTGCTACATATCAACTTGCGCTGATGATTTCCCCTTATTTCATCCTGCAAGGATCGCCCAAGATGCGCATGAATTTGCCCGTCACTGAGCACGAAAGAACCTTCCCCGGCGATCAACGCCTTATTTCCACGACTGACCTCGGCAGCCGAATCACCTACTGCAACGACGCCTTTGTGGCAATCAGCGGCTTTACCTATGACGAGCTGGTCGGCCAACCGCACAACCTGGTGCGCCACCCGGACATGCCGCCTGCGGTGTTTGGCCACATGTGGGAGACCATCAAGCAGGGCAAACCCTGGATGGGCATCGTCAAGAACCGGGCGAAGAACGGCGATTACTATTGGGTAAGCGCCTATGTCACGGCGATATACGAACAAGGCCGGATCAGTGGCTACGAGTCGGTGCGCTCGGTGCCCACGCGCGAGCAGATCCGCCGTGCCGAGGCACTGTATGCGCGCTTGCGTGATGGTCGCGGCCCAGTGCCGTGGGCTGCTCGCCTGGGGCACGGCCTGGGCCATGGCTGGCCACTGATCGGCGCAGGCCTGCTGTCGGCGGCGGGTTACCTTTGGCTGCCCCCCTATGCGGCGCTCGCGGTGCTGATGGCAAGTCTGCTGCTGGCTTGGTACTGGGTCGAGCACCGGCAGAACCAGGCCATTCGCCGCACCTTGGCTGAGCATCCCAAGGCCTTTACCAGTCCGTTGGTGGCGCTGACCTACAGCGACAACCCAGGCTTGCAGGGCCAGCTCGACCTGGCCATCATCAGCGAAGAGGCCCGCCTGCAAACGGCCCTGACCCGGCTGGTGGATGCCGGTGTCGGGGTAAAGTCGCGGGCGGCGCAGTCTTCCGACCTGTCCGATGCCCAGGCGCAGATGCTCGACCGGCAGCGCAGCGAGACCGACCAGTCCGCCACGGCGATCGCGCAGATGGCGGCAACCATCCAGCAGGTCACCCACAACGTGCAGAGCACGGCACACGCGGCAGGTGATGCCGACCAACTGGCGCAGCAGGGCAGCGAGCTGGCCCTGAAGAGCCTGCAAGCCATGGGCAGCATGAGCGACGCGGTCAATGACATTGGTCAGGCGGTCAACGCCTTGGCCGAGCAGACCCAGTCGATTGGCAGCGTGGTCGACGTGATCACTTCGATTGCCGAGCAGACCAACCTGCTGGCGCTTAACGCCGCCATTGAAGCGGCGCGCGCCGGTGAGCAAGGTCGGGGGTTCGCCGTGGTGGCTGATGAGGTGCGGTCATTGGCGCAGCGTACCCGCGCGTCGACCGATGAGATCCACCATATCATTGCCTCGTTGAGGGCCGGGGCGGAGCGAGCGGTGAGCACTGCCAGCCGTGGCGAGCAGATTTCCCGGGACAGTGTGCACAGTGTCGAGGCGGTGCAGGCGGCGCTGAGCGGGATTGCCGTGGCGGTCAGCCGCATCACCGGCATGAGCCAGCAGATGGCCACGGCATCGGAGCAACAGAGCCATGTGGCTGAAGACATCAACCAGCAGATCGTGAGGATTGCCCAACTGTGCGACCAGAGTGCCGGGCAAGCCAGGCAGGGCGCGGAAATCAGCCAGGACCTCGAGCGCATGGCGGAGTACCTGCATAGCCTGGCGGAAAGGTTCAACCGTTGAAATCGCGGGGCCCGCAAAGCGGGCCCCGGTTATGTGGCAAACTGTCCCCGCCAAGGAGACCGCCATGCCCAGACCCCGCTGCGAGCGCTGCCAGCGCCCGCTCGACCATTGCCTATGCCCACTGATCCCCGCGCTCGACAGCCGCACCCGTGTGATCCTGCTGCAGCACCCCAGTGAAACTGCCCATGCCCTGAACACGGCGCGCCTGGCTGCCCTTGGCCTGAACAATGCCGAGTTGCGGATTGGAGAGGTGTTCGATGACCTGCATGACCTGCTCGCCACCCCCGGATACCACCCGGTGCTGCTGTTCCCGGGTGATGACGCCCAGGTGCTCACAGCTTATGGCGAGGCGGGCGACAAACCTTTGCTGCTGATCGTACCCGATGGTACCTGGCGCAAGGCGCGCAAGCTGCTGTACCTGAATCCGTTGCTGGGGGGGCTGCCACGGGTGACGCTGGGGCAGGTGGCCGCTTCACGCTATCGGTTGCGCAAAGCGCCGGAGGCGGGTGCATTGTCGACGATCGAGGCGGTGGTCGGGGCATTGAACACGCTGGAGCAACCGGCCTGTTTCGATGCACTGCTGGCGCCGTTCGAGGCGTTGATCGAGGGGCAGATCAGGGCCATGGGCGTAGAGACTTTTCAGCGTAATCATGGCCGCGAATGAGGGTTGGGGGCTGCTTTGCAGCCCATTCGCAGCACAAAGCAGCCCCGCTACCTAAAGCCCGCTCAACGCATCTCAGGCAGACGCGCCTCGGTGCGGACTTCGGTGGTCGCCAGCGCCTCTGGTGGCAACGAAATATGCTGTTTGCTCAGCAATTCACCCATGGTCGCCAGTACGCGGTAGCGCGAGAACTCTTCGGTATAACGCACCTCGGTGTAGCGACGGTCTGCGTTGTACAGCTCGTTCTCACTGTCGAGGACGTCCAGCAGGGTGCGCTGGCCCAGGCCGAACTGGTCCTGGTAGGCCGCGCGCACACGTTTGGTGGTCTCGGCGTATTCACGCGCGGTTGGCAGCTGCTTGCTGGCGTTGTTCATGGCGTTCCACGCCAGGCTCAGGTTTTCGGTCAACTCACGCAGGGCGTTGTTGCGAATGTCCAGTGCCTGGTTGATCTTGTGCGCGTCGGACTGCAGGCGAGCCTTGTCGCTGCCACCGCGGAACAGGTTGTAGTTCATCTCCACGCCAGCTTGCCAGTCGTTGTTGTTGTGGCCTTTCTCGCCACCGGTGTTGTTGTTGGCACCGGTTGCCAGAATGGCGTCGAAGCGTGGGTAGAAGGTCGACTTGCCCACTTCGTACTGTTTCTCGGCGGCGTTGACGTCAGCCTGGGCAGACTTGATGTACGGGTTGTTCTGACGCATGCCATCGCGGGCTTCGTCGAGGGTGCCAGGCACCTCGCCCTTGATGCTTTGCGGGCTTTCCAGCTCGTCCGGGGCACGGCCGATCACGCTGAAGAAGTTGGCCTCGGCATCGGCCAGGTCGACTTCGGCGGTGTCCAGGTTGTTTTCCGCCAGGGCGCGACGTGCGCGGGACTGGTCGAGGTCGGCGGTGCTGCCGACGCCGCGCTCGTTGCGCAGGCCAATCTGGTCGTTGACGCGCAGGTGAGCTTGCAGGTTGTTCTTGGCCAGGGTCACCAGTTCACGGCGTTTGAGCACTTCCAGGTAGACCTCGACTGCACGCAGGGCGACATCCTGGGCAACGGCCTGGGTGTAATAGGCGCGGGAGGTAGAGACCGCCTCGGTGCGGCCTACTTCATTCGCGGTGTTGAAGCCGTCGAAGATCATCTGCCGCAGGCGCAGTTCGGACTGGGTGTAGTTGAGGGTTTCCTTGTTGTGGTTTCCCTCGGCGCGGGTAGTGGCGTTGTCCGAGCGCTGGCGACCGTAGCCGGCAACCAGGTCCACGGAAGGGTAGTAGCCACCACGCGCGAACTTCACGTCTTCATCGGCCGACAGCTTGCTGTTACGGTTGGAGCTGACTTGTGGGTGGTAGTCCACGGCGCTTTGGACAGCCTCGGTAATCGACATCGCCTGTACGTTGGCACTCGCCAGGGCCAACAGTAAAGCACTGGTGATGGGGTTCAAAACGCGCATGGTACATCTCCCTGATCCTGGAATTGATCCTGCTGTTCGCCAAAAAAATGACGATAAACGTATCGCGTATAGTGTTGCAGGTTTTTAACAACACAGCTAAGTACATTCAACGCGATAGATAAGAAGATTTATTCATATCAAATTGCCATATAAGATCTTTGTTGTCTAATAAGATCGCATTCAAGGGCACGGAATGATGGGGGGAAATACCTTGAAACCCCATGGATACAAGGTCTATACGCGGTTCCAGAACTAATTCGGATAAAGAAGGTGTTGATTAGGCGAAAGCGATATTTGGCGACAAAATATTGTCACTTTGGCTTGTGCAGGGTTTTCAGCCTGAGCAGGTACAGGGTAACCAGTACGGCACTGGTCAGCATGAAGGTGCGCGCCCAGAACAGCGGGACCAGGTAGCACGAAAGGCCAATGCTGGCCCACATCAGGCCGATGGCGTAGACCTTGCCCTTGAGAGGGATGCCTTCACCACTGAGGTAGTCACGGATCCATGGCCCCAGCTTGGGATGATGGACCAGCCAGTGATGGAAGCGCGGCGAGCTGCGGGCAAAGCAGGCCGCCGCCAAAAGCAGGAATGGGGTGGTGGGCAATACCGGCAGGAATATCCCCAGCACCCCCAGCGCGACGCTGAGCCAGCCAGTGGCCAGCAGCAGGTAGCGCACAGCTTGCTCAGTGGTGGCGTGGCTTGAGCAGCGCCGGTTTTTCGTCAGGGGCGTGCAGCAGCAGGAACAGTGCGCTGAGTGCCTCAGGGATCTGCACGATCATGTCATCCTGCAGGTTGGCGTTGCTGGCGATATCGGCGAACTCTGGCTGTTCGTCAAACAACCCCGAACCCACCATGATCGGCAGCAGCATTTCGCTGACTTCTTCCTCGGCGTTTTCGAACCACGCCTCTTCCCGCAGGAACACGCCTTCCATGAAGCCGATGCACCAGCCGCGCAGGTCGGAATCGTCCGGCTCATCGGTCAGGTCGAGGTCGCAGGGCAGGTCGAACTCTTCGTCGCTGGCCAGCTGGCGGGCAATGTGCGCCTTGAGCGCCACCAGGGTGGCCTCGATCTCGGTGCGCTGGGCTTCGCTGGCGTAGTGCGGCTCCTCGGCGAACAGGGCGTCGATCCACTCGCGCTCGGGCACGTCCTCGGCGTTGATCGAAAGAGCGGTGAGGTAGCCGTGTGCGGCGACATAGTCCAGCGCTTCTTCGTGCAGCTCGTCGGCGTCGAGGAAGGCTTGCAGGCGGGTCAGTTGCTCGGCGAAGGACATTACAGGGCTACCTTGGGGAATAAACGATAACGAATTCTAGCACCTTGCAGCGGCAGCGGGGCAAAGGGAACGTCTATCGCCGCGGTGCATGTGCAGCGCGGTGCTGCGGTATACTCCGCGATTTTTCATCCAGGGGCAGGTTTTAACGGCTGCCTGGCAAAAACCGCTTACGCATTTGGCGTGTGCGGGGCGGGTTTTTCGTCCAGCCTTTATCCAGGATGGTACGGCGATTTGGAGTTGCACATGCTCGAACAGGCTCAGCGCGTTCTCAAGGACATCTTCGGCTACGACAGTTTCCGTGGGCGCCAGGCAGCGATCATCGAATGCGTGGCCAATGGCGGCGATGCCTTGGTACTGATGCCCACCGGTGGCGGCAAATCGCTGTGTTTCCAGGTGCCGGGGCTGCTGCGCCCGGGCTTGACGGTGGTGGTATCGCCACTGATCGCGCTGATGGACGACCAGGTCGCCACCCTTGATGAGCTGGGTGTGTCTGCGGCCGCCCTGAACTCTACCCTGACAGCGGAGCAGCAGCGTGAACTGGCCGGGCGCCTGCGCCGTGGTGAAGTCAAGATGCTGTACCTGGCGCCGGAACGCCTGGTGCAGCCGCGCATGCTCGACTTCCTGCGCGATCTGGACATCTCGCTGTTCGCCATTGACGAGGCCCACTGCGTTTCGCAATGGGGTCACGATTTCCGCCCCGAGTACCTGCAGCTGGGTCAGCTGGCCGAACTGTTTCCGCATGTGCCGCGCATTGCGCTTACCGCTACGGCCGACATGCGAACCCGCGAGGAGATCGTTCAGCGCCTGCACCTGCAGGGCGCCGAGCGCTTCCTGTCGAGTTTCGACCGGCCCAACATCTTCTACCGCATCGTGCCCAAGGAGGCACCGCGCAAGCAGTTGATGGCCTTTCTCGGCGAGCGTCGTGGCAACGCTGGCATCGTCTACTGCCTGTCGCGCAAGAAGGTCGACGAAACCGCCGCCTTCCTCTGCAGTCAGGGGTTCCCTGCGCTGCCGTATCACGCCGGCCTGGCCGCCGAGACACGTGCGGCCAACCAGCACCGCTTTCTCAACGAGGAAGGGCTGATCATGGTCGCTACGATTGCTTTCGGCATGGGTATCGACAAGCCCAACGTGCGCTTCGTTGCTCACCTCGACCTGCCCAAATCGCTTGAGGCCTACTACCAGGAAACCGGCCGTGCCGGCCGTGACGGCCTGCCCTCCGACGCCTGGATGGCCTACGGGCTGCAGGACATGGTGATGCTCAAGCAGATGCTGCAGAACTCCGAAGGCGACGAGCGCCACAAGCGCATCGAGCAGCACAAGCTGGACGCCATGCTGGCGCTGTGCGAAGAAACGCGCTGCCGCCGCCAGTCGCTGCTGGCCTACTTCGACGAAACCCTCGAACAACCGTGCGGGCACTGCGACAACTGTGTCGACAACGTCCAGACCTGGGACGCCACCGAGCCGGCCCGCCAGGCGCTGTCGGCGGTGTTCCGCACCGGCCAGCGCTATGGTGTTGGCCACCTGGTCGATGTGCTGTTGGGCAAGGACACCGAGAAGGTGCGCAATTTCGGCCACGAGAAGCTGTCGGTATTCGGCGTTGGCAAAGGCTTGGCCGAGGTCGAGTGGCGTTCACTGTTCCGTCAGCTGGTGGCGCGCGGCCTGGTCGATATCGACCTGGAAGGCTACGGCGGTCTGCGCCTGTCCGACAGCTGCCGGCCGCTGCTGCGCGGCGAGGTGACCTTGCAACTGCGCCGAGATCTCAAACCGCAGACCACAGCCAAAACCTCGTCGTCCAGCGGCGGCAGCCCGGCCAGCCAGCTGGTGCGTGCCGAAGAGCGCGATCTGTGGGAAGCGCTGCGTACCCTGCGCCGCAAGCTGGCCGAAGAACACAGTGTGCCACCCTACGTCATCTTCCCCGACTCGACACTGCTGGAGATGCTGCGCAGCCAGCCGGTCAGCCTCAGCGACATGGCCCAGGTCAGCGGTGTGGGGGCGCGCAAGTTGGAGCGCTACGGGCAGGCGTTCCTCGAAGTGCTGAACAGCAGCGGTGGCACCGACGAGGCACCGAAAGTGGTGCTCGACCTGCGTCACGAACTGGTCAGCCTGGCCCGTGCCGGCATGACCCCGGCGCAGATCGCCGGGCAGCTCAACTGCAGCGAGAAGAATGTGTATAGCCTGCTGGCCGAGGCGCTGGGCCGCCAGGAGCTGAGTCTGGACCAGGCCATCGACTTGCCGGAAGACCTGATGATGGAGGTGCAGGACGCCTTTCTTGATGGCGAGGGTGAGCTGCCACCGGTGTCGGCCATTGCCCCGCAGTTCGGGGCGCGGGTGCCGGAGGGCGTACTTTATTGCGTGCGCGCAGCGCTGGCGGCGGAATTCGAATTGTAAACGCATGCAGGATCGAAGGCAGAAGCGCCATCTGCTGACCTTTGTCATGCTTTTTGACGATTATCGAACGCGTAACTATGGCCGAGCCTTGCCTCGTGGGGCAGGGCATGGTTAGCTGCCTAATAATTAGATCTACTCCAATGAGTTCCTTATGCCCCTGAACGACAACCAACACCGCTTTGGCATGCAACTGGCCCAGATGTCCCGAGGTTGGCGTGCCGAGCTGGACCGCCGCCTGGCCGGGCTCAACCTGTCCCAGGCGCGCTGGCTGGTGTTGCTGCACCTGGCGCGCTTCGAAGACGCCCCGACCCAGCGTGAGCTGGCCCAGAGCGTAGGTGTCGAGGGCCCGACCCTGGCGCGTCTGCTCGACAGCCTGGAAGCGCAAGGGCTGGTGCGCCGGCAGGCGGTGCTGGAGGATCGGCGGGCGAAGAAGATTGTGCTGTGCCCGCCGGCCAAGCCGTTGATCGATCAGATCGAGACCATCGCCAACCAGCTGCGGGTAGAGCTGTTTACCGGCGTGGACGAGGCGGACTTGCAGGTCTGCATGCGCGTGCATGCCAAGATCCTGGCCAATCTCGAAAAGTCCTGAGCTCCCCCCATTGTTGCAGGTGCAGTGCAAGCCTCAGAAGGTGTGCCCAAGGTTCAGGTACACCGCCTGCTCATGCGCACTGTTGGCGCCGTAGCTGAAGTTTAGCGGCCCTAGAGGCGTCTCCAGCCCCAGGAAGATGCTCGCCGCATTGATGTACCCACTGTCGAATTCGTTGTCATTGTTCCACGCCCGCCCTCGCTCCAGCGAGCCGCCGATGTACAGCGGGAAGTCCAGCGGCACATAGGCCCGTGGCGTCAGCCGGCGGTAATAGACCATGCGCAGCAGGCTCACGTTCTGCCCCGATACCGAGTCCTGGCGGAAGCCTGACAGCTCTCGCGCCCCGCCCATCACAAAGCTCGACGTCACCACTTCGGTGTCGTCCAGCGTGCGCCCGTAGCGCCCACCCAGTACGAACGTGTTCGGCCCGCTGCTGATGGCCTTGTCCAGGGTGAACAGCCACTGCCGGTAATCCTGGTCGGAGTCCAGCGACTTGTCGTATTTGCGCAAGGTGAGGCCGATATCCTCGCCATGGTGCGGGAAGTACACGTTATCGAGGGTGTCGAACGAGTACTTCAGCTCGTAGAAACCTTCGTTGAAACTGACTTTGGGCAGGTCCTGGTCGCCGATGCGCACCTCGGCTTCGCCCCAGGCCTTGCCCACGCCCAGGCGCACTTCACCGCTGTTGCCGATCTGCCGGCCTACGTTCAGGCCAAAGCCATAGCGCTCCAGGCGATACTCGGCGACCGGGTCGTTGTCCAGGGTGGCTTCGATGTTCTGCGAGCCCAGGTCCAGGTACGGCGCAATGAAGTAGCGTGAGCCCACATCCAGGGGTTGGTAGAACTCACTGTACAGCGCTTGCTGGTCACCGATCTGGCCGCGGGTCAGCCATTCGGCGCCAAGGCTGTTGATGCCGTTGACCCGGTAGCTGGCGCCCAGGTTGAAAGCGCTGTCGCCGCGCAGGTCATCGGACAGGTTCAGGCCCAGGCGCAGGTAGTCGGTGCCGCCGCGTCGGCCCCGGGCGTTGATCACCAGGGTATTGTCGTTGCCCTTGTGCACCACGCGGTACTGCACCCTGTCGAAGTAGTCCAGGCCATACAGCGTACCCATGTCGGTCTGCAGGCGGCCCAGTTCCAGCGGCGCGTCGATTGGCTGGCGGATGTACGAGCGGATTACATCATCGCTGACCTTGGAGTCGTTTTCGATCCGGATTGCGGTGATTACCGGCGTGCGCTGGCGCGGCGAGCGGGCCACGGCCAGGCTGGCATCGCCCTCGAGCTGGCGCAGGGTGGCCAGGCGTGGGTCAAGCAGGCGAGTGGCGCGGTAACCGGCGTCGATCATGTCGTGGGCACGGCCGAAGTCAGTCACGCCGAAGGCGGTCAGCGATGGCTGGATGAGGATGTCGTCGCGGTGCAGACTGGCCAGTTGTTCTTCGGAGTTGCGCCGGGTCATCAAAGTGATCGACTGATTCAGCACGTCGACCACCGTCAGTAATTGCTTGCGATCGCGCAGCGGGGTGCCGATGTCGACCACGATGGCCAGGTCCACGCCCATTTCGCGGGCCACATCCACCGGAATGTTGTCGACCATGCCGCCGTCCACCAGCAGGCGGCCGTCCAGTTCGACTGGGGCGAACACGGCGGGGATCGACATGCTGGCGCGGATTACCTGGGGCAGGTGACCCCGGCGGAACACGACTTTTTCGCCACTGGCGATGTCGGTGGCCACGGCGCGGAAGGGGATGGGCAGCTTGTCGAAGTCGCGGGTGTCGGCGGTATGCGCCAGTTTGCTTTCCAGTAGCAGTGACAAGTTCTGGCCCTGAATCACACCCAGCGGCAGGCCCATGCTGCCGTCGTCGCGAAAGCTGAGCTTCTGCTTGACCAGGAAGTCCCGGTCATCCTGCTTGCGCCGGAACGGCACATCCTTGCGCGGCGGGGCATCGGAGAGCGCCTGTTGCCAGTCAAGGGTGGTCGCGAGTTTTTCCAGCTCTTCGACACTGTAGCCCGAGGCGTACAGGCCGCCGACCACCGCGCCCATGCTGGTGCCGGCGATGGCGTCGATGCGCACACCCTGTTCCTCCAGTGCTTTGAGCACGCCGATGTGGGCCAGGCCACGGGCAGCACCGCCAGACAACACCAGGCCGACCTTGGGCCTGGCGGGTTCCGCAGCGATTGCCGTAAGCGAGGTGAGTGCGAGCAGAAAACAGAACAGCAGACGGCGCATCGTGACTCTCAAACCGTGGGCTAAAGACCGCTAGTATAAGCGGCCCCTTACCTGGAGATGTTTCACCATGGCTGACAACAAGCCGGAAATCGTCATCACCTATTGCACCCAGTGCCAGTGGCTGCTGCGTGCGGCCTGGCTGGCTCAGGAACTGCTCAGCACCTTTGCCGACGACCTTGGCCGGGTTGCTCTGGAGCCGGGCACCGGGGGTGTCTTCCGCATCACCTGCAATGACGTGCAGATCTGGGAGCGCAAGGCCGACGGCGGTTTCCCCGAGGCGAAGGCACTGAAGCAGCGGGTGCGCGACCTGGTCGACCCGCAGCGTGACCTTGGTCACAACGACCGCTGATCAGGCGCCCTCGGTCAGTGGCCGCTGCCTGGGCGGCTGCTCGGCAGCCAGGCGGCTGGACAGCACGATGGCGAAGATGATCAGCGCGCCGCCCAGCAGCATGCGCACGGTAGGTGTTTCGGCGAACACTGCCCAGGCCACGGCAATGCCGTAGACCGGCTCCATGCCGAACACGACCGCAGCGGTGCGCGCCTTGATCACTGCCAGGCTGGCGACGAACAGGCTGTGCGCCACCCCCGTGCAGAAAATGCCGAGCAGGGCGATCCACAGCCAGTCCAGGGTCGCAACGTCGGCCAGGCCGGGCGCCGCGAACGGTAGCAGGCACAGGCCCACCACCAGGTTTTGCCACAGTGCGGCCTGCACTGCAGGCAAACGTCCGGAGCCGGCCCGGTTGGTCAGTGACAGCAGCGAGAACAGCAGGCCCGAGAGCAGTGCCCAGAGCAGGCCGCCGGTGGCTTCGCTGGCCAGGTCGAATGCCGGTGTAACCAGTATCAGGCCAATGCTGACCAGCACGACCAAGACGGCTTCGTTACGGTGGATACGCTCGCGGAACAGCAGGCTTTCGAGGATCACCGTAAAGGCCGGGAAGCTGGCGAAGCCGAGGGTGGCGATGGCTACGCCGCCCACTTTGACGGCGATGAAGAAGCTGACCCAGTGGCCGGCCAGCAGCACACCGCCGAGCAGCAGGCGGCGCGTATCCTGGCTGCTCAGGCGTTGCCAGCCCGGGCCGGCCAGGCTGGCGAACAGGGCCAGGGCGAGTACGGCGAAGGCGGCGCGACCGAAGACGATGATCGCCGGGCTGGCGCTGGTGGCCAGTTTGCCGAAGACGCCGGTAAGGCCGAAGAACAGCGCGCCAATGTGCAGTGCGCCGAGGGCGGTGCGGTGGTTCATGATGGGTCCTTGATGAAGATCTCTACAGGCAGTGCCGGCCCTTTCGCGGGTAAACCCTTTCCTACAGGTTGTGCCAGCGCTTTCGCGGGTAAACCCGCTCCTACAGGTTTTGCACAACCTTCAGGCGGGGGCATCCTGTAGGAGCGGGTTTACCCGCGAAAGGGCCGGTAAAGGCAAAGTCTAAAGCCTCAGGCGAACACGTTCTGTCGCAAGACTGCTGTCAGTTATCGCCAGACTCTCGCCGCAAAGCCAAAGGTGTACACCCGAACGCCCGTAGCATCGCCGCTGAAAAGGCACTTTGCGAGCTATACCCCACCTGCGCCGCAATTTCGCCCATCGGCAGCACGGTCTGCACGATTAGCCGCCGCGCCTTGAGCAAACGCCGCTGGCGAATGTAGTCCATCGGCGTCATCCCGCACTCAGTGGTAAAGCGCGCATGCAGCCGGGCACTGGACAGCCCGGCGATGCGCGCCAGGTCAGCTACCTGCAGCGGGTAAGCCGCATGCTGCTCGATATGCGCATCGAAGGCGCTGTAGGGCAGGCGCTGGCTGGCGTGCACGCTGGCTGCCGCCGTGGCGTTGAGGCTGGCCAGCAGCAGTGCCGCGCCTTGACGGGCAATCAGCGGGTCGTGCACGGGGCTGGTCGCCAGCCAGTCCACCAGTTGCTGCTGGCGCTCATCCAGGCTCACGGCGGCGGGGCGGTCGAGCAGGCGGCGGCTGGCATCGGCATGCTCGCCCAGGTGCTCGCGCAGCCAAGGCTCCCCTGGCACATCAAGCACCAGGCAATCACTGCCGGCATCGCTGGCGCACGTGTGATGAGCACCCGCCGGGACCACGATCAGCCCCTGGCGATCGATGCCGGCGCCATGCCCCTGGACCTCGAACTCCAGGCGGCCGCGCAGGCCGAACACCAGTTGCGGGTGTTCGTGGCTGTGGGCGATCAGGCTGTCGCGGTAATGGCGCAGCGAGAGGATCGGGCCGGCGGTCATGGGGGCTTCCTCGCAGGGCAGGCGCCCATTGTGCCTCAATCCCTGCACGCCATCACTCGTCACTGTTTTGCCATGGCGCTGTCATGCACGCCTGCCAGTCTCCAGCAAACTGCGCCGGAGCCTGCCCATGAGCCATGCCGAACTGTCCCGCCCCTCGCGCAAGCAACGCGTGCGTACCCTGTGGATCTCCGACGTGCACCTGGGTACCCGCGACTGCCAGGCCGAACACCTGTCGCAATTCCTCAAGGGCTACCAGGCTGACCGCGTCTACCTGGTGGGCGATATCATCGATGGCTGGAAACTGCGCGGCGGGATCTATTGGCCGCAAGCTCACACCAACGTGATCCGCCGGCTGCTGACCATGAGCAAGCGCGGTACCGAGGTGATCTACGTCACCGGCAACCATGACGAATTCCTGCGCCGCTACTCAAAGTTGATTCTGGGCAACATTCAGCTGGTAGACGAGGCCGAGCACCTGACAGCCGATGGCCGCCGGCTGCTGGTGGTCCATGGCGATCAGTTCGATGTGATTACCCGTTACCACCGCTGGCTGGCGTTTCTGGGTGATCGCGCCTACGAATTCACCTTGGTGCTCAACCGCTGGCTCAACCACTGGCGAGCGCGCTATGGCTATGGTTACTGGTCGCTGTCGGCGTACCTCAAGCACAAGGTGAAAGGCGCGGTGAACTTCATCAGCGACTTCGAGAATGCCATTGCCCATGAATGCACCCGTCGTGGGTTTCATGGAGTGGTGTGCGGGCATATCCATCATGCCGAGATCCGCAAGGTGGGTGAGGTGGACTACCTCAACTGCGGGGACTGGGTGGAGTCGTGCACGGCCCTGATCGAGCATTGGGATGGCAGCGTCGAACTGTATCGGCTGGCCGAAGCGCAGGCCGTGGCGGCGTTGCGTGAGCCGGCTTAGGGGCCGAGGGCAGAGTGCCGCCAAGCGGCCTCGGACGCTTACAGCCTGAGCTTGCCCAGCAGGATATCCCGGAACATCACGAAATCCCCGGCCAGGCTGTACAGCGGATAGGTAAAGGTCGCTGGCCGATTCTTCTCGAAAAAGAAGTGCCCGACCCAGGCAAAGCCATAGCCGAACACCGGCACGGCCAGCAGCAGCAACCATTTGCCACTGCCAATGGTATAGGCCAGCAGCGCTATCACCAGGCTGGTGCCGACGAAGTGCAGGCGGCGGCAGGTGGGGTTGCTGTGCTCCCCCAGATAGTACGGATAGAACTCGGCAAAACTGCGAAACTGCGCTGTGCTGTTCATGGCAGTGCTCCGGGATTAATACTTCTGGACAAGATACACGGCGTGGAGCCTGATTCGAGTCTAGAGTGACTGACGGGGCCTACCAGTGACAATAGGCGCCAAATGAGTATCCTTGGGGTTCACCGCAGGAGCGGTTGGTAAAAGAAGCCTGTCATGAGCGAAAGAACAACGTCAGCCAGTTGGGCATCAGGGATCGTGAAGGCACTTGAACTGGAAGGGCTGGATTGCAGAGCCATGTTCAAGCAATTGGGGTTGGACTTTGCCGCCCTCGACGACCCCGATGCACGTTTTCCGCAAGACTCCATGACCCGCCTCTGGCTGCTGGCGGTGGAGCTGTCGGGCAATGAGGCCATCGGCCTGAACATGGCACGGGTGGTCCGCCCGGCGTCGTTCCATGTGGTGGGCTATGCGTTGATGTCCAGCCGCACCCTGGCCGAGGGCTTCGAGCGCCTGGTGCGCTACCAGCGCATCATCGCCGAAAGCTCCGACCTCAGTTTCGTCCTCGGTCCCGAGGGTTATTCGCTGATTCTGACCGTGCACGGTGACCACCTGCCGCCAACCCGGCACAGCGCCGAAGCGTCGCTGGCCTGTGCGCTGGCGCTGTGCAAATGGCTCAGTGGCCGGCCGGTCCAGCCGCGGCGGGTACTGGTGCAGGGGCCGCAGCCGAAGAATGTCGAGCCTTACAAGGTGGCGTTCCATTCGCCGCTGGTGTTCGGCGCCCCACATGATGCACTGGTGTTCGAGCGGGCCGACATGGAGGCGCCGCTGCCGACCGCGAACGAGGCCATGGCGGTGCTGCACGACCGGTTTGCCGGCGAGTACCTGGCACGCTTCTCCGAAAGCCGGGTTAGCCACCGCGTACGCCAGGTGTTGTGCCGCATCCTGCCGCAGGGTGAGCCCAAGCGCGAAACCCTGGCCCAGGCCCTGCACCTGTCGCAGCGCACCTTGCAACGGCGGCTGCAGGAGGAAGGCACCAGCTTCCAGACCTTGCTTGACGACACCCGCCGCGAACTGGCCGAACAATACCTGGCCCAGCCGGGCATGACCTTGCTGGAAACCGCCTACCTGCTGGGCTTTGCCGACCCCAGCAACTTTTATCGGGCGTTCCGCCGCTGGTTCGATGCCACGCCCAGCGAGTACCGCGCCCGCCTCGGCGCGGAAGGCGAAGTGCTCAGTGACGCCAGAACGCCGGCATGCACAACACCAACACCGTGATGATTTCCAGGCGACCCAGCAGCATGCCGGCCGCCAGAATCCATTTGGCCGCGTCAGGCAGCGTGGCGTAGTTGCCCGACGGGCCGATCACTTCACCCAGGCCTGGGCCTACACCCGAAACCGTGCCGGCGGCACCGGTCAGCGCAGTCATCCAGTCCACGCCCAGCAGCGACAGCAGCAGCGCCAAGACACAAATGGTGATGGCGAAGAAGAACGAGAACGTCAGGATCGAACGCACGATGTCTTCATCGAGGCGATGACCGTTGTATTTTTGCTTGATCACCGCGCGCGGGTGAATCAGCTGGTTGAGGCTGGCCTTCAGCAGGATGTAGGCCACCTGGAAGCGGAAAATCTTGATACCGCCGGCGGTCGAGCCAGAGCAGCCGCCAACGAAGCCCAGGTAGAAGAACAGCATCAGCGAGAAGTTGCCCCACAGGCTGTAGTCCCCCAGGGCGAAACCGGTGGTGGTGACCACAGAGGTCACATTCAGCGCCACGTGGCGCAGGGCGTCGAGCCAGTGCAGGTTGGTGCTGTACCAGTACCAGGTGCCCAGTACCAGCCAGGTGACCACCAGCATGCCCAGCAAGCCTTGTACCTGCTGGTCACGAATCAGCGCCTTGCGGTTGCCGCGCAGGGTGGCTACGTAAAGGGTGAACGGCAGGCTGCCCATGATCATCACCACCACCGCCACCCAGTGCACGGCCGGGATATCCCATTTTGCCAACGACTGGTCGGAGGTGGAGAACCCACCCGTAGAGATAGCCGACATGGCGTGGTTGATCGCATCGAACGGGCTCATGCCTGCCCACCAGAAGGCCAACGCACCAAGGATGGAGAAACCGACGTAAACCGCCACGATCGACTTGGCGACCATGTGCGAGCGCGGCATGACTTTTTCCGAGCGGTCGGACGATTCGGTCTGGAACAGGCGCATGCCGCCGATGCGCAGCAGCGGCAGGATCGCCACCGCCATGGCGATGAAACCGATACCGCCGAGCCAGTGCAGCATCGAGCGCCACATGAGGATGCCCGGTGACATGTTATCGAGCCCGCTGAGTACGGTAGCGCCAGTGGCGGTGATGCCTGACATGCTTTCGAAGAAGGCGTCGGTGTAGCTGATGTGCTGGGTCAGCAGGAACGGTAGCGCGGCGAATACGCACACCACCAGCCAGCTGCTGACGGTCAGCAGGTACATGTCGCGTGGGCGTAGGTGTACATGCTCCGGGCGCCCCTGCACCACCAGGGCCAGGCCGGCGATGAAGGTGATCAGGCTCGACCAGAGAAACGACGGCATGTCACCGGTGCGCTCGAAGATCACCAGGGTCGCCATGGGCACGGCCATGCCGACGGCCAGGGTAATCAGGAAGATGCCGATGATGAAACCAATGATCCTTAAGGTCGGCAACGCCATGTGATCTGCTCAGACTCGAAACGGAAGGGCGCCATTCTACCTATGGGTCTGGTGATGTAAACGCTAGAATGGCCGCACATTCAACTGCCAGGAGGGTAGCCGATGGAGGCTCTCGACGCATTGCTCAACCGTGTTTCCGTGCCACGCCTGACCGACCCGGCGCCCAATGCCGCCCAGCGCGAGGCGCTGTTCCAGGCTGCCCTGCGCGCCCCGGATCACGGCCAGCTGCGGCCGTGGCGTTTTCTTACCATCGAAGGCCAGGGCCGCGAGAAGCTGGGTGAGCTGTTCGCCGAAGCCGTGCAGCACAAGGGCGATGCCAGCCAGGCTGCACTGGACAAGGCCCGTGCGATGCCGCTGCGGGCGCCGTTGCTGATCGTGGTGGTGGCCAGGTTGCAGGACCACTTCAAGGTGCCCAAGTCCGAGCAGCGCCTGGCGGCGGGCTGTGCGGCGCACGGTATTCTGATTGCTGCGCACGCGCAGGGGATCGGCGCGGTGTGGCGTACCGGTGACATGGCCTTCGATGCCCATGTGCACAAGGGGTTGGGGTTGGCCGAGAACGAGGAGCTGATCGGCTACCTGTACGTCGGCACGCCGCTGACCGAGCCGCGGACAGCGCCGGTGCTGGAAACGGCTGATTTCGTCAGTGGCTGGGGTGAGTAACCTGGCCTTGGGCTGATTCAGGTATCACGGCTTCCGGCCTCTTCGCGGGTGAACCCGCTCCTACAACGGCATCCACATCCCCTGTAGGAGCGGGTTTACCCGCGAAGAGGCCAGGCGCCTTTACACCCATCAACTGCCTGTCGCCTCAGCCAAGGGCAACTCCAGCCTGGCCACAAACCCACCCTGTGGATGATTCTCCAGCACCAGGCTACCGCCATGGCGCTCCGCGGCCTTGCGCGCAATCGCCAGGCCCAGGCCATGCCCCGGTGCTTCTTGCCCCGGCGCGCGGAAGAACGGCTCACCCAGTTGCGCCAGGTGCTCCGCTGCCGCCCCAGGCCCATGGTCACGCACGCTGATTACGATGCGGTCCTGCTCGCGTGCGGCGCTGACCTCGACCGGCTGGCCCGCCGGGTTGAAGCGCAGGGCATTGCGCAGCAGGTTGTCCACGGCACGCTCGATCAGCGTTGGCCAACCCTGCAAGCTCAACCCCGGCTGCGCCTCCAGGCGCACGTCCTGCTCCGGCGCGCTCAGCAGGGCGTCCTTGCATACGCTGCCGAGCAAGGCATTGATGTTGACGGGTTCGGCATGAGCCTGTTCGGCATCCACTCGGGCCAGGGCGAGGATTTCGCTGATCAGGTCTTCCAGGCGGTCGCACTCGCGGGTCAGGCGTGGCCACAGCGCTTGCCGCTGCTCAGGCTCGGCGCGTTCGGCCAGGGCCAGGGCGATACGCAGCCTGGCCAGCGGCGAGCGCAGTTCGTGGGACACATCGCGTAGCAGCTGGCGCTGGCTGCCAATGGTGCTTTGCAGGCGCGCGCCCATCTTGTTGAAGTCCTTGGCCAGCACGCCAAACTCGTCGCGCCGCGCTGCCAGCCGTGCCAGGCTGTTCTGCTGATAGGTGGTCTGGCCCAGGTCGTGTACGGCGCTGCGCAGGCGGCTTAACGGGCGGGTGATGGACAGCGTCACCAGCAGGCTGAACAAGGTCAGCACGACCAAGGCAATGCCCAGGGCGCTGAGTGGCCACAGCAGGCTTTCACGGTGCCAGGCATCCAGCGCCGGGTGGGGGATGCGGTAGATCAGCAAGTAGGTTTCGCCGGTGTCGGGGCTGGTGTATTCCTCGGTCAGCCGGCGCCATGGCAAGCGCCGCTGGTCATTGTGCTGGCGCGCTTCGAAGGCTGCCGCGCGGCGAGGGAAGGTACCGGGCACCACGGCCTCACCGCTATCGTCGAGCACCTGCACGTCGATCTTGTAGCGGTCCTTGCGTCGTTCCAGAAAGTGCTGGGCCGCCTCCAGGCCTTCCTGCTCATAGTGCTTGGCCCACTTGCTGGCCAGGGTATTCAGGCCCGGGTGGCGGCTGAGGATCCAGGCGTCCTGGTTGAGCATGTGCCCCAGCAGGATCGACAGGCCTGCGACCAGGGTGATGGCCAGCCAGAAACTGGCCAGGATGCGCCAGAACAGTGAACGCAAGTGCACCTCCTAAACGGGAAAAGCCCGGCCCGCAGTGATGCGGGCCGGGCACGGGGCGGACAGCTTACTGGGCCTTGGCGCCTTTTTCAGCTTTCCAGGCCTGGAACTCCTGCCACTCGGCTTTCTTGGCGGCGCGTTCTTTTTGCAGTTCATCGAACTTCTTCTGCTGGTCAGCCGTGAGCAACTTGCGCACTGCGCTGTCGGTCTTGTCGCGGTTGGCTTGCAGTTCATCCTTCATGGCTTTCTGGTCGGCGGCCGGCAGCTTGGACAGGTAGCGCTCGGTAATGTCGCGGCGCTGCTGCATTTGCTCGCCCATCAGCTTGCCGATCTGCTGGCGCTGATCGCGGCTCAGGTCCAGTTGGTGGAAAGGCGCATCACCGCGATGATGCGGGCCGTCGTGGCGCGGGCCGCCGTCAGGCATGGCCATGGCTACGGTCGGCAAAGCGGCAGTGAACATCAGGGCGATAAGGGTCTTGCGCATGGTGTCTCTCCTTTCATAGGCCGGTGATTACCGGATGAGCACAGTCTAGGGAGATCACCGTCAAGCGCAGTCAGGGGATGGTAAAGGCAAAGTAAAGATGATTGGCCCGTGCAGGCCCCGCCTTGTGCCGCCAATGGGGCGCGCAGCGGCCCCGGCGTTTTTACAGGCAGTAGTAATAGCCACGGCTACGCAACGCCACAATGCGTGGCCGGCCATCGGCGTGGGGGCCGATCTTCTTGCGCAGGTTGCTGACATGCATGTCCAGGCTGCGGTCGTACAGGGTCAGCTTGCGGCCCAGGCCGATCTGCGCCAGTTCCTGTTTGTCCAGCGGCTCGCCGGGCTGGCGCAGCAGCGCTTCAAGAATACGGCTTTCGGACAGGGTCAGGGTCATTTCGCGGCCATCGATGCTGGCCACGCCCCGCGCAGGGCTGTAGACCAGGTCACCCAGCTCCATCTGGCTGGTTGTGGCGGTGGGGTGGCTGCGGCGCAGCACCGCGCGCAGGCGGGCAGTGAGCTCGCGCGGGTCGCAGGGTTTGGCCAGGTAGTCGTCGGCGCCCAGTTCCAGGCCGAGAATCCGGTCCAGCGGCTCGCCGCGGGCTGAAAGCATCAGCACCGGCAGCTCGGCATGCTCGCTGCGCAGCTGCTTGAGAAGCTCCAGGCCACTGCCGTCGGGCAACATCACATCCAGTACCACGGCAGCAGGGGCATGCTCGGCCAGGGCCAGGCGTGCGCTCTGCCCATCGTGGCAGGCACGCACGGAAAACCCTTCCTGGGTCAGCCAGCTGCCGAGCAGCTCGCACAGTTCCTGGTCATCATCAATCAGTAACAGCTCGCTCATGACTCACTCAATTCAACCATTGACGGCGGTTATTCGGCCCGCCAGTGGCAAAGATACCGCAGACTGATGGCCTGAGTATAACTGCTGGTACCGCGTGGCCCTCTTCGCGGGTAAACCCGCTCCTACAGCGAGCTGTGTCCGACCACCGACGTGTGTCCACCACCAAATCTGTGTAGGAGCGGGTTTACCCGCGAATACGGTAGCGTCGGCAACGGTGAACGGCGGGTGGAGATTGGCCGGCAGGCCCGGCCTCTTCGCGGGTGAACCCGCTCCTACGGGCGATGGCACAGATCCGAAGGTTTGTGTAGCGAAGAAGGCCGTGCCGTCTCAGGTCAAGGCAGCACTTGCTTGAACGGCTTGACCACAACCTTGTCGTACACGCCGGCTGCGATGTACGGGTCGGCATCGGCCCAGGTCTGCGCCGCCGCCAGCGATTCGAATTCGGCAACGATCAGGCTACCGCTGAAACCCGCTTCTCCCGGGTCGTTGCTGTCGATGGCCGGGTGCGGGCCGGCCAACACCACGCGGCCTTCGGCCTTGAGCTGCTGCAGGCGTTCGATGTGCGCCGGGCGGGCAGCCAGGCGCTTTTCCAGGGAGTTTGCGACGTCGCTGGCGATAATGGCGTAGAGCATGTCAATCCTTGGGTTTGGAGGTAGAAGGGTCATCGTGCAGGTGGCGCGACAGGTACACGCCTTGCGCCACCAGGAAGATCACGGTCATGCCCAGGCTGCCGAACACCTTGAAGTCCACCCAGAAGTCCTGGAAGGTGAAGGCGACGAACAGGTTGGCCGCGCCGCAGAACAGGAAGAAAGCGATCCAGGCCAGGTTCAGGCGCGTCCAGATGGCATCAGGCAGGGTCAGGGCGTGGCCCATGATGCGCTTGATCAGCACCCGATCGCCGATGAAGTGGCTGCCGGCAAAACCCAGGGCGAACAGCCAGTTCACGACAGGAGCCTTCCACTTGAGGAAGGTTTCGCTGTGAAAGGTCAGGGTCAGGCCACCGAACACCAGGCAGGCGATCAGCGTCAGCCACTGGCCCTTTTCCAGCTTGCGCTGGCGCAGGAACAGTGCGCCGTACACGACCAGCGAGCTGATGATCAGCATGGCCGTGGCGCTGTAAATGCCGCCAAATTCGAAGTGATGGCCGGCGACTTCCATGGGGCGCGGGTCAAGCTTGTAGACGATGAAGAACAGCAGCAGCGGGATGAAATCGATGAATTGTTTCACAATGGCAGCCAGAATCGGGATGTGACGGCATAATAACAAACATCGATTCCAGCGAAAGCGCTCCTCCATGAATGTTGATCTGCACTGTCACAGCACGGCCTCCGACGGCGCCCTGTCGCCTTCGGTACTGGTTGCCCGGGCCCATGAACACGGGGTGCAAGCGCTGGCACTGACCGACCATGACACCCTCGAAGGCCTGCCCGAAGCGCGCCAGGCCTGCGTTGACCTGGGTATGCGCTGGGTCAGCGGTGTGGAGCTGTCTTGCACGTGGGGCGGCGCGACCATTCACGTGCTGGGCTATGATTTCCCGCTCGACGCACCGCCATTGCTGGCGGCGATTCAAGCGTTGCACCGCGGCCGCTGGCTGCGTGCCGAAGAAATCGACAAACGGCTAGCGGCCAAGGGCATGCCCGGCGCGCTTGAAGGCGCGCGCGCCGTGCAGCACGAGCTGGGTGACAGCGGCAACGCCCCGGCGCGCCCGCATTTTGCCGAGTATCTGGTGCGTGCCGGGCACGTCAAGGACCGTGGTGAAGCGTTTCGCAAGTGGCTGGGCGCCGGCAAGCTGGGCGACGTCAAGCAGCACTGGCCGACGCTCGACGAAACCGTTGCCACGCTGAGGCAGTCCAACGCCTGGGTGAGCCTGGCGCATCCCATGCACTACGACCTGACCCGCAGCAAGCGCAGGCGGCTGATTGCCGACTATATTCAGGCAGGAGGGCAGGCGCTTGAAGTGGTCAACGGGATGATGCCTGCCGAGCAAGTGGGCACTATGTCCATTCTTGCCCGTGAGTTCGGCCTGCTGGCAAGCGCTGGCAGTGACTTCCACGGCCCCGGCACCTGGGGCGAGATCGGTGCCTATCGGCCTTTGCCCGAGGATCTGCCACCTTTGTGGCGTCGATTCAGCCATGAACAGCCTTTGGCGCTATGAACAGGACGATTACGTGAGCCAATTTTTCCAGATTCATCCGGAGAACCCACAAGCGCGCCTGATAAAACAGGCCGTCGAGATCATCCGCAAGGGGGGCGTGGTGGTGTATCCGACGGATTCGGCCTATGCGCTGGGTTGCCAGATAGGCGACAAGTCGGCAATCGAGCGGGTGCGGCGCCTGCGCGGGCTGGACAAGACGCACAACTTCACCCTGATGTGCTGCGACATGTCGCAACTGGGGTTGTATGCCAAGGTCGACACCGGCACCTTCCGCATGCTGAAGGCGCATGTACCGGGGCCTTACACCTTCATTCTCAACGGCACGCGTGAAGTGCCGCGTCTGCTGTTGCACGATAAGCGTCGCACCATCGGGCTGCGTGTACCGGACCACGCCATCACCCTGGCCTTGCTGGCCGAGTTGGGCGAGCCACTGATGAGCGTCAGCCTGATCCTGCCGGGCGACAGCGAGCCGATGACCGACCCTTATGAGATCCGTGAACGGCTGGAGCACCATGTTGACCTGGTGATCGATGGCGGGTTCGGCGACCTCAAGGCGTCGACCATCATCGACCTGTCCGGCGACGAGCCGGAACTGATCCGCGAAGGTTGTGGCGACCCCACGCCGTTCCTGGTCAACGCGTGAGCCAGCTGGAAGCGCCTGAGGCGCCGGCCGAATGGGTCGAAGCGCCTCGGCAACTGCAGTTGGCGCTGGTCTATGGCGAAGCCCTGACCGAGCTGCCGCTGGACCTGTACATCCCGCCGGACGCCCTTGAAGTCATCCTCGAAGCGTTCGAAGGCCCGCTGGACCTGTTGCTGTACCTGATCCGCAAGCAGAATATCGACATCCTCGACATCCCTGTGGCCGAGATCACCCGGCAGTACATGGGCTATGTGGAGCTGATGAAAAGCGTGCGCCTTGAACTGGCTGCCGAATACCTGGTGATGGCTGCCATGCTGGCCGAGATCAAGTCACGCATGCTGCTGCCGCGTTCCGCCGACGTCGAGGAGGAGGAGGGTGACCCTCGCGCCGAGCTGATCCGCCGCCTGCAGGAGTACGAGCGCTTCAAGGCCGCCGCCGAGGGCATCGACGAATTGCCACGGGTCGGGCGCGAGGTGGTGGTGCCGCGCCTGGAAGCGCCGCAGGCCAAGGTACGCAAGCTGTTGCCTCAGGTCAGCCTGGAAGAGCTGCTGATGTCCATGGCCGAGGTGATGCGCCGCAACGACCTGTTCGAAAGCCATCAGATCACCCGTGAGACCTTGTCCACCCGCGAGCGCATGAGCCAGGTGCTGGAACGTCTCAAGGGCGGTGCCTTTGTGCCGTTCATCGCGCTGTTTGCTGCCGAGGAGGGCAAGCTCGGTGTGGTGGTGACCTTCATGGCCATTCTCGAACTGGTGAAGGAATCGCTGATCGAACTTGTGCAGAATGAACCTTTCGCCGCCATTCACGTGCGGCTTCGCCCGGCGCCAGTTGAAGAACCCGATGAACCTGAATGAACCCCGCGACCTGGCGTCGCTGATCGAAGCCTTCTTGCTCGCTTCGGGCAAGCCGCAATCCCTTGAGCGCCTGTACGAGCTGTTCGAGGAAGCCGAGCGCCCCGAGCCCAAGGTGTTCAGGCAGGCCTTGGAGGTGCTGGGCAAGTCGTGCGATGGGCGTGCGTTCGAGCTCAAGGAGGTGGCCAGCGGCTATCGCCTGCAGATTCGCGAGGATTATGCCCCGTGGGTCGGGCGCCTCTGGGAAGAGCGCCCGCAGCGCTATTCGCGAGCGCTGCTTGAGACACTGGCCCTGATTGCCTACCGCCAGCCGATCACCCGTGGTGAAATCGAGGACGTGCGGGGCGTTGCGGTGAACAGCAATATCATCAAGACCATGATGGAGCGCGAGTGGATTCGCGTGGTCGGCTACCGCGAAGTGCCCGGCCGGCCGGCGATGTTCGCCACCACCAAGGCGTTTCTCGATCATTTCAACCTCAAGAGCCTTGAGGACCTGCCGGCCTTGGCCGAGCTGCGCGAAATGGAACCAGCGCCGCAACTTGACCCGGATGATGCGCCGGTGCCTGCGCACCTGCAGGCATTGGCGGATGCCAGCCTTGGGGAAGAGGAGGTTGGTGAGCCGAGAGAGGAGACCAGCTTCCGTAGCCTGTTGGTGGAGCTGGATGCCATGGAAGACGGTTTGAAAACCGATTTTGATGATTTGCGGGGAGAAGAGCCTGAGCCTTCGGTGGAGGAAGAGAACAAGGCACAGCCCTGATTGATCTGCTGCCTGTGCTGCCCGCGGAGCGGCCAGCACAAAGCCCATTGGGCAGAAAATCATGCCCAGCCCCACAAAACCCTCTACCCTCCAGTGCGTTCCCCTGATGAACCGCGTATGATGCGCGGCCTTTTGGCGCGTTCGTCGCCAGAAACCTGTTTTCATTCCTACACCGGGAGGTGCCCAGATGAGTGAGCAAGACCTGAAAGAAACCGAAATCACCCCGCCATCCGGCGAAAAGCTGCAGAAAGTGCTGGCGCGCATTGGCGTGGGCTCGCGGCGTGATGTCGAGGCCTGGATCAGCCAGGGTCGCATCAAGGTCAACGGCGTCGAGGCCACCCTTGGCCAGCGCGTAGACCTGCACGACGCCATCGCCGTGGACGGCAAGCTGATCAAGCGCGAGGAGGCCGCCGAGGCCACCCGCCGGGTGATCATGTACAACAAGCCCGACGGCGAAATCTGCACCCGTGACGACCCGGAAGGGCGCCCGACCGTGTTCGACCGTTTGCCACGGCCAAAAGAAGGCCGCTGGATCAACATCGGCCGCCTCGACATCAACACCACTGGCTTGCTGCTGTTCACCACCGACGGTGAGCTGGCCAACCGCCTGATGCACCCGTCCTACGAGATGGACCGTGAGTACGCGGTACGTGTGCGTGGTGAAGTCGACGACGAGATGATCGAGCGCCTGAAAGCCGGCGTAATGCTGGAAGACGGCCCGGCCAAGTTCACCGATATCCAGAAGGCACCGGGTGGCGAAGGCTTCAACCACTGGTACCACTGCGTGGTGATGGAAGGTCGTAACCGTGAGGTGCGTCGCCTGTGGGAATCCCAGGGCATGGTGGTCAGCCGCCTGAAGCGTGTGCGTTTCGGCCCGGTGTTCCTCAATTCGGACCTGCCGATGGGCCGCTGGCGCGAAATGACCCAGGGCGAAATCGACATCCTCGCCGCCGAAGTGGGCCTGCAGCCGGTCGCGCTGCCAGCCATGAAGCTCAAGGCCAAGGACAAGATGGAGCGCCTGCAGCGCAAGTCGACCCGCCCGCTGGGCCGTGGCGAGCGCGTGCGCAACCTGCGCCCGGCCCACGAAGGTGCCGCTACTGGCGAACGCCCGGCGCGTCAGCCGCGTGAAGAAGCGCCGCGTAAACCCACCCGTGGCAGCACGGTGGCTGAGCGCCCGAGCGAGATGCGCAAGCGTCCGGGCAAGCCTGATGGCGACAAGCCGGCAGGCCGTGGTCGCGGCAAGCCGCGTGGCTGATAAGCCAGTGTGGTCATCAAGGAACCAGCCTTCGGGCTGGTTTTTTTATGCCTGCGCGAATGTGGACCAAGCCCAAGATATTGAACAAAAAGAATTTTTCATATTGAACAAAAAGAATTTTTCGGACGACTGGCAAGTTCTTGAACCGCCTTGTAAAGAAATCTGTACGAATGTAGCCGTTTTCAGTCCGCATTTCAGATCATGCCCGATCGTGTAAACAAACCTTGCCGGCGCCCCTGTGCCAAAGCCGTCGCCATGGCGCCAGCCACCCTTGCCCAAACCCCCGTCCCCACGGTGTTATAGCCGCCATTGCCTTGTGCAGGAGCCCGTCCAAAGAGCCGGGCTGACAAAACAACAAATGGAGGCGCCATGTACGCCGATCACTTCGCCTATGAAGGCCTGTACCACAGGAACGCTGCGTTTTTTCCCGAGGAAACGATGCAACGCGTTGACGCCTGCGCGTTTGCAGGGGTATACAGTGCGCCGCGTTTTACCTGTGACCCTCTTGCGTACCGCGCACTCTTGATCACGCCTGGTTGACCTGCTCCGGCGGCACCTGAGGTCAAGAAACCCAAGGTAACCACCTTGCCCATTCCGCTGCGCCACGAGCGCGGTGGGTCCGATTCCGTCACAGATAAAAACAATGCAGGTGACTTCGTTCATGAGTGGACAAAACATGCATTCAGGCGAGCTAAAGCGGGGCCTGAAGAACCGCCATATCCAGTTGATCGCCCTCGGCGGTGCGATTGGTACCGGCCTGTTCCTCGGCTCGGCTGGCGTGATGAAATCCGCCGGCCCGTCGATGATTCTTGGCTACGCCATCTGCGGCTTCATCGCCTTCATGATCATGCGCCAGCTGGGTGAAATGATCGTCGAAGAGCCGGTGGCCGGCTCGTTCAGCCATTTCGCCCACACCTACTGGGGTGGGTTCGCCGGCTTCCTGTCAGGCTGGAACTGCTGGGTGCTGTATATCCTGGTGGGCATGTCGGAGCTTTCGGCGGTCGGCAAGTATGTTCACTACTGGTGGCCGGAGATCCCCACCTGGGTCACGGCGGCAGCCTTCTTCGTGCTGATCAACGCCATCAACCTGATGAACGTGAAGTTCTTCGGTGAAGCCGAATTCTGGTTCGCCATCATCAAAGTGGTCGCCATCGTCAGCATGATCGGCCTGGGTGCCTACCTGCTGACCAGCGGCAGCGGCGGCCCTGAAGCCACCGTGGCCAACCTGTGGACACACGGCGGCTTCTTCCCCAACGGCGTCAGCGGGCTGGTAATGGCCTTGGCTTTCATCATGTTTTCCTTTGGTGGCCTGGAAATGCTCGGCTTCACCGCCGCCGAGGCCGACAAGCCAAAGACCGTGATCCCCAAAGCGATCAACCAGGTCATCTACCGCATCCTGATCTTCTATGTCGGTGCCCTGGTGGTGCTGCTGTCGCTGACCCCGTGGGACAACCTGGTCGCCAGCATCGACGCCTCGGGTGGCAGCTACGGCAGCAGCCCGTTCGTGCAAGTGTTCTCGCTGCTGGGCAGTGACGTGGCTGCCAACCTGCTGAACTTCGTGGTGCTGACTGCGGCGCTGTCGGTGTACAACAGTGGCACCTACTGCAACGCCCGCATGCTGTTGGGTATGGCCGAGCAGGGCGATGCCCCGGCGTCGCTGGCCAAGGTCGACAAGCGGGGCGTGCCAGTGCGTTCGATCCTGGTGTCGGCTGCCGTGACCTTCGTCGCCGTGCTGCTGAACTACCTGATGCCGCAAAACGCGCTGGAGCTGCTGATGTCGCTGGTCGTGGCCACTCTGGTGATCAACTGGGCGATGATCAGCTACTCGCACCTGAAGTTCCGTCAGCACCTCGACCGTACCGGCCAGAAGCCGCTGTTCAAGGCGCTGTGGTACCCGTACGGCAACTATGTGGTGCTGGCTTTCGTGGTGCTGATTCTGGGCATCATGCTGATGATCCCGGGCATCCAGGTGTCGGTGTATGCGATCCCGGTGTGGCTGCTTGCGATGTTGGCGGTGTACATGGTCAAGTCGCGTCGCCAGGTGAATGCGGGCGGTGCTGTTGAGACTGTGGCCAAGTAAGGCGCCATAAGCGGTATGCGAAAACCCGGAGTCAGGTGGCTGGCTTCGGGTTTTTTGTTGCCTGTGCGGGCCTCTTCGCGGGTAAACCCGCTCCTACAGGTACAGCGTTGCCCTCAGGTCAGGTGATCCCGCCAACAATCAGATCTGCTCCAGCAACCACCCCCTGAATGCCCGCAGCGACGGCAGCGCCTCATTCCTCGGCGGGTAGATCAGGTAATAACTACGCTGGCTGGCAAACGCCACACCCGGGCTGTACAGCTCGCCCTTGGCCAGTTCCTCCTCCACCAATATGCGCGGCACCAGCCCGATCCCGATCCCGGCACGTACCGCCTGGATCAGGTGCGAGGTCAGCTCGAAACTCGGCCCCAGCCGCATCGCCCGATGCGGCAAGCCATGATGGGAAAACCACTCGCCCCACGCATGCGGGTTGTTGGCCACATTCAGCAGCACCTCTTCACTGATCCGCGCCGGGCTCCAGCCTTGGCTGCCGACGCCGGCCTCCGGCGGCAAGATCACCACCAGCTCCTCGGCATGCAGGCGATGGCAGACAAGCCCCGGCAAGTCGTGGCTGGCCACGCCGATGGCGGCATCGATTTCGCTGGTGTCGAAGTTGATGGTTTCAATGCGTGAATGAATGTGCACCAGCATGCCTGGGTGAGCGCTGTAGAACGCATGCAGCCTCGGCAACAGCCATTTCGAGCCGAAGGTTGGCAGGGTAGCCAGGCGCAAGGTGCCTACCCCCGACTGATAGGCCAGTGCCTGCAAGGTGGCGCTGCGGATGCGCCCCAGTGCCTCGCTGAGCTCGCGCTGGTACAGGCGGCCGACATCGGTCAGCTGCACCTGGCGCCCCTCGCGGCGGAACAGGGTCAGGCCCAACTGCTGCTCCAAGGCTTGCACCTGGCGGCTGACCGCGCTTTGGGTCAGCGACAGTTCGGCGGCGGCGCGGGTGTAGCTTTCATGCCGGGCGGCGGCCTCGAAAGCCAGCAGCAGTGACATGGATGGGGTCAGGTGGCGGTAATTCATTCATAAAAGTCATTGATAGCGGCAGGATTATCCGTTTGCCCCTGACGCGAAACTACAGGAACATTGGCCTATACGTCATCCCTGCATGCCTCAACCCATGCCGGGGCGACAAGGATCCCGTGATTTAGCCAATATCAAGAGGCCATCCTTCGATGATCGCCCAGCTGTCCACCGTTGCACCGAGCGCCAATTACCCCGAATTCCTCGAAGCCCTGCGCAACAGCGGCTTCCGTGGCCAGATCAGTGCCGACTACGCAACCCGCACGGTACTGGCCACCGACAACTCGATCTACCAGCGCTTGCCGCAGGCGGCGGTGTTCCCGCTGGATGCCGACGATGTGGCGCGGGTCGCCACGCTAATGGGTGAACCGCGCTTCCAGCAGGTCAAGCTGACCCCCCGCGGTGGTGGCACCGGCACCAACGGCCAGTCGCTGACCGACGGTATCGTCGTCGACCTGTCGCGGCACATGAACAACATTCTTGAAATCAACGTGCAAGAGCGCTGGGTGCGGGTACAGGCCGGCACGGTCAAGGACCAGCTCAATGCTGCGCTCAAGCCGCACGGGCTGTTCTTCGCCCCTGAGCTGTCCACCTCCAACCGCGCCACGGTCGGCGGCATGATCAACACGGATGCCAGTGGCCAGGGCAGTTGCACCTACGGCAAAACCCGCGACCACGTGCTGGAGCTGCACAGTGTGCTGCTCGGTGGCGAACGCCTGCACAGCCTGCCGATCGACGATGCTGCGCTGGAGCAGGCCTGCGCCGCGCCGGGCCGGGTCGGCGAGGTGTACCGCATGGCCCGGGAAATTCAGGAAACCCAGGCCGAACTGATTGAAACCACCTTTCCCAAGCTCAACCGTTGCCTGACCGGCTACGACCTGGCGCACCTGCGCGACGAGCAGGGTCGCTTCAACCTCAACAGCGTGCTGTGCGGCGCCGAGGGCTCGCTGGGCTATGTGGTCGAAGCCAAGCTCAACGTGCTGCCGATTCCCAAATATGCGGTGCTGGTCAATGTGCGTTACACCAGCTTCATGGATGCGCTGCGTGATGCCAACGCGCTGATGGCGCACAAGCCGCTGTCGATCGAGACGGTCGACTCCAAGGTGCTGATGCTGGCGATGAAAGACATCGTCTGGCACAGCGTGGCCGAGTATTTCCCGGCGGACCCCGAGCGCCCCACGCTGGGCATCAACCTGGTGGAGTTCTGCGGCGACGAGCCGGCCGAGGTCAACGCCAAGGTGCAGGCATTCATCCAGCACCTGCAAAGCGACACCAGCGTCGAGCGCCTGGGCCACACCTTGGCCGAAGGTGCCGAGGCAGTCACCCGCGTCTATACCATGCGCAAGCGTTCGGTGGGCCTGCTGGGCAACGTCGAAGGCGAAGTGCGCCCGCAGCCGTTCGTGGAGGACACCGCGGTACCGCCAGAGCAGTTGGCCGACTACATCGCCGACTTCCGCGCACTGCTCGACGGCTACGGCCTGGCCTACGGCATGTTTGGCCACGTCGATGCCGGCGTGCTGCATGTGCGCCCGGCACTGGACATGAAGGACCCGGCGCAGGCCGCGCTGGTCAAGCCGATTTCCGACGCCGTTGCCGCGCTGACCAAGCGTTATGGCGGCCTGCTGTGGGGTGAGCACGGCAAGGGCCTGCGCTCGGAATACGTGCCTGAGTACTTCGGCGAGCTGTACCCGGCGTTGCAGCGCCTGAAGGGCGCCTTTGACCCGCACAACCAGCTCAACCCGGGCAAGATCTGCACGCCACTGGGCAGCGCCGAGGGCCTTACCCCGGTCGATGGCGTGACCCTGCGCGGCGACCTTGACCGTACCATTGACGAGCGCGTATGGCAGGACTTCCCCAGCGCCGTGCACTGCAACGGCAATGGCGCCTGTTACAACTATGACCCCAACGACGCCATGTGCCCGTCGTGGAAGGCTACCCGCGAACGCCAGCATTCGCCCAAGGGCCGCGCCTCGCTGATGCGCGAGTGGCTGCGCCTGCAGGGCGAGGCGAACATCGATGTGCTGGCTGCGGCGCGCAACAAGGTGTCGTGGCTCAAGGGCCTGCCGGCGCGTCTGCGCAACAACCGCGCGCGCCACCAGGGCCAGGAGGACTTCTCCCATGAAGTGTACGACGCCATGGCCGGCTGCCTGGCGTGCAAGTCGTGCGCCGGGCAGTGCCCGATCAAGGTCAATGTGCCGGACTTCCGCTCGCGCTTCCTCGAGCTGTACCACGGTCGCTACCAGCGCCCGCTGCGTGACTACCTGATTGGCTCGCTCGAGTTCACCATCCCCTACCTGGCGCACGCACCGGGGCTGTACAACGCGGTGATGGGTTCGAAGTGGGTGAGCCAACTGCTGGCCGACAAGGTGGGCATGGTCGACAGCCCGCTGATCAGCCGCTTCAACTTCCAGGCTACCCTGACCCGTTGCCGCGTTGGCATGGCCACGGTGCCGGCCCTGCGCGAGCTGACCCCGGCCCAGCGCGAGCGCAGCATCGTGCTGGTGCAGGACGCCTTCACCCGCTACTTCGAAACACCGCTGCTGTCGGCCTTCATCGACCTTGCCCACCGCCTGGGTCACCGGGTATTTCTGGCGCCGTACAGCGCCAACGGCAAGCCGTTGCACGTACAGGGTTTCCTTGGCGCGTTTGCCAAGGCAGCGATCCGCAACGCCACGCAGCTCAAGGCCCTGGCCGATTGCGGTGTGCCACTGGTGGGGCTGGACCCGGCGATGACGCTGGTGTATCGCCAGGAGTACCAGAAGGTGCCAGGCCTGGAGGGTTGTCCGCAGGTGTTGCTGCCGCAGGAATGGTTGATGGATGTACTGCCCGAGCAGGCGCCTACCGCACCGGGCAGCTTCCGCCTGATGGCGCACTGCACCGAGAAGACCAACGTGCCGGCCAGCACCCGGCAGTGGGAGCAGGTGTTCGCCCGTCTGGGGCTGAAGCTGGTGACCGAGGCCACGGGTTGCTGCGGTATGTCCGGTACCTATGGGCACGAAGCCCGCAACCAGGAAACCTCGCGGGCCATATTCGAGCAGAGCTGGGCGACCAAGCTGGACAAGGAAGGGGAGCCGCTGGCGACCGGTTACTCGTGCCGTAGCCAGGTCAAGCGCATGACCGAGCGGAAGATGCGCCACCCGCTTGAGGTGGTGTTGCAGTACGCTCAGCGCTAAGTTTGAGGCCTTTTGGGGCTGCTTTGCAGCCCTTCGCGGGTGAACCCGCTCCTACGGGGGGATCGTGCACGCCAGGCTGGCGCGTCAACCCTGCAGGGGCGGGGTGGGCCGCGAAGAGGCCGGCACCGGCTTTCAGGCTGCTGTTGTACGGTCCCTGTCCCGACGCCCCTGGCGGTACAAATAGACGCTCAATACCAACCCACACGCTGCCGCAGCCGCCGCGAACAGAAACATCGAAGCGAAGCCGAACCCCGCCGCCACCGCACCGACCAATGGCCCGGTCACCCCCAGTGACAAGTCGATGAACAGCGAATACGCTCCCACCGCTGCCCCACGGTTAGCTGCCGACACCTGGTTCACCGCCTCCACGCCCAATGCCGGAAACACCAGCGAGAAACCAAACCCGCTCAATGCAGCCCCCGCCAAGGCCAGTTCGGCGTTGGGTGCCAGCCACAGCATCAACAGCCCGAGCGTTTCCACCGACAGGCAGGCGATCGCCACCCTGAAGCCACCGATGCGATTGATCAGGTTGCCAAAGAGCAGCCGTGCGCTGATGAAACTGGCGCCGAACAGGCTCAGGGTCAGCGCCGCATTGGCCCAGCCACGGCTTGCGTAGTAAAGGGTGATGAAGGTGGCGATGGTGCCAAAGCCGATCGAGCCCAGGGCAAGCCCCGAGCCATGGGGGAATACCTTGCCCAGCACCCGCAGGAACGGCAGGCGTACACCGCTGACGATGGGGGCGGCTTGCTTGGGCCACGCCAGTAGCAAACCGAGTATGCACAGCAGGATGATGCTCACACCCATGCTCCACAGCCCGAGGCCTTTGACCATCAGCACGCCCAGTGGGGCGCCGATGGCCAGCGCACCATAGCTGGCGATGCCGTTCCAGGAGATGACCTTGGCCGTGTTTGCGGCACCCACCCGGCCAATGCCCCAGCCGATCGCACCCGAGCCTACCAGGCTTTCGGCGCTGCCCAGCACCAGGCGACCGACCAGCAGGCAAGCCAGGCTCAACCAAGGTAGGTGAGTGAGGAAGGCACAGGCCAGCATGAATACCCCGCTGAGCCCGCAGCCAGCCAGTCCGTACATGACCGCCTTCTTGCTGCCGTGGTTGTCGATGATGCGGCTGGAGCCAGGGCGGCTGAGCAGCGTCGCGAGGTACTGCACGCTGATCACCAGGCCGGCGACCACGGCACTGAAACCCAGGTCGTTGTGCACATAGCCGGGCAACACGGCCAGGGGGATGCCGATGTTCAGGTAGCCGATGAAGGTGAACAGGACGATGGAGACGACTTGCCCAGTGACGGCATGGGACGTGGGGCTGCGTGCTGGCATGGGGGATCCGTTGCTGCGGTAAGGATGGCGGTGTGTGCCGCCATCTTAACCACAGCGAGGGTGTTTGCGGGCGAAGCTGTCAGGCTGTAGTCAGTTGGTGTAATCGAGCATCCAGGTCACACTGAACTCGGCTTGCGGGTAATCCAGCCGCAAGCGCGGCAGGACGAAGCCGCCACAGGAGCGACAGGCGTCGAGCATCGTGAAGACATCGATACGCTCGACCTCGGTGTGGCGGTGAAGCAGTCTGCGGTTCAGCGCGCTGGCGATGTGTCGTTCGGCATCCAGATGTCGCTTATGGACGCGCGTCCACAGGAAATCTGCGCGCCGCAGGGTTGGCAGCTCGGTAAACCGCGGGTCTGGCGGGAAAAACTGGTTAACCTGACGTGCATCGACGTAGTCCACTGCCGGTGTGAGGCGGGGCGTCGGGATGATATGCAATGCGCGTCTGCCAGGGCTGCCTGACAGGGCGAAGAACACCACGCGGCTATGGTCCTTCAGCGTGACGCTGGCAAAGGCCAGGTTGACTGGGTAGAGGTGCTGACGCAAGGCGGCCATCGCGTTGTCGTCGAGCGACTGCGCCCCTGCTGCCGGTGTGTAGGGGGTAGTGGCGCCGCGCGCAGGTAGCAGATCGTCCAATACGCCAAGGATGTGTTGGCGGTCTGCGGCGCTGGTGCCGTGGAATTGCCTCCAGATCGGGATTATCTCCCGGTTCAATGCTGTGATGCCGCGACTGGCGGGGCCCGCCAAAGCGTCCTGGGCTGTGCTCTGCGTGAGGATGTTGCGCGCGTATTCCGGGAGCAGGCGCGACTCCATGGCTTCGATGAACTGCAGGAATCGCGAGGGGTGGCGGAGTTGCCATGTTCGCCCTTGTTCGATCCAGTCGCGCAGCAATCTGACCACGTTATCGACATCGCGCTGCAGGTTGGGGCGTTCGGCGACGATGCGGTAGGTTTCGCTGATTTCCAGGTACCGCTCGATGGCCTCGTGGTCGGTGATTCTCTCGAACTTGCGACGCAGCCCTCTGGGCGGATGTGGCAGCGAAGCTGGCAGTGCCGGGGCATCCAGCAGCCTTGTCTGCCACGCCCAGGGCTGATGGGGGGCGCCATAAAAAATCCCCAGATCGGCCTCGACGATCAACCACTGCTCACCGCGCCAGTCGATCAATGCGCCGCGCAGGGTACGGCGGTCGGGGATGGTCCGCGCCAGCCCGCCCAGGCGCACGGGAGGGCAGTGGTCGGTAATTTGCCTGACTTGCTCGATCGGCATGTCCGCAGGCAAGCCAAAGCGTAGTTCAGGCGATGGATCGACCACGATGCGCCTGTGGTACACGGGAGGCGAGATGACGCCAAGGCGTAACTGGGTTTCTTCGACGGGCAAGGGCTTCAATCGCTTGGGGTGATTAGGGGCGTGTACGACGACCTTGCCCTCGCGCACCATGACCTGCGCCCAGATGTCGAAGCGTGTGTGCTGGGGGCGGTAACGAATCGGTACCGGCTCGATCCGCACGGTTTGGAAGGCGTGACTGACGTGTTGTCCGAATACGGGTGTGCCGGCGTCATTGGGCAAGGGCGAGAAGCTCAGGGCCATTCGCGCTTCGCCGCCGGTGTAAGGCGGCGGCACCTCGGTGGGTGGCTGGCCGAGTAGCGGCTCATGGGCAACCCGACGTACGAGCCCCGAGGTGTTCGGTGTTTGAAGGCGATAGGCGGCGCCATGAATGATTGCATCGACCGTGGCATTGTCGCGGGGGATCAGTGTGGCTGTTTCGGGTAGCTCGCGTGGCACCGGACCATGGCTGCCAGGTATCTGGTCAAGTAGCAGGGCATCGGGCGTCTGGCCCGGCAGTACCCTTCGCTGCGTCATGAGTTCCCGGGATTCGGGGGCGACCGTCGTCAGTTCGGGCGCGCTGCGCCAGCGCTTGGGCGGGGTAAGGCGCTCGCTGAAGTCGGGCGTGACGGGGATGCTGCTCCAGCGTCGGGCGGCGCGCGCGGCGTTCAGGCGTGCGGTGTTGGCGCTTTGGCCCAGCACGCCGGGAAGCTTGGCCAATGGTTTGAAGGCCCGTCCACCAAGCGTGACTGCCGCGCCTTTCAGCGCGGCGATGTCCAGGACACAAGCCAGTGCATCGCTGCCATCCTCTGGGTTCAGGCAACTCAAGCCCGGTATCAGGTTGGAAAACAACCGTTGCAAGTAGCGCCCAGTGCTCACGGACTGGCGCCTGGCCAGGAATTGTTCATGCGGGGTAGCGCCTTTGCCCAGTGCATGCAAAGCATCCCGATTGCCCAGGGCGATATCGCTGGCGTAATGCCTGGCCAGTGAATCGAGGCGATCTTGCGTGGGGGCCATGAGCACTTGTCGCAAGGCGGGAAAGTCGGCAGCGATCCACGGCAGTTGTGATTGGTTGTATTCGCTGTAGAGCAGCGTCAATTGCTCGGCCAGGCGCGTCGGCGCTGTGTGGGTAACGAAGTGGGCTTGCCAGTGCAGCCGTTCGGGGAACAGCTCGTAAAGCCAATCGCCCTCTGTGTCCGGGGCATGTACGACGAAACCCTGGGTGGCCGTCTGCATGTGCCAGTCCGCTCTGGGGCTGGAGCCGTACTCAGGTCGGTTATCGGGGCCCACGTAGATCGGCCAGGTAACGGCATAGGCGGTCCAGGGGCCATCACGCAGGCGGTCCTTGATATCTTCCGGCAGGTGGCTCAAGCAGCGGTGCAGGATAGCTTGATAGACGTTGATGGCACGCTGTTCCCAAGCGCCGAAGGCCACTTCATACCAGGCGGTCACGTCCGGCAAGCGGGGATTGCCTCGGTAGCCTGCGCCATGGTCAAGGTACATCAGCAGGTGCACCTGGCCATCCGCATTGCGCGACTCGGGCGCTATCCGGCTCTGGAGCAACTGACGACGGGCCTCCTCGAAGCGGTCCGGGAGATCGTTGAGGCTTTCAACGTCCCTGACCGCCAGGTAGCGATGCAACGCCAATTGCCATTGCTGGTGCGACCAGGGCGGGGGGAGTTCGAATGATCCGCGCAAGGGGGCCCACACCGCCAGCGTCTGGCGCAGTGCTTCTTCGGGAACAGGGTCATCCTCGTGCAGGGCCTGGCGCATGACCTGTTCTGCGTTGTCGAAGGTCATCGGTTGCTGGCGGGCGCTGAGTATCAGGGCTCCCTGGCGGATGCTGGCCCAGCGCAGGTCGGGCTCGAAGCTGAAATCGGCCGGGTAGCCACTGAGCAGTAGTTCGGGCGCGAAGCGGCGCATCAGCAGTTCACCGGACAGTTGCGCAATCGCCGGGGTGCAGGCGAGACGGATTTGCACACTGTTGATCAGGTCAAGGCGGATTTCCTCGACGGGGAGCGTGGCATTGTCCGGGCTGAACAGCTCGAAAGCCATGATCTGCCCCGGCTGGCGGTCATCGGGTGGGTACAACACGTCGATCAAGGTTTGTTCGGCCAAGGCCAAGTGATCGGAGCTGGCATCCCATTCTGCCGAGGCGGCCAGTTCGCCGGCCCATCGGGTGAACATGGACGAATGCAGCACGGCGTCGAGCGCTTGAGCGGCTGGCGCATTCAATGCCGGGCCTGGGAGAAACGCCTTTCCATTTTGATCAGGGGTTATGCCTGCCTCCCGTTCGCGGGCAGTGGGCGGGCGGTAACGCCTGCCTTGTGCATAGACTGTCGCACCGAGGGCGTTGAACAGGTGGACGGCAAGGTGAACACCGGCTGGAGGCTTCAGCAGGTGTCTGGCCAGTGTGGGGAGATCCAGGTAGTTGTCCAGCACCAGTGGACGGGAGGC